>NZ_JBFAKX010000015.1:0-151446 GCF_040655935.1 Promicromonospora sp. NPDC050262 | reverse complement strand
GCCGCGTTCAACATCGGGAACGCGTTCGGCGCCTGGGTGGGCGGGCTGACGCTCGTCCCGGAACCACGTGAGTTCCGGGCCCGGCGACTGGGTCGATGCGCACTTCCCGATACCGGGTGGTGCGGGTCAGGCCGAGCCGATGCCCGCGCGGGCGATCGAGAAGCCGCTGCCCGTCGCGTCGGCCACGCAGGTCATGCCCGTGTCCGCGCTGGCGCACGTGAAGCCGTGCGCCTTCTTGGTCTGGCCGTAGTCGAGGATCGCGACGTCGCCCTTGGCCTTCTTGGGCTGGTCGTTCTTGCTCACGCACGGCTGCGTCACGTTGCCGCTCGGGTCGACCTTCGCCACGTAGCCGGACGCACCGTCGCACGAGGCGTCGGGCGCGGGCTTCTGGGTGAGCTCCGCGATGCCGCACGTCGCGGCGTCGGCCGAGATGGTGCAGGTGATGTTGAGCGACGGCGCGGCGAACGTCTCGACGCCGGCCCCGCCGTCCGTCTCCAGGCCCTCCTCGGCCTCCGGCTCGGCCGACTGCTCGGCGGCCGGGGACTCACCGCCGCCCGAGGCGGAGGTGTCGGGGGAGCCGAGCAGGTTCACGGCGAACACGATCGCGGCGATCACGAGCAGCACGTCCAGGGCGATGAACGCGATCCAGCCGGGGCTGAGCTTGCGGCGCGGGGGCTCGGGCTCGTAACCGCCCGGCTGGCCCGCGTAGACGGGCTGGCCGTACTGGTCGTAGCCCTGCGGCTGGTACTGCGCGGGCGGCTGGTACTGCCCGGGCTGCTGCTGGTACTGCCCACCCTGCTGGTACTGACCCTGGTTGTACTGCCCGCCCTGCGGCGCCGCGTACCCCTGCTGGTACTGCTCGGGGTAGTACTGCTGCTGCATCGTCGGGTCGCCGCCGCGCTGCACGGACTGCACCATGGGAGCACCCGGTGCAGCCGGCGCGGGGGTGACGGCCTGGGCGAACTGGTTGGTCGGCGAGATGGCGGGCGGCTTGCGCGTCGCCGCCGAGACACGCTGCACCGGCGCCTGCTGGACAGGCGTGGGCATGGTGGCGGGGTGCTGCTCCTGAAGGGGAGCGGTGGGCTCCTCGTCAGGGCTGCCGCCCGGTGGCGGTGGCGGGGGCGGCACAGTGCCGGACATCGGGCAACTCCTCAGCTCAAATCGGTCGGTCTGGGCGACCGCGGTCGATCGTACACAAAGGCGTTACTCGCTGTTACTCCTGCGTGGCATGATCGACGAGTCGTCGCAGGTAGTTCACACACCGGACGAGAAGCCAACCGATAAAGCGCGTTATTCGGACGCGCTGGGCGCCTTTGGTGCCCATGAGCAGACAGACGTGGAGGGCCCGTGCCCGGAGAGAACCTGACCCGCGCCGAGGCGGTCGAACGAGCCGGCGTGGTATCGGTCGAGTCGTACGAGATCGCCCTGGACCTGACCACTGGTCCGGAGACCTTCGCGTCCGCCACGACGCTGCGCTTCACCGCGACCGAGGGTGCCGCGACCTTCGTCGACCTCGTCGCACCGGCCGTGCGGTCCGTGACGCTGAACGGCCGCGAGCTGGACCCCGCCGCCGTGTTCGCCGACTCGCGGATCGCCCTGGACGGGCTGGCCGCGGACAACGAGCTCGTCGTCGTCGCCGACTGCGGCTACACGAACACGGGCGAGGGCCTGCACCGCTTCGTGGACCCCGTGGACGGCGAGGTGTACCTCTACACCCAGTTCGAGGTGCCGGACGCGCGCCGCGTGTTCGCCTGCTTCGAGCAGCCCGACCTCAAGGCCACGTTCCAGTTCACGGTCACCGCGCCCGCCGCGTGGGAGGTCGTGAGCAACGAGCCGACGCCGGAGCCGACCGCGGCGCAGCACGCCACCGAGGCCGGTGTCGAGGCCGCCACGTGGACCTTCGAGCCCACGGGCCGCATCTCGACCTACATCACGGCGCTGGTGGCCGGCCCGTACGCGGTGGTCCGCTCGTCGCTGACGTCGTCGGACGGCCGCGAGATCCCGCTCGGCGCGTTCTGCCGCAAGTCGCTGTCGGCGCACTTCGACGCCGACTACATCTTCGAGAAGACCCGCCAGGGCTTCGAGTTCTACGAGTCGACGTTCGGCGTGCCGTACCCGTTCACCAAGTATGACCAGCTCTTCGTGCCCGAGTACAACATGGGCGCCATGGAGAACGCGGGCTGCGTGACCTTCACGGAGTCGTACGTGTTCCGCTCCAAGGTGACCGAGGCCGTGCGCGAGCGCCGCGTCGTGACGATCCTGCACGAGCTGGCGCACATGTGGTTCGGCGACCTGGTCACCATGAAGTGGTGGAACGACCTGTGGCTCAACGAGTCGTTCGCCGAGTACGCCTCGACGCTCGCCACGGCCGAGGCCACGGAGTGGGAGGCGGCCTGGACCACGTTCTCCGCGATGGAGAAGTCCTGGGCCTACAAGCAGGACCAGCTGCCGTCCACGCACCCGATCGTCGCGGAGATCAAGGACCTGGAGGACGTCCAGGTCAACTTCGACGGCATCACCTACGCCAAGGGCGCCTCGGTGCTCAAGCAGCTCGTGGCCTGGGTGGGCCGGGACGCCTTCGTCGCGGGCGTCTCCGCCTACTTCGGCAAGCACGCGTGGGGCAACACGGAGCTGCCGGACCTGCTGACCGAGCTCGAGGCCACCAGCGGCCGCGACCTCAAGGCCTGGTCCAAGCTCTGGCTGGAGACCGCGGGCGTGAACACGCTGCGCCCCGTCATCGAGACGGACAGCCACGGCCGCATCATGTCGTTCGTCGTCGAGCAGACGGCCCCTGCCGAGTGGCCCACGATCCGCCCGCACCGCCTCGGCATCGGCTTCTACAGCCTGTCCGACGCCGGGGAGCTCGCGCGCACCCACTTCGTCGAGGTCGACGTCGACGGCGCCCGGACGGACGTGAAGGAGCTCGTCGAGCTCGACCGCCCGGCCCTCGTGCTGCTCAACGACGCGGACCTCGCGTACGCGAAGATCCGGCTCGACCCGGCCTCGCTCGCGGTGGCGCTGGAGCACCTGGCCGACATCGCGGACCCGCTGGCCCGCTCCCTGGTGTGGGGCTCGGTCTGGGACGCGGTGCGCGACGGCGAGGTGCCGGCGTCGGAGTACGTGAAGCTCGTGCTGGGCGGCATCGCCGGCGAGACCGAGTCGACCACGCTGCGCACCACGCTCAACCAGATGGTGCTGGCCGCCAAGCAGTTCGTGGCGCCGTCGGCCCGTGCGGAGACGCTCGCGGAAGTGGGCGACACGCTCTGGTCCCTGGTGGGCGACGCCGAGGCCGCCTCGGACACGCAGTTCCAGCTCGTGAAGTTCTTCGCGCACGTGGCCTCCACGCCCGCGCACGTGGCCACGCTGTCCGGGCTGCTGGACGGCTCGGTCGCGCTCGACGGGCTGGAGATCGACACCGACCTGCGCTGGGAGCTGCTGGAGGGCCTGGTGCTCAACGGCGCGGCGGGCGACGCGGAGATCGACACCACGCTGGCCGCCGACGACACCGCGACGGGCCGCCAGTCCGCCGCGCGCGCCCGGGCCGCCAAGCCCACGGTCGAGGGCAAGCTGGCCGCGCTGTCCTCGGTGGTGGACGCCGCCGACGTGCCGAACGCGATCATCCGGAACACCGGCCTCGGGTTCCTGCACGTGAACGACCCGGCCCCGCTGGCCGACGTCGTGCAGCCCTACCTGGACGCCGTGCTCAAGGTGTGGGACGAGCGCAGCTACCACATCGCCGAGGAGATCATCGAGGGCTTCTACCCGGCCCCGCTGGCCTCGTCGGAGCTGCGGGACGCCACCGCGGCGTGGCTGGAGACGAACGCGGACGCGGCCCCGGCGCTGCGCCGTCTGGTCGTCGAGGCCCTGGCGGGCACGGAGCGGGCGCTGAAGGCCCAGGCCAAGGACGCCTGACGCCGGCGGCTGGACCTCCGCTCACCTTTGAGGCCCGGGTTTCTTCGCTTTGAGCCATCTCAAAGCGAAGAAACCCGGGCCTCAAGGGTGAGGGGCGACTACCAGATGCGGACCCGGTCCTCCGGGGCCAGGTAGAGCGCGTCGCCCGGCTGGACGTCGTAGGTCGCGTAGAACTCGTCCACGTTGCTCACCACGCCGTTGCAGCGGAACTCGTTGGGGGAGTGCGGGTCCGTCGCGAGGCGGCGGAGCACCTCCTCGTCGCGGCCCTTGGACTGCCAGACCTGGGCCCAGCCGAGGAAGATCCGCTCCAGGGCGGTGAGCCCGTCCACGACGGGCGCCTCGTCCAGCGGCTTGCCGAGCGCGATCCGGTAGGCCTTGATCGCGATCGACAGCCCGCCCAGGTCGCCGATGTTCTCGCCGATGGTCAGGCTGCCGTTGACGTGGCCCTCCGCGGCGGCCTCCCCTGCGGTACCTGCACCTTCGCCGACGGCGGACGCCGCCAGCTGCGCCGGCCGGAACGCGTCGTACTGCGCGATCAGCGCACTCGTGCGCTTCTCGAACTCGGTCCGGTCGGTGTCGGTCCACCAGTCCTCGAGTCGGCCGTCGCCGTCGTACTTGGAGCCCTGGTCGTCGAACCCGTGCCCGATCTCGTGCCCGATGACGCCGCCGATCCCGCCGAAGTTCACGGCGTCGTCCGCCTCGGGGTCGAAGAACGGGGGCTGCAGGATCGCCGCGGGGAACACGATCTCGTTCATGCCCGGGTTGTAGTAGGCGTTGACGGTCTGCGGCGTCATGAACCACTCGTCGCGGTCCAGCGGCTTGCCGATCTTGGCCAGCTCGTAGTCCTGGTCGAACGCGTTGGAGCGGCGCACGTTGCCGACCACGTCGGCGGCGTCCACCTCCAGGCCCGAGTAGTCGCGCCAGCGCACCGGGTAGCCCACCTTGGGGGTGAACTTCTCCAGCTTGGTCAGCGCCTTCGCCTTGGTCTCGTCGGTCATCCAGTCGAGGCCTTCGATCGACTCCCGGTAGGCGGCGACCAGCGCCTCCACGAGGCGGTCCATCCGGGCCTTGTTCGACGGCGGGAAGTGCCGCGCGACGTACTCCGCGCCGACGACCTCGCCGAGCGCGCCCTCGACCAGCGCCACGCCGCGCTTCCAACGCTCGCGCACCTCCTGCGCTCCGGTGAGGGTGCGGCCGTAGAAGTCGAAGTTGGCCTCGACGATCTCGTCGGTGAGGTACGGCGCCCGGGCGCTGACCACGTGGTACGTCATCCAGAGCTGCCAGTCGAGCAGCGACAGCTCGCTCCAGAGGGCGGCGAACCCGGTCGCGAAGTCGGGCTCGCGCACCACGATGTCGTCGAACGACCCGGCCGGCACGCCCAGCGCCTCGGCCCAGGCCACCCAGTCGAAGCCCGGCGCGGAGTCGACGAGCGCGGCCAGCGTCATCGGGTTGTAGGTGAGCGTCGCGTCGCGGTCGCGCACCACGTCCCAGTGGTGGCCGGCGAGCTGCTTCTCGACGTCGTACACGCGCTGCGCGGCGTCCTCGGGCGTGATGCCCCACGTCTCCTGGACCGGGGCGAAGCCCAGCATCCGGGCCACGTGCGGCACGTACTTCTTGCGCAGCTCGGCGTACTGCTCCTCGCGGTAGTACGCCTCGTCGGGCAGGCCGAGCCCGGACTGCCGCAGGTAGACGACGTACTTCTCCGGGTCGGACGCGTCGTTGTCCACCCAGAAGCGCACGCCGGCGGTGCCGCCCGTGCGCTGCAGCGCACCCAGCGCGCGGGTCAGCGCGGCGGCGTCCCCGGCGTCCTTGATCAGGGCGAAGTCCTCGTCCAGGGGTGTCGTGCCGAGCTCGGCGATGCGCTCGGTGTCCATGAAGCTCGCGTACAGGTCGCCGATCGTGGAGCCGGTGGGCGCGTCCTGGATGATCTCCCGGACGTGCACCTCGGCCTGGTCGTAGAGAGCGCGGAACGCCCCGTCCATCGCGCGGTCGGCGGGGATCTCGTGCCCGTCGATCCACCTCCCGTTCACGTGGCGGTACAGGTCGTCCTGCGGTCGGGTTGCGGGGTCGAGCGCGTCGAGGTCGATCCCCGACGTGAGTCCCGTGGCGTCGGTGGTCATTGCGCCAGCGTACGCAACGTGGACCTCGTGCATGAGGGAAGATGGGGCCATGCGTCTCCACATCGCCGCCGACCACGCCGGGTACGACCTCAAGCAGCACCTGGTGGGCCATCTCACCGCGGCCGGGCACGAGGTCGTCGACCACGGTGCCCACGAGCTCGACCCCCAGGACGACTACCCGTCCTTCTGCCTCTCCGCCGGTGAGGCCGTCGTGGCCGAGCCGGGCTCGCTCGGCATCGTGATCGGTGGATCGGGCAACGGCGAGCAGATCGCCGCCAACAAGGTGACCGGGGTCCGGGCGGTGCTCGCCTGGTCGCTGGAGACCGCGAGGCTGGGCCGCCAGCACAACGACGCGAACGTGATCGCCGTGGGCGGGCGCATGCACTCCGTGGAGGAGGCGACGTCGTTCGTCGAGGCCTTCGTGGCCGAGCCGTTCAGCGGCGACGCGCGGCACCAGCGCCGCATCGACCAGCTCGCCGAGTACGAGAGCAAGCGTGCCTGAGGGGCACACCGTCCACCGCCTCGCGCGGACGTTCTCGTCGCTGTTCGCGGGGCAGGTCCTGTTGGTGAGCAGCCCGCAGGGGCGGTTCGCGGACGGCGCGGCCGTGCTCGACGGCCGCCGTCTGGTGGCGAGCGAGGCCTGGGGCAAGCAGCTCTTCCTGGGCTTCGCGGCGGCCGACGCGCCGGGTGCTGCCGCCGCCGGCTCCCGCGCGGCCGACGTCCTGTGGCTGCGCACGCACCTCGGGCTGTACGGCGCGTGGACGTTCGCCGGCGCCCCGGACGCACCCGAGGTCGCGCACGCGATCGGCGCGCCCCGGCGCCGGATCGGGGAGCGGGACTCGGTGCCGGCGCCGCCCGGCCCGGACGTTCTGCCGACGGACGCGGCGCCGTCCGACGCCTGGGAGGTGCCCGAGCCGCGCGGGCAGGTGCGCGTGCGCCTGCTCGGCGCGCACGCCGTGGCCGACCTCACGGGTCCGACGGCGTGCGAGGTGATCACCGCCGACGAGAAGAAGGCGGTCGAGGCCCGGCTGGGCCCCGACCCCATCCGGGACGACGGCGACCCCGACGCGTTCGTGGCCGCCGTGGGCCGGTCGCGCGTGACGATCGGGCAGCAGCTCATGGACCAGGCCGTCGTCGCCGGCGTCGGGAACATCTACCGCGCCGAGGTGCTGTTCCGCGCCGGCGTCGACCCGCTGCGCCCGGGGCGCGACGTGCCCGCCGCGGCCGTCCGCGCGATCTGGGACGACCTCGTGGTCCTCATGCGCGACGGCGCCGACCGGGGCGCGATCGTCACGACGCGACCGGCGGACCGGGCGGACGGCGGCGCCGAGCCCGTCCCGGCGCCCGGCCGCGGCCGGACCCGGCAGAACACCGACGGCTCGCCGGGGTCGGTGCCCTCCGACCAGGCCTTCTACGTGTACCACCGCGACGGGCTGGCCTGCCGGGTGTGCGGGTCGCCGGTGCTGGTCAAGGAGCTGGCGGGCCGCAACCTGTTCTGGTGCGGTACCTGTCAGGCCTGATCGCGCGCCACCTCGTCGAGCACCCGCGCGAGGTGGCGGGCGGGCGCCTCACCCCAGTCCGCCCACTCCGCGTCGGAGGCCTCGCCGAGGGCGTCCCACCACGACGACGAGCGGTTGACCGCGTGGGTCACCGCGGCGGCACGCAGCAGCTCGTCGAGCGCTCCGGCGTCGAGGGGTACGTCCCACTCCGCGAGGAACGCGGCCTGGACCGGCTCCCAGGGCACCTGGCCGTCGTGCTCCACGACCGCCCGCGGCACCATGAGCGTCTCCAGCGGGTGTGCCCACTGGGCGTCGCCGAAGTCGAAGACCCGCAGGTCCCCGTCGACCACGAAGACGTTGCCCGGATGCAGGTCGCCGTGCTGCAGCGACGTCGGGAAGGGGCCCGCCCCCAGCGTGCCGGACGCGCGCTCGACGACCGGGTACGCCTCGCGCAGACGCGCCGCGACGTCGTCCGCGAGCCGGGCCGGATGGCCCGGCGGGAGGGTGGCGAGGCGGTCCAGCATCGCGCCGAACCGGTCCGCGGTCCCCTGCGGCGCGCGGTCGGGCAGCCCGGTGTCCTGTGCCTCGTCCGCATGCTGCGCGACGTGCCGCTGGAGGCGGGCCCAGGTCCGCAGCACGGAGACCCAGTCGTCGAGGACGGGCTCGTGCGAGTCGGCCAGGGTGCTGCCCCGGTCCACGGTGAGCATCCAGCCCCGGTCGGGCGCGGCGGCGACCGGACCGTCCACCTCGTGGGGCACCAGCCGGGCCAGGAGCGTCTGGAGCCCGGGTTCGAACGTCATCGCCGCACAGCCCGCCTTGAACCAGAGACGTCCGCCTGTGGTCTCGACCGCGAGCTGGGTCGACCACGGGCGCACCCGCGGCTGCGCGACGGACGTCACCTCGTGGCCCCGTCGTGCGACGACGTCGGCGACCCAGGACTCGGCCTCGGCGCGCCACGCGTCTCCGGTGACCACCGCGGAGAACGCCGGCATCAGAACACCCAGGACGCGCCCGGCGCGACCGGCCAGCCGAACGCGGTGCTCGCGCGGGCCAGCACGCCGGGCCGCTGCCCGGGCCGGGGATGCACCGTGACGAGGCCCGCCGCTGCCAACGTCGCGAGCGACGTGCCCCCGAGGTAGGCGGCGCCCAGCTCGCGGACGTCGAGCGACAGGTCGGGCGCCTCGAACTCCGGGTCGACCCGCTCCACCGCTGCCGGCCCGAACGCCTCCGCCCGGAGCCGGTACACGCCGGCGTTCGCCGGGAGGCGGGAGTCGGTCACGGCGAGCGTGACGTCGACGTCGGCGGCGTACTGCCGCCCCGCGAGGGCGGCGGGGACGTCGACCAGCCGGACCCACAGGTTGTCCGGGGTGCGCGGCGCGGCGGCGCGCAGGTTCACGAGGAGCTGCGTGATCACGTCGTCCACGGGGAGGATGAACGGGCTGACCTCGTTGGTCAGGTCGAGGTCCAGCAGCGCGCCCCACAGGGCGCGGGCCGCCGGGGCGTCGAGCGCCACGACCTCGCCCGCGCTGACCTGGCCGCGCGGGCCGGTCGGCTCCCAGGAGAGGTTGCGCCGGAACGTCACGTAGCCGCGGGGCTCCCCGTCGAGCTCGACGACGATGATGCGGCGCGACTCGCGCCCGCCGCGATGGATCGGGGCGTCGTCCCAGAGGACGGCCTGCAGCTCCTCGGTCTCACGCGTGACCCAGCCGGGCCGGTTGATGCCCGGCTCCCCGGTCGGCACGGCGCCGGCCGCGCGGTGCAGGCGGTCGACGAGCTCGCCGTGGCGCTCGCGGGAGGCCACCTCGACCCGGACCGTGTGCCGCTCCGCGCCCGGCACGTCGCGCAGTGCCGCGCCGCGCGGGATGTCGAGACGCAGGTCGTCGGCCGCGTGGCCGTAGCCGAACCGGCCGTAGATCGGGGCCTCCGCGGCGAACAGGGCGCTGAGCGGTTCGCCCCGCTCGGCGGAGCGCGCCAGGTGCAGGTTGATCATCGCGGTCAGCAGGCCGCGGCGGCGGTGCTGCGGGTGCACGCCCACCCAGGTCAGGCCCGCCGTCGGCAGCTCGGCGCCGGGCACGGGGAACTGCCCGAACGGGTAGGACGCGTGCATGGCCACCAGGCCGTCCACGCCGTCCGCCTCGATGGCCAGGGCGCGCTCCCAGGTCAGCGGGGACGGGGTGGCGTCGAGGTCGTCGTGGGCGTGGCCCGTCGGGAAGGCCCAGGTGTCGAGCTCGGTCACGAGGCGCTGGTCGTCGGAGGTCAGCGTGCGCCAGCGGTAGCCCGCCGGCAGGGCGATCTGGGGAAGTGCCATGCGTCGATCGTCGCACCCGTCGGCAAGCGGAAATTGGCCGGTCGGGCGGCGGCCGATGTCGGTGTCCGCGTCTACGATCGCATCCGTGACCCCGCCGCCGCCCGGACCCCCGCTCACCGACGTCGAGGAGTACGCCGCCGCCGTGCTCGACGTCGTCCGGCGCATCCCGTCCGGCCGCGCGATGACGTACGGCCTGATCGCGGAGATCGTCGGTGAGGAGCTCGGCCGGGGCGGCCCGCGCCAGGTCGGGAGCGTCATGGCGGGCTCGGGGAGCAAGTATGCGCACCTGGTCCCGGACGACGGCGAGCCCGGGGCCGGTGCGGAGGGCGCCGACGCACCGCCGTCGGACGGCGACCGCGTGCCCTGGTGGCGTGTGGTCAACGCGGCCGGATCACCGCCCCAGCACTTCCTGACCGAGGCCCTCGACGCGCTGCGCGCCGAGGGCTGCCCGCTGTCCAAGGACGGCCGCCGCGTGAACCTGAGACGCGCGGTCTGGTTCCCCGAGGACGAGGAGCCGCCGCACGACGCCTGACCGCACGATCGACGTCACGCCGGACGCGGCCGCATCACGGTCCTCCCGCAGCCGCTGAGTGCTGGGTATTCGCCCTTTTTCGTGTGCCAGAAGGGCGAATATCCAGCACTCAACGACCGGGGAGGGCTTGGATCAGACCTTGGACGGGGCGACCTTCGCGAGGAGGGAGCCCGCCGTCGAACGGGCACGGCCGGCCAGGGACGCGTCCTGCGTCGCGGCCAGCAGCGCGAGCATGGAGGCCGGGTCGCCCTGGACGAGCAGGGTCGTGATCGCGGTGCTCTCCCAGGTGGGCAGCTCGCGGCGGATCTTCTCGATCGGCCCGACCAGCGCGATCTCCTCCACGAGCTGCGTCGGCACGGCCGCGGCAGCCTCCTCCTTGCGCCCGGCGAGGTACAGCTCCTGCACCTTGTCGAGCGGCTCCTGGTAGCCGAGCCGGTCGAGCGACTGCTTGTGGAAGTTCGCCTCCTTCGCACCCATCCCGCCCGCGTACAGGGCGATGTGGGGGCGGATCACGTCGGCGGCGGCCTCGACGTCGTCCCGGACGACGACGGGGACCGTGGCGCACACCTCGAACCGGTCGGTGGCCGAACGTTCCTCCGAGCGGGCGTCGAAGCCCTCGGCGAGCAGCGCGCGGAACTCGTCGTCCATGCGCGGCGCGTAGAAGCCGGCCATCCAGCCGTCGGCGATCTCGGCGGCCAGGGCCACGTTCTTGGGGCCCTGCGCGGCCAGCACGATCGGGATCTCGGGGCGGAACGGGTGCACGGTCGGCTTGAGAGCCTTGCCGAGCCCCGTCGCGCCGGGCGCCTCGGCGGACAGCGGGAGCTGGTAGAATGAGCCGTCGTGCGTCACGGGCGCCTCGCGACGCATGACCTGCCGCACGATGTCCACGTACTCGCGCGTCCGGGCGAGCGGCCGCTTGTACGGCTGCCCGTACCAGCCCTCGACGACCTGCGGGCCGGAGGCGCCGAGCCCCAGCACGAACCGGCCCCGGGACAGGTGGTCCATCGTGAGGGCCTGCATGGCGGTGGCCGTCGGCGTGCGGGCGGAGAGCTGGGCGATGCCCGTGCCCAGCCGCACGTTCCTGGTCCGCGAGCCCCACCAGGCCAGCGGCGAGAACGCGTCGGACCCGTAGGCCTCCGCGGTCCAGACCGAGTCGAGGCCCAGCTTGTCGGCGGCAACGATGAACTGCTGGATGCCCTTCGGGGGCCTGCGGGACCAGTAACCGGTCTGGAATCCGATGCGCATGGGGTTCACCTCGTCGTGGGAACGGCTTACCTGGGACGGCGCGTCCCAGGTACTGGCCCACACCTTACCGGTCCTGCGGCGCCCGTTGTGGCTACGGTGGACTCGTGGCCACCTACGACGACGTCGCCCGGCTCGCCCTCGCGCTGCCCGAGACGGCCGAGGGTTCGAGCTATCGCCACCGCGCCTGGTCCGTCGGGACCAAGGCGTTCGCCTGGGAGCGCCCCTTCACGAAGGCCGACCTCAAGCGGTTCGGCGACGAGCCGGTGCCGCGGGGCCCGATCCTCGGTGTGCGGGTCGAGGACCTGGGGGAGAAGGAGGCGATCCTGGCCGAGGGGCGGCCGGGGTTCTTCACCATCACGCACTTCGACGGTTTCGCCGGGATGCTGATCCAGCTCGACGTCATCGCCGAGGCCGGGCTGCGCGAGGCCCTGGTCGACGCCTGGCTGGCGACGGCGCCGCCCGGGCTCGCGGAGCAGCACGCCGACCGCCTGCGCTGAGACCCTGTGCTGACCGGCGGGCCGGTGATCCCGTCACGCTGCCCGTCCGAGGGCCTGGGCTCGTCAGATGGAGTACTCGATGAGCTCCGACGGGTCCTCGTTGCGGGAGCGCTCCGCGACGGGCGCCTTCGGCACCCGGATCCGCGCGGGGATGCCCACCGCGACGGCTCCCGCGGGAACGTCCTTGACGACGACGGCGTTGGCGCCGATCTGCGCGTCGTCGCCCACCCAGACGGGGCCCAGCACCTTGGCGCCAGCGCCCACGGTCACGCGGTCCCCGAGCGTCGGGTGCCGCTTGCCGCGGTTGAGCGACCGGCCGCCGAGCGTGACGCCGTGGTAGAGCATCACGTCGTCGCCCACCACCGCCGTCTCGCCGATCACCACGCCCATGCCGTGGTCGATGAACATCCTTCGTCCCAGCCGGGCCCCCGGGTGGATCTCGACCCCGGTCGCCGCCCGCGCGAGCTGCGAGAGCAGCCGCGCGGGCAGGCGCAGGGCCGGCACCCGCCAGAGCCGGTGCGCGGCCCGGTGTGCCCAGAGGGCGTGCACGCCCGGGTAGGCGAGCGCGACCTCCAGGCGGGACCGCGCGGCCGGGTCGTGGGCGCGCGCGGCGTCGAGGTCCTCGGACAGGACCCCGAGCAGCCCGCGCCCCTTCGCCATCAGTCGACCAGACCCTCGAACAGCGGCGTGGACAGGTAGCGCTCGCCGAAGTCGGGAATGATCACGACGATCGTCTTGCCGGCGTTCTCCGGGCGCTTCGCGACCTCCAGGGCCGCCGAGAGCGCGGCGCCGGACGAGGTGCCGACCAGCAGGCCCTCCTCCTTGGCGGCGCGCCGGGCCGCGTCGATCGCGGTGGCGAGGTTGACGTCGATGACCTCGTCGTAGACCTCGCGGTCCAGGATGTCGGGCACGAAGTTGGCGCCGATGCCCTGGATCTTGTGCGGGCCGGGCTGGCCGCCGTTCAGGATCGGCGACTCCTCGGGCTCGACCGCGATGACCTTGACCTCGGGCTTGCGCTCCTTGAGCACCTGGCCGACGCCGGTGATGGTGCCGCCCGTGCCGATGCCGGCCACGAGGATGTCGACGGCGCCGTCGGTGTCCGCCCAGATCTCCTCGGCGGTCGTGGCGCGGTGGATCGCCGGGTTGGCGGCGTTCGCGAACTGGCGGGCCAGCACGGCGCCCGGGCGCTCCTGCGCGATCTTCTCGGCGGCGGCCACGGCGCCCTTCATGCCCTCGGCACCCGGCGTGAGCACCAGCTCGGCGCCGTAGGCGCGCAGCAGGGCGCGGCGCTCCTTGGACATCGTCTCCGGCATCGCGAGGACCACCTTGTAACCGCGGGCCGCGCCCACCCAGGCCAGGGCGATGCCCGTGTTGCCCGAGGTGCCCTCGACGATCGTGCCGCCCTCCTTGAGCTCACCGGACGCCTCGGCGGCGTCGATGATGGACACGCCGATGCGGTCCTTCACGGAGTTGGCGGGGTTGTAGAACTCGAGCTTGCCGAGAACCGTCGCCTCGAGGCCGTCGGTCAGGCGGTTGAGCTTGACCAGGGGAGTGTTGCCGATGAGCTTGGTCGCGTCGTCGTAGATGCGGGCCATTGTTCTTCCTTCGCTGGGTGGCGGGTCTGGCTTGGTTCGTGCGTTGCCCGACGTCGGCGCACCGGTCGTGCGGATGCGCGCCTCGGAGCCGGCGTCGAGCGTCTGGGGCTGGTGTCGGGGCCGGAGCGTCCCGCTGGCGACCTGGCCACGCGGACGGTGCCGGCGTGGTCTGGCGCGTGCGGACGCTCTACAGACAGCCTCGGGGGCAGCGGCCGGTCTCGCACATCGAGCGTGCGTCGACGGAGAGGGCGCGGTCGGGGAGTGCGGAGCGCACGGTGCTCAAGACGTCCTCCCTGCGTGTGGCGACCGTGTGGTCGCGCGGCTGCGTGTCACGTGGCGAGCGGGTGGCTCGACTCGTGCAGGTTACGCGGGCAGCCACTGTGAGACAAGATCTGTCTCAGGTATCGATCATGTCGATACTTTGCGCTTGCTTGCCTCGTCCGTGAGTCCGGAGCCGGGGCGGGCTGGATCACGGGGTGAAACAGTTGAGGCCGCGTCGCATGTCTGGCAGGTCTCCGGGGAAGTGGTTGCGCAGTCGAGGGGGTAACGCTGAGCTAGCACTGCTGCCTCAGCGTTACCCCCTCGGCTGCACATGGCTTCCCCCGGCAGCCCTGCGCGGAGCGGCACGTCCTGCTTAAGGTCGGGGCAACCGAACGCCCAGGAGGCACTTCATGGCTGCTACCGAACTGCCCGCCGCGATCCAGGAGTTCATCGACGCGACCAACGCCGGCGACACCGAGCGCTTCGTCGCGACGTTCACCGACGACGCCTACCTGAACGACTGGGGCCGCGAGTTCCACGGCCCGGAGGGCGTGCGGAGCTGGAACGAGACCGACAACATCGGGATGAAGAGCCAGTTCGAGCTCGTGTCCGTGGCGCCCGGGGACGGTCCGGACGCCTACACCGTCACGATCAAGGTGACGAGCAACCGGTTCAACGGGACGGGGCCGTTCAAGTTCGACCTGCGCGGCGGCAAGGTCGCGAGCCTCGTGCTGAGCTGAGCGGGCGTCCGGACGAGCGGCGCATCACCAGATCGCGACCTCCGCGCCCAGCTCCAGGCCCTTCTCGGTCGCGACCGCCGACGAGATCGTCACGTCGGTCTCGTCCTCGGGGAAGGCCACGCCCTCGACGAGCTGGTCGAGCTGGTCGTTGCCGAGCTGGTCGGCGAGCGTGGCGAGGGGGAGCGAGATCCCGGCGAACTCGACGGACTCCGCGCGCAGCACCGCCCGGCCGTTCTCGGCGGCCACGGAGAGGAGCACGTCCACGTTCTGCTCGCTGCCCGCGATCGAGAGCGGCACCTGCGCGACCAGGTTGCCGGACTGCGGCGTGACCTCGAGGTCCGGCAGGTCGGCGGCGGAGCGGGCCATGTCGGTGAGCGCCGCGGGCGAGACCTCCGCGCGCAGGGTCGCCCGCCCGGTCGCCAGCTGCACCAGCGCGAGCGTGTCGTCGCGCTCGACCGTGACGCCGTCGGGCAGGTCCGCCTCGGCGGCCGCGATCCGGTCGTCGATGATGCCGCGCAGCACCACCTCGCCGACCACGCCCAGGACGACCAGCACGCCGATCACGGAGACGACGGCGACGATCCAACGACGGGGACGGCGAGGTGCGCTCGGCGGCGCGGCTGCGTTCGACGACATGCGCCTATTCGACAGCATCGTCATGCCGGACTCATGGCGAACCGCTGGGCATCACGTGATGGGTCTCATCGCGACCGCCGCCGGACGCTCATGGCGTACGCGTCCACCCAGGCGGAGGCGTCCAGGTCGCGGGGCAGCGCGTTCGGCCCGACGCCGTTCTCCCGGGCCCACCGTCCGACGTCGTTCCGTCCGATGCCGTACCGCGTGAGCACCTCGCGGACGCCCCGGCCGGGACCGTTGAACACGGCGGCGGCGAAGCGCTGGTAGCGACCGAGGTCGGTCACGGGCACGAGCGGCCGCGGGCGCCGGTCGATCACGAGCAGCCCGGCGTCGACGCTCGGGCGGGGCCGGAAGGCCGCGGCGGGGACGCGCCGGTCCAGGCGGAAGGTGAACCACGGCCACCACTGCGCCGTCAGGAGCGTGGTTCCGCCGACGGCGGCGCGCTTGCGCGCGACCTCCCACTGCGTGATCAGCAGGGCGCGCTCCCATCCGTCCAGCGTGAACAGGCGGCGCAGCACGGGGGTGGTCAGGTGGAAGGGCACGTTGCTCACGAGGTCGTAGGCGCCCGACGGCGGCGCGTGGCGCAGGATGTCGTCCCGTGTCACCGCGACGTTGCCCGGGGCGATCCGCCCCAGGCGCGCGACCGAGCGCGGGTCGATCTCCACGGCCTCGACCGGCCGGCCGAGCCGGGCCAGCGGCAGGGTCAGCGCGCCGCGCCCGGCGGCCCACTCGACCAGGGGCCGGTCGGCGTCGAGGACCAGGGCGACCACCCGGTCGATCACCTGCGCGTCGACCAGGAGGTTCTGGCCGAGCTCGTGGGCGCCGCCGGGGTGCTCGCTCAGCCGTCGGGTGATGCCCGGGTCCAGGTGGTCCGGCCGGCGACCGGGCGTGCGGGCAGGGAGACGAGAGGATCGGTTGCGCGACATGGTGTGTGCTCCAGGATTCGTCGGCTGACAGGAATCCGGGCAGCACGAACGCGCCGCCCGGCGGAAGCCGGCGGCGCGGAGCACGCGCTGGGTGGTGGTGTGCGTTCCGCGCCGCTAGCGGGCGGAACGCTGCCTGATCATTGCGTTCATATCGCGGCCGACCCTACGAGCCGGCGTCCGCCCGGCGCCACGCTTTTTCGCCCGTCCCTTGACAGGGCGATGCGCCGATGGTCGGATGACGCGACTGTTAACGCTCACATTCTCGCGAGGTCACTGTGCAAAGAAGCACTCGTCCTTCCCGCCTGCCCCTGCGCGCGGTCGCCACGGGCGCCGTCGTCGCACTGCTCGGCAGCCTGGTTCCGCTCCTTCCCGCAAGCGCCACGACCACCCAGGCGGAGGCGGACGCCGCCGCCGCGGCGCTGAGCGTCGTGCACGCCGACGACGTACGCGGCCACCTCACGCTTCCGACGTCCGGGCTGCACGGCGCGAGCGTCACGTGGGCGTCGTCCGACCCCGCCGTGGTCGCCGCCGACGGGATCGTCCGCCGTCCGGCGCACGGCGCGGGCGACACGGAGGTCACCCTGACCGCGACCGCCGACGTCGCCGACGCCTCCGCGACCCGGGAGATCGCGCTCACGGTCCGTGAGCAGCCGGAGGCGGCCCCGTACGAGGGCTACGCGTTCAGCTACTTCACGGGCAACTCGATCGCCGGCGAGAAGATCTACTTCGCGGCGAGCCGCGGCAACGACGCCCTGACCTGGGACGAGGTGAACGACGGGCAGCCGGTGCTGGAGTCGACCGAGGGCACGCTCGGCCTGCGCGACCCGTTCCTGATCCGCTCGCCCGAGGGTGACCGGTTCTTCCTGATCGCCACCGACCTCTCGATCGGGCGCAACGGCGACTGGGACGCGGCGCAGCGGCACGGCAGCCAGTACCTGGAGGTCTGGGAGTCCACGGACCTGATCACCTGGTCCGAGCAGCGGCACGTCAAGGTCTCGCCCGAGAACGCCGGCAACACCTGGGCGCCCGAGGCCTACTGGGACGAGAAGCTGGGGCAGTACGTCGTGTTCTGGGCCTCGAAGCTGTACGCGCAGGACGACCCCGACCACACCGGCAGCGCGTACAACCGCATGCTCTACGCCACCACACGCGACTTCGTGACGTTCAGCGAGGCGCAGGTCTGGCAGGACCGCGGCGAGTCACGGATCGACTCCACGGTGATCCGCGAGAACGACGTCTACTACCGCTTCACCAAGGACGAGGGCGGCGGCGGGACCGGCTGCTCGGACATCATCCAGGAGAAGTCGGCGTCGCTGACCGCCGTCGACCTGCCCGGCGACCCCGCGTGGGAGTTCATGGCCGGCTGCATCGGCCGGGAGGCCGGCACCTCCGCCGTCGAGGGGCCCACCGTCTTCAAGGCCAACCCGGGCGACACGTCCGGCTCGCCGTACTACCTGTTCGTCGACGAGTACGGCGGCCGCGGCTACATCCCGCTCGGCACCGATGACCTGGAGCACCCCGACTGGCAGGTGCCGGCGGACTACGACCTGCCCGCCAGCCCGCGCCACGGCACGGTCATCCCGGTCACGGCCGCCGAGCTCGCGGCGCTGCGCGAGGGCATCGTGGTCCCGGAGCCGCCGACGCCGGTCGTGGCCGACGAGAACGGCCTGGTCGCGCACTACGCGCTGGACGAGACCGCGGGCACGGTCGCCGCGGACGGCACCGGCCACGGGTACGACGGCGTCGTCAGCGGCGACGCCACCTGGGCCGACGGCGCGCTGAACCTGGGCGGCACGAACGGCCACGTGCGGCTGCCGGACGACATGATGGCCGGGCTCGACGCGATCACGGTCTCCACGAAGGTCTGGCTGGACCCCGCGCAGGCCACGCCGTACTTCATCTGGGGCCTGGGCAACACCGACGGCGGCGGCGTCGGCAACGGCTACCTGTTCACCACGGGGAACAACTACCGCTCGTCGATCGCGACGGGCAACTGGTCCACCGAGCAGACCGTGGCGTCGGGCGCGGCGCTGCCGCGCGGCGCCTGGAAGACGCTGACGTACACGCTTCAGGACGGCACCGCCCGGCTCTACCTCGACGGCGCACGGGTCGGCGAGAAGACCGGCGTCACGATCGAGCCGGGCGACATCGGCGACGGCCGGACGGCGGCCAACTACATCGGCCGCTCCACCTACACCGCCGACAGGTACCTCAAGGGCAGGGTGCGCGACTTCCGCATCTACAACCGTGCCCTGTCGGCCGACGAGGTGCGGGAGCTCGGGGCGGACCCGACCGCCATCACCGGCGTCGACCTGGACGCCCTGAAGGTGCCCGCCGTCATCGACGCCGCGACGTCGACCGTGACGCTGCCGGTGACGCCCGGAACCGACGTGACCGCACTGGAGCCGGCCTTCGAGACGGTGTCCACGTCCACGGTCTCGCCGCAGGTCACGGGGCCGATCGACCTGTCGGCGCCCCGCACGTTCACCGTCACCGCGCAGGACGGCGCCAGCCGGGCCTGGACCGTGCGCGCCGTCGAGATGCGCTCGCCGGCGCTGCCGGGCCTGTACGCCGACCCGAACATCGCGCACTTCGGCGACAGCTACTACCTCTACGCCACGTCGGACGGCGTCGCGGGCTGGGGCGGCAAGGACTTCTACGTCTGGACGTCGAAGGACCTGGTGGACTGGGAGCGCTCGGCCGAGCCGATCCTCACCCTGGACGGAGCGGACGGCGACGTGCCGTGGGCCGGCGGCAACGCCTGGGCGCCCACGATCATCGAGCGGGGCGGGAAGTACTACTTCTACTTCTCCGGCCACAACCCGACGTACAACCGCAAGACGATCGGCGTGGCCGTCGCCGACCGCCCCGAGGGCCCGTTCGTCGCGCAGCCGACGGCGCTGGTCCTCAACAACGAGCCGGTCGCGTCCGGACAGGCGATCGACCCGGCGGCCTTCCAGGACCCCGAGACCGGCCGGTACTACCTGTTCTGGGGCAACGGCGGGCCGTCGAACGGCCCGGTGTACGCCGAGCTGAGCGACGACATGCTGTCGATCAGGCAGGACTCCCTGGCGCGGATCGGCGGGCTCACGAACTTCCGTGAGGGCACGTTCCTCAACTACCGCGACGGGCTCTACCACCTGACGTACTCGATCGACGACACGGGCTCCGCCGACTACCGCGTCGGCTACGCGACCGCCACCAGCGTGGACGGCCCGTGGACCTACCGCGGCGTGATCCTGGAGAAGGACCCCGCCCAGGGGATCCTCGCCACCGGGCACAGCTCGATCGTCCAGGTGCCGGGCACCGACGAGTGGTACATCGCCTACCACCGGTTCGCGCTCCCCGGCGGCGACGGGACGCACCGGGAGACGACGATCGACCGGCTCACGTTCGGCGCCGACGGCCTCATGCAGAAGGTCACGCCCACCCTCACGAGCGTGGACCCGCTGCCCTACGCCGGCGTCCGGCCGCGGGCCCAGCGGCCGCCGAAGGTGAGCGGCCGGGCCACGGCCGGCTCGACGCTCACCGCGACGTCAGGGCACTGGGACCAGCGGCGGCTCACGTTCGCCTACCAGTGGCTGCGGGACGGCGCCGTGGTCGCCGGCGCGGAGGGCCGGGCGTACCGGCTCACCGGCGCCGACGTCGGGCACCGCCTGACCGTGCGGGTGACGGCGGCGACGCCGGGGGCCCTGCCGGGCACGGCGGTCTCCGACCCGACCGCGCGGATCACGGCCCACCCGGCCCCCTGCCGGACCCGCACCCCCGCCTAGCCGCCGATCGCTGAGTGCTGGATATTCGCCCTTTTCGGGGGCTCTGGAGGGCGAATACCCAGCACTCAGCGGGGGGAGCGGGAGGGTAGAGTTGCAGGCTGTCCGGAGCGGGAGTCGCAACAGATGGGGATGGCGTTGGCGCAGCACGAACTGAGGGGCGGGGCCCGATGACCGTCCTGACCTCTGACACCCGTCCGGTCGGGACCGAGGCGGCACGTCGCCGCAGCATCGCGGTCATCTCCCACCCCGACGCCGGCAAGTCGACCCTCACCGAGGCCCTGGCGCTGCACGCCCACGCGATCGACGAGGCCGGGGCGGTGCACGGCAAGGGGAACCGCGCCGGCGTCGTCTCGGACTGGCTCGAGATGGAGCAGAAGCGTGGGATTTCCATCACGTCCGCTGCCCTGCAGTTCGCCTACGGCGACGTGGTGATCAACCTGCTGGACACCCCCGGGCACGCCGACTTCTCCGAGGACACCTACCGCGTGCTGACGGCGGTGGACGCCGCCGTCATGCTGCTCGACTCGGCCAAGGGTCTGGAGCCGCAGACGCTCAAGCTGTTCGAGGTGTGCCGCCGCCGCGGCGTGCCGGTCATCACGTTCGTCAACAAGTGGGACCGCCCCGGGCGCGAGGCGCTGGAGCTGTGCGACGAGCTGGAGGAGCGCATCAACCTGCGCCCGACACCGCTGAGCTGGCCCATCGGCGAGGCCGGCCGGTTCCTCGGGCTGCTCGACCGCGCCACCGGCGAGGTGCGCACCTACCGCCGCGCCCCGGGCGGCGCGTCGATCGCCGAGGAGGAGCTCCTCACCCCGCAGGCCGCCGCCGACACCCTCGGTGACGACCACACCGAGGCCGTCGAGAGCGTGCAGCTCCTCGACGAGCTCGACCGCGACTCGTTCCTCGCCGGCACGACGACGCCGATGCTGTTCGGTGCGGCGCTGGCCAACATCGGCGTCCGCCAGCTCCTCGACGCCGTCGTGGACCTCGCCCCCGCGCCCGGCGCGCGGCCCGACGTCGACGGCTCCGCTCGCGACGTGGACCAGGCGTTCAGCGGTTTCGTGTTCAAGATGCAGGCCGGCATGGACCCGAACCACCGCGACCACGTGGCCTTCATCCGCGTGTGCTCGGGCCGCTTCGAGCGCGGCATGGTCGTGACGCACGAGCGCACCGGCCGGCCGTTCGCCACGAAGTACGCCCTGTCGGTCTTCGGCCGTGAGCGTTCGACGGTCGAGGACGCCTACCCCGGCGACGTCGTGGGCCTGGTCAACGCCAGCACGCTCGCCGTGGGCGACACCGTGTTCGACGCCGCGGGCCCGCACGTGCGCTTCCCGCCGATGCCGGTGTTCGCGCCCGAGCACTTCGCGGCCGCCCGCTCGGCAGACCCGGGCCGCTCCAAGCAGTTCCGCAAGGGCATCTCGCAGCTCGAGCAGGAGGGCGTGGTCCAGGTCCTGGTGTCCGAGGCGCGCGGCGACGGCAACCCGATCCTCGGGGCGGTCGGCCCGCTCCAGTTCGAGGTCGCGACCTTCCGCATGGAGCACGAGTTCTCGGCGCCCATCCGGACCGAGCAGCTCGGTCTGTCGCTGGCCCGCGAGGCCGCGCCGGAGCACATCGACACGATCGCCGCCTACCCTGGCGTCGAGGTCGTGCGCCGCGGCGACGGCACCCCGCTCGTGCTGCTGCGCGACGTCTGGCACGCCCGGGCCTTCGAGCGCGCGCACCCGGACGTGCCGCTGATCCCGCTCGTCGCCAGCGGCGTCTGACGGCGGAGGACACCACCCGGGCGAGCCGCACGGCGGTGGCCGTGCGCGCTCGTCCGCGCGCGAACCCCGCGCCGCGGTGCGACGATCGGCATGTTCAGCGGTAAGCGACCAGGGGCGTGGTCATGCACGCACACGGCAAGAGGCCGCTGGCCACGCTCGTGGGACTGCCCGCGGTGGTCGGCGTCGTGGCGGCGGTGCTCGCCACGGCCTTCACCTCGCTGGTCCACGGCGGCGAGCAGCTCTTCTGGACGTGGCTCCCCGAGACGCTCGGGCTGGACGGCGTGCCGTGGTGGTGGGTTCTGCTCCTGCTGCTGGTCGGCGCGGCCGGGGTCGCGGCCGCGACGCGCCTGCCGGGGCACGGCGGGCACCACCCGCTGGACGGGTTCGCCTTCGACATCACGGCGCGTGAGCTGCCCTCGACGCTCCTCGCGGCGGCCTCGTCCCTGGTGTTCGGCGTCGTGCTCGGGCCGGAGGCCCCGCTGCTCGCCATCGGCACCAGCCTCGGGTTCGCGGTGCACCGCCGGCTCGGCACCGACGCGTCGCGCGTGCTCGTCATGGCGGCCGCCGCGGCGGCGCTCGGCGTCGTCCTGGGCAATCCCGTCGTGACCATGCTGCTCGTCCTGGAGGCGATGTTCCTCTCGTCCCGTCCGCGCCCGGAGCAGCCGCTGTACCAGGTGGTCCCGATCCTCTCGGCGCTGGGCGCGGGCTACGTGGTGCGGATCGGCATCGACGACTGGCCGGGCACCCACGTCCCCGAGCTGACCATGGGCGACATCGGCACGTACCCGGCTCTGCACGTGATCGACCTGGTGGGCGGGGTCGTGGTGGCGCTGGTCGCGGCGGGACTGATCATCGCGGCCATGCGGGGTGGCAGCGGCGCGCGGCGCCTGGCGGCCCGGCGCCCGTTCGTGGCGCTGATCGTCGGGGCCCTGACGATCGGCGGGCTCGCGGTGCTCACCCGGGCCGGCACGGGGGTGGACGTGAGCACCGTGCTGTTCTCCGGGCAGCAGTCCCTGTCCACGGTGACGGCGTCCACCGCGGCGGGGACGCTGCTGGTCGTCGCCGTCGTGAAGTCCGCCGCCTACTCCGTGAGCCTGGGCACCGGGTTCCACGGCGGGACGATCTTCCCGTCGGTGTTCATCGGGGCGACGGTCGGCGCGGCGGCCGCCCTGCTGGTGCCCGGGACGGCGCTGGCGCCGCAGGTGGCCTGCGGCATCGCCGCGGGCGTGGCGGCCGCGGCCGGCATGCCGGTCACGGCCCTCGTCCTCGCGCTCCTGCTGTGCGTGAGCGCGGGTCCCGCCGTCACCGTCCCCGCGATCCTCGGGGCGCTCGTGGGCACGCTGCTCAAGGGGCTGCTGAACGCCCGCCGGCCCGCCACGGTCGAGTCATGAACGTCTACGCGCCGCTCGTGCCCGTGTTCGTGGTGGCCCTGCTCGCGCCGCTGCTGACCGGGCTGATGCCGGTGCGGGCGCGGCTGCCCCAGGTGGTGCTGCTCCTGCTGGGCGGCGTGCTCATCGGCCCGGCGGTGCTCGGGCTCGCCGCACCCGACGACGTCACGCTCCTGTCCGACCTCGGGATGGGCTTCCTCTTCCTCCTCGCGGGCTACGAGCTGCAGCCGAGCCACCTGCGCGAGCGGCTCGGCCGCCGTGCCGGCGCGGCGTGGGGCACCTCGCTGGTGCTGGCGGCGGTGGTGGTCCTCGTGCTCATCCGGCCGGACGAGGAGGAGGAGCTGGCGGCCGGGGCGATCGCGCTGACCACCACCGCGCTCGGCGTGGTCCTCCCGGTCCTGCGGGACGCCGGCCGGCTCGACTCGCCGTTCGGCCGGGCCGTCCTCGTGGTCGGCGCGTACGGCGAGCTCGGGCCCATCGTCGCCATGGCGCTGCTGCTCGGGACCCGCGGCTCGGGGGCCGCCGCCGTCCTGCTGGTGCTGTTCGCGGTCCTGGCCGTCGCCGTGGCCCTGGTGCCGGGCTTCCGGGCACCGGTGGCCGTGCGGCTCGTCCAGGACTCCGAGCACGGCACCGGGCAGAGCACGCTGCGGCTCACGGTGCTGCTGCTCGTGGGCCTGCTCGCGGTCGCCTCGGCGTTCGGGTTCGACGCCGTGCTCGGTGCGTTCGTGGGCGGCATGGTGCTGCGGCGCTGGGCGCCCGGCGACGTCGGGCGCCTGGAGAAGAAGCTCGACGCCGTGGCGTTCGGCGTGTTCGTCCCCGTGTTCTTCGTGAGCTCGGGCATGGCACTGGACGTGGCCTCCATCGCCGCCGCACCCGCCCTGCCCCTGGTGCTGTTCGCCCTGATGGTGCTGGTCCGCGGCGGGCCGGTGCTGCTGTGGCTGCGCCGGGAGCTGCCCACCGGGGAACGGGTCCAGGCCGCGCTCTACTCAGCGACCGCCCTCCCGCTGCTCGTCGCGCTGACGGGGATCGCGGTGGAGCGCGGGATCATGTCCGCGCAGACGGGGGCGGCGCTCGTCGGCGCCGGGGTGCTCTCCGTGATCGTGCTGCCCCTGGTGGCCGGCCGGATCCCGGTACGCGGCGGCGAGCCGGCCGGGCACGGGACCAGGTGACCGGACGGCGGGCCTACGGGTGGCTCGCCGTGACCTCGATGACCTGGTCGAGCCGGTCCAGGGCGGTCTGCAGCTCGTCGATCCGGGCCCGGATCCGGTCGCGCTCGGCGTGCAGCATGGTGCGCTGCTCGGCGTCCGTGTGCCCGGACTCGATGCACGGCAGCAGCTCCGCGATGTTGCGGCTGGTCAGGCCGGCGGCGTACATCTGCTGGAAGAAGCGCACGCGCTCCACCGTGTCGGGCTGGTAGAGGCGCTGACCCGACGGGCTGCGCCCCGCGGTGAGCAGCCCCTGCTGCTCGTAGTACCGCACGGCGCGCACCGAGACGCCGGCGCCCCGCGCCACCTCGCCGATGCGGATCAGCGGCTCCGTTCCTCCCTCGGCCGCTGCCTCGGTGACCGTCATCACTGCCCCTTCCGGCGACTCCATGCTTGACCCTGACGTCAGCGTCAGGTTTTAGCGTACCGGACATGGACATCAACAACTCAGTCGCCCTCGTCACCGGAGCCAACCGCGGGCTCGGCCGCGCCTTCGCCCAGCGGCTCCTCGACCGGGGCGCACGCAAGGTCTACGCAACGGCCCGCCGGGCCGGGACCGTGGACCTGCCCGGCGTGGAGGTGCTGGCCCTCGACGTCACCGACCCCGCGTCCGTGCGCGCCGCCGCCGAGGCGGCCTCGGACGTCACGCTGCTGGTCAACAACGCCGGCATCACCACGGGTACCAACCTCGTGACCAGTCCGCTCGACGACGTCCGGCACGAGCTGGAGACCAACCTGTTCGGCAGCCTGACGATGATCCGGGAGCTCGCCCCGGCGCTCGCCGCGAACGGTGGCGGCGCCGTCGTCAACGTCCTGTCCGCCATGTCGTGGTTCGGGATCGACGGCGCCAACGCGTACCACCTGAGCAAGGCCGCGGCCTGGGCCATGACCAACGGCGTACGCCTGGAGCTGGCCGGGCAGGGCACGCTCGTGACGGCCGTCCACCTGGGCCTGGCCGACACCGACATGTCGGCGGGCTGGTCCGTCGACAAGATCGCGCCGTCGGACCTGGCGGACGCCGCGCTCGACGGCGTCGAGGCGGGCTCGGCCGAGGTGCTCGCCGACCAGTGGAGCCGGGACGTCAAGGCCCGGCTGCTGCTGACCCCGGAGGAGCGGGACGCCGCTACCGCGCGGGGCCTGGCGGCGATGTCGGCGGGCTGAGCTCCGGCCGGCGGGCCGCGAGCCGCTCGATGACGCCCCGGTTGAACCGGTCGTGCCGCTCGATCCGTAGCCCCGCTGCCTGGACGTGCAGCAGCGGACGGCGCCGGAAGTGCTCGTTCTCGACCCGCACGCTGTACTGCTCGGCGACCGCCTGGAGCATGCGGATCGGCGCCGAGGTGCTGACCACGTGGTCGGCCAGCAGCAGCAGGCCGCCGGGCCGCAGCACGCGCACCATCTCGTCGACCGCGCCGCGGTCGTCGGGCACGGCGCACAGCCCGAACGTGCAGACCACGGTGTCGAACGAGGCGTCGTCGAACTCCAGGCGCTGGGCGTCGCCGACGCGCAGGTCGACCGCGCGGCCCAGCTCGGCGGCGTGCCGGCGGGCCCGGTCCAGCATGGCGGGGCTCAGGTCCATCCCGGTCAGGGTGGCCCCGGCGGGATAACGGCCCAGGTTCAGACCCGTGCCGACGGCGACCTCCAGGACCTCGCCGGTGGCCTGCCGGCACACCCAGTCCCGGGTGTCGCCGAACATCCGCTCGGCGCGGTCCATCTTGCGGTTGTAGCCCGCCGCCTGCCGGTCCCAGTGGCGGCGGATCCGGTCCGGGCCGGGTGATCTGACCATGGCGCCTCGTTCGGTGGTCGGGAAACGAATCGGGCGGTGTTGCGGGAGTCGACGTCGTCCACTCTCCGCAACACCGCCCGATGGCGCTACCTGGCGTCAGCCGACCCGCAGGAAGGTCGGGTTGGACTGCCAGATGCTGGTGTACCGCACGCTCTTGCCGGGGACCGGCGCCTCGATCTGCATGCCGTTGCCCGCGTAGATCGCGATGTGACCGGGGGTCCAGATCAGGTCGCCCGCCTGGGCCTCGGCCCACGACACCGGCGTGCCGGCGTACAGCTGCTGGGACGAGGTGCGCGGCAGGTCGATGCCCACCTGCGCGAACACGTAGGACGTGAAGCCGGAGCAGTCGAACCCGGACGGGGTGGTGCCGCCCCACACGTACGGGACACCCAGGTACCGCATCGCGATGGACACCACCGACGCGCCCCGCTCCTTGGCGGCGCGCTCGGCCTCCTCGGCCTCGATCTTCGCCTGGTACTCGGCGTTCTCCGTCGCGGAGACCACGGAGACCGCCGACTTCTCCAGCGTCAGCTGCGCGTCCGCGGCGACGGTGATCATCGGCGAGGCGGAGACCGACTCCCGGGCCTGGGCGGTCAGCGCGTTGAGGTCCGCGGTGTTGAGCGCGCCCTGGACGGGCTGGCCCTGCAGCGCCGTCGTGGCAGGTGCCGCCTGGGCCGGGGTGGCGATGAGCGACAGCAGCACGCCGCCGCCGGCCGCCGCGACGACCGCACCACGTCCGGCGAACGAGCTGACCTGCTCGCCCGCGGCGCGCGCGACGCCGGCCAGGGGGCGGTGCGCCGCCCGGTGCCGGCCGCGTGCACGGGGGAGTGCGGCCGGTTCGAGGTTGGGATCCATAGAAGGCTGGGACCTTTCTGGTTCGGAGGGGGAAACCGCACGCGCGGCGTCGTGGTGGGCCGCGCCGGGCCCGTCGGTTCCGGGTGATGGCGACGGGGTGCGGCGGTCTATGTCCGGGAGATCCCCAGGGCGTGGAGCGAGGCCGGGGCGATGAGCATGACCGTCAGGGCACCGGAAGACCCCGGCCGGGTACCGGCGAGGAGAGAGCGGAGGTGACGTGTCAGGCCCATGGTGCGCCCACACTAGCGCCTCCTCCCGCGGTGCGGGACCTCCCTGGCGTGATCTTTTTGTGATCAGCCCTGCCGGACGCTCCGGAGTCCGGTCGCCCGCCCGCTCTCCGCTGTGTGCCCGGTCAGCGCGTCGACAGACCGGCCGATCTGGCCGACGGCGCGGGCGAGCAGTTCGTCGGGGTCGGTGTCCCAGGTCTCGGCCTTCTGGGTGAGCAGGCCGTCGAGCGCCAGCGCCGCCAGGCCGTGACCCGTGGCCCAGAGCGTGAGCCCGAGCGCGTGCGGGTCGGCGACGCCGAGCCGGCCGACCAGGTCGGTCAGCACCTGGAGGGCGGCGTCGCCCGCCTCCTGCACGGCCGGGTGCTTCTCGGGCTCGGAGAGCTCGGGGCGGAACATGACCTGGAAGTGGCCGGGCTGCCGCCGGGCGAAGGCGACGTAGGCGGCGACCGTGCGCGAGACCTCGTCGCCGCCCGACGTGGTGCCCGGCCGGCCGACCGCGCTCAGCAGGTCCTGCGTGAGCAGCTCGAAGCCGCGGGCCGAGATCGCGGACAGCAGCGCCGCCCGGTCCGCGAAGTGGTGGTACGGCGCGCCCGGGCTCACGCCTGCCTCGCGTGCGACGCGCCGCAGGCTCACGGCGGCGATCCCCTCGGCCTCGATGAGCCGCACGCAGGCCTGGACCAGCTCCTCGCGCAGCGCGCCGTGGTGATACGTCTCCCGCTTGCGTGACCCGTTGACCTCCATGGCCGCAATCTATACGGTGCTCATAATCTAAACACTGCTCAGACTGGAGACGCGATGTCGAGGGTTCTTGTCACCGGCGCCACGGGGTTCATCGCCGGGCACGCGATCGAGGAGCTGCTCAGGAACGGTCATGAGGTGCGCGGGACGGTGCGCTCGCTGCGGGACCCCGCCCGGGTCGCGCACCTGCACCGTGTCGCCGACGCCGTCGGCGGCCGCCTCGACCTGGTCGAGGCAGACCTGGCGCGCGACGACGGCTGGGACGAGGCCGTCGCCGGGCAGGAGTACGTGCTGCACATGGCCTCGCCGTTCCCGGCCGCGCCGCCGCGGGACGAGTCCGAGCTGGTCGGGCCCGCCGTCGACGGCACCCTGCGGGTCCTGGGGGCGAGCGCGCGGGCCGGGGTGCGGCGCGTGGTCATGACGTCGTCCCTCGCCGCCGTGAGCGCGGCCCGCTCGCGCGCGGGCGACCGGCGGTGCACCGAGGAGGACTGGAGCGACCCGGACCGGATCGCGCCCTACGCGAAGAGCAAGACGCTGGCGGAGCGTGCGGCCTGGAGCTTCGCGGCGGACCACCCCGAGCTGGAGCTGGCGGTGATCAACCCGGGGCTCGTCCTGGGGCCGGTGCAGCACGCCGCGTCGGGCACCTCGGTGTCGCTGGTGCGCAGGCTCCTCGGCCGGGAGATCCCGGCGGTCCCGGAGCTCGGCTTCGCCCCGGTCGACGTCCGCGACGTCGCGCGGGCGCACCGGCTGGCCATGGAGGCGCCCGACGCCGCGGGCCAGCGGTACATCTGCGCCGGCGACAACATGTGGTTCGGCGACATCGCACGGATCCTCGACGAGGAGTTCGGGCAGCAGGGGTACCGCGTGCCCCGCCGCAGGATGCCGTACTGGCTGCTCTGGACGATCGGCCGGTTCGACCGGGAGGTGCGGCTCGGCCTCGACTTCGTCGGCAGCGCGGAGCTCGTCAGCGCGGAGAAGGCGCACCGCGAGCTGGGCTGGGGCATGCGGCCCGTGCGGGAGACGCTGGTCGACACCGGCCGCAGCCTCGCCGAGCTGGGGCTCGTCCGGCCGCGCGGCGCGGTGCGGGCGGCTTGAGTCGTGAGGTCCCTCAGGGGGTCCGGAGGGCTCGCAGGCGTCGCTGGAGGTACTGCTGCTCGGCGAGGTTGCGGGTGGCCCGGGCGGCGTGGCGGTAGGCGTCGGCGGCCTGCGCCGTCCGGCCCTGGC
This sequence comes from Promicromonospora sp. NPDC050262, assembly GCF_040655935.1. Taxonomy (NCBI): domain Bacteria; kingdom Bacillati; phylum Actinomycetota; class Actinomycetes; order Micrococcales; family Promicromonosporaceae; genus Promicromonospora; species Promicromonospora sp. NPDC050262. The sequence continues at coordinate 122,222 of NZ_JBFAKX010000015.1, read as the reverse complement.
GTTCCAGGAGGTGCGCGCGGACAGCGTCGAGCCGGGGCAGCCCGGGATGCTGCCGCTCCAGGTCGTCGAGCGAGGCCAGGGCCGCGTCATCGCCCAGCACCTGGGCCTCGGCGACGATCCGGTTGAGCGCGATCGTCGGGTTCCGGCGGCCGGTCACGACCTCCAGGACGCCGTAGAGCGCGAGGATCTCCGACCAGTCGGTCGAGGCGGTGTCGGTGGCCTCGGCGTGCAGCGCCGCGATGCAGGCCTGCAGCAGGTAGGGCCCCGGCGCCGCGCCGGGTACGGTCGCCTCGACCAGGGCGACGCCCTCGCGCACGAGGGTCTGGTCCCACCGGGTCCGGTCCTGCTCGTCCAGCGGCACCAGGGAGCCGTCGTCCGCCTGCCGCGCGGGCCCGCGCGACGCGGTGAGCAGCATGAGCGCGAGCAGCCCGGAGACCTCCGGGTCGTTGGGCAGGGCCCGGCGCAGCAGCCGGGCCAGGTGGATCGCCTCCGCCGCGAGGTCCGTGTCGCGGGCGGGCGTGCCCGACGTCGTGTGGTGGGCCTCGGTCAGCATCACGTAGAGCACGTCGAGCACGGGGCTGAGCCGTTCGGCCGCGTCCCGGGGCCGGGGCAGGTCTCCGCCGAGCTCGGCCAGACGCCGCTTGGCGCGCGTGATGCGCTGGGCGACGGTCGTCTCAGGAAGCTGAAGGACGTTCGCGATCTGCGCCGTGGTCAGGCCGGCCACGGCGCGCAGCGTCAGCGCGACCTGCGCGGGGCGGGCAAGAGCCGGATGACAGCAGAGCTGGAGGAGGAGCAGGCTGTCGTCGGCGGGGGAGGCGTCGGGGTCCGCGCCGTCGGGCGGTGTGCTCAGCGGGTGGGCCAGGAGCGCCTCCCGGGCCTCCCTCTCGCGGCGCCGGCTGTCGACGCGGACGCGGTCCACGTACCGGCGTCGGGCCGTGGTGACGAGCCAGGCCAGCGGGTCCGACGGCGGGTCGGCCGGCCACTGCCGGTACGCCGCGAGCAGGGCGTCCTGGACGGCGTCCTCGCACACGTCGAACTGGCCCGCGCCGTGGGTGCGCACGAGCCGGGCGAGGACCTGCGGCGCCAGCTCGCGCAGCAGGTCCTCGCCGACGGCGGGTCCAGGGTTCACAGGTCCCCGAGGTCGCTGAACATCACGGGCCGCACCTCGACCGCCAGCCCGTCGATCGACGTGTCGGGGATCATGCGGGCGAGCTCCAGGACCCGCGTCTCGTCCTCGACGTCCACCAGGTAGAAGCCGCCCAGGAACTCCTTGGCCTCGGCGAACGGCCCGTCGCTGGTCTGGGGCGCCCCGGCCACGGACCGCACCACCTTGCTCTGGCTCGGGTCGGCCAGCGCCTGCGTGCCGACGAACTCGCCGCGCTCCTTGATGTGCGCCATGAACGCCTCGTGCCCGTCCTGGACCAGCTTGCTCTGCTCCGGCGTGAGCTGTTCGAGGACGGTGGGGTTGATCTGCATCAGGATCAGGTACTTCATGGTTCCTCCTGGGTCGGATCCGACGGCGCTCTGCCGTCGTCGTACCCCTTGGTCGGCACGGCCGGGCCGGATACGACAGCCGACCACGAGAAATCCTCGTGTGGCCGGACGGGGTCCGGCGAGCCGCCATACTGGAGTGTGACTACGTCCATCGTGACCCCTGCGGAGGCGGGGGCGGAGATACCGATCGAGCTGCTCTACCGGGTGCCCTACGGAAAGGTCCTGCACGGCAAGGACTGCCCGCACCTGACCCCGAGCCGGTTGGCGACGCTCCAGCCCGCGACCGAGCTGGACCGGCAGAAGTTCAAGATCTGCAGGTCGTGCCTCATCGCCCTGGACGGCGACCCGGGCCGCGACGACTTCGAGTCCCTCGACGCGGCGCTCGAGGCGCTGCAGGTACCGCAGGCGAACCGGCCGGCCATGCGGGCCATCGCGGAGGGCCTCGACACGTCCCGCATCTGGATCCCGGCGCCGCGCACGTACATCGCGGTCTCGCCCGGCACGGGACACGAGGTGACCGCCTTCTTCAGCAAGGACTCCGTGGACCTGCGCAAGGACGAGGGCGGGTACGAGCGCCTGGTGCTGGCGACCCCGTCCACGCCGTCGGGCCGGACGAGCGCCGCGAAGGCCGCGAAGAAGACGAAGGCGGCGGCCGCGCAGGAGCCAGAGCCGGCCCCGCCGACCTGCCCCACCTGCTACATGCAGCTCCCGGCGACGGGCGTCTGCGACAGCTGCGACTGACTGACCGGCCGCCGTCGGCCGGCTGCAACGGACCCCGCCGCCGGGGTCGACGCGGCCACATCCCCTTCGAGGCCCGAGTTTTCTTCGCTTTGAGCCCCCTCAAAGCGAAGAAACTCGGGCCTCGAAGAGGAGGGGATTACGGCCTCGGGTGAAAGCCCGCGCTGGACCTTGTGTCCCGCGACGGCACAAGCGTCCTCATGTCGCACTCTTCAACCGGCCGAGGTTCCTCACACCACCGCACATGCGTGGGGATGGAGGCCTGTTCTCGCGCGAGTGATCAGACGTGGATCCCCGGATAGCCGGGGTTGCGGAGAGGTAGCAGTGCTGCCGCTCCGTAACCCCGCGCGATGCCTATACGTCCTGGGAGGCTTCCTCCGATGAACGGGGTCCCGTCGAGTAGAGCGCATCGCCGCACTCTTCGCCGCGACTCTATCAGTACATCAGGATAGTCTGATAACGTGTCCTGGGATGTGGAGTTCGACGAGGCGGTGTTCGAGTGGTTGACCGGGTTGGAGGAGGAGTCGTTCGTTCAGGTTCGTGCTGCGCTCAACGTGTTGCGCGACCGAGGTCCGCAGCTGGGCCGACCGCTCGTGGATACGGTCGTCGGATCGCGGCACAAGAACATGAAAGAGCTGCGGCCTGGATCAGCGGGTCGCAGCGAGCTGCGGGTGCTGTTCGCCTTCGACCCCGAGAGATCTGCGATCCTGCTGGTCGGCGGTGACAAGGCAGGCCGTTGGCAGGATTGGTACCGGTCCGCGATCCCGATGGCCGACGACCGCTACGACGCCCATCTCGAAGCGCTCAGGAAGCGTGCCGACGGCGACGCTGGACGAGGAGAGGAACGATGACACGAAACCTTGACGACCTCGACCGTGCTCGGCCGGTCGATCCGGAGAAGGTGGCCGCCGCCGAGGAGCGGCTGCTCGCGCGCCAGCGGGCCTGGCAGCTGCGGGAGCTGCGTACTCAGCAGGCCCTGACCCAGGCCGAGCTCGCGGAGCGCATGCACGTCGGCCAGAACCGGGTCTCGCAGATCGAGTCCGGCGGCGCGGAATCGACTCGGCTCGACACCTTGCGCCGTTACGCCCAGGCCTTGGGCGGCACGCTGAGTGTCGAGGTCACGATCGGCGACACCCGCTACATCGTCGCCTGACAGGTCGAGGCCTCCACGCGGCACGAGGCCCGGTCTCCCGCAGAGTGCGGGGCACCGGGCCTCGTCGGCGTTCTTGCGGGACTACTTCTTGCCCGAGATGCCGAACGCCGCCGTGACCTCCTGGGTCACCGAGTTGCCGGCGTCGTCACGGGCGGTCGCCCGCAGCGAGACCAGGTCGGCGCCGCGGGACGGGATGCGCAGGCGCGCCTCCCAGCGGTCGTCGTCGCGCCGCAGCGAGACCTTGGACCACGTGCTGCCACCGTCGTAGCTGACCTCCAGTGTCGCCCCGTTGACCGACCCGGCCCGCGGAGCGCCCGGCACCGTGTACGGCTCCACCGCGAACGGGACGGTCGAGCCGGCCCGGACGGTGCCGTCCAGGGCGGTGTCCACGTCGTAGTCGAGCTGCACCAGCGGGAGCGGCGTGCCCTGTTCACCGGGCACCGCCTCGTCGGCCTGATCGGCCACGAAGGTCCACGACGTGCGGGTGCTCGTCGAGTACCGGTGGGCGTCGTCGGCGGCGTCGGTGTCGATCTCGAACCGGTACTTCTGCGGTCCCTCAGCCACGGGGACTGACGTCTGGACCGCCTGGCCGATGCTCTCCCGGACCAGGGTGTCGCCCTGGTAGAGGCGGGAGGTCACCGGGGTCTCGCCCCAGCCGAACCCACCGGTCAGGCCGTTCGGGCCACCCGCCGTGGACACGTTGACCGCGAACCAGTCGCCGCCGTGCCAGGGACCCCAGTAGCCGTCGCCCGTGCGGGGCGCCGCCACGGGAGCCCACCAGTCGCGCACCGTGGTGCTGCGCGCCGCGTACGCCTGGCGGACGCCGCGCTGCTCCCAGCCGCTCTCGTGGTTCACGCCCTCGTACCAGGTGACGTCGTCGTAGGTGGAGACGTAGTCGGTCCGCTCCGACGCCGTGGGCTGGAGGGCCCGGACGCTCAGGCACGGCGGCCACTGGTAGTCGCGGCAGTCGGCACGGTCGTCGACCGCGAGCCGCTCGGCGGTGTCGTTGTACCGGCTCTCCACCGTGGCGAGCTGACGGCTGGTCGGCGCCAGGGCGAGCTCGGCGGGGATCTCGCCGGGCCAGCTCTTGGACACGTCGTACAGGTACGTCGGGAACTCGACGGCCTTGCCGGTCAGCGTGAGCCGGCCCTTGGCGGCGGCCTTCAGGAGCTTGGCGCCCTGCGCCGCCGGCACGGAGACGACGGGCAGGTCGCCCTGGGTGACGTTCTCGACCAGGGTGCCGGGACGGTCGTCGACCACCACGAGCAGCGCGGCACCGGCGGCCTGGGCGGCGGCCTCCCGCTCCTCGGCGGACACGGCGTCGTCCCGGGTGACGAGCACGGCCTTGCCCTCGGCGCGGACACCCTCGTACTCGGCGGCGGTACCGGTGCCGGCCGTGACGGCCCGCAGCGAGACCTGGCCGTCGAGCCGCGCGGAACCGGCCTGGTAGACCGGGTCGAACGCGACCGGCAGCGGGCTCCAGGCCGTCAGGTCGAGCGCCGGCTCGGTGGCCCGCCACCGCACGGCGAAGTCGAAGTCGGCGCTGTCGACCGGACCCGTCCTCGCGGCGTAGAACGAGTCGACGTCGGCCGGCACCGCGTACGTGGCGCCGAACGTCGAGTACAGGCCGCCGATGCCGGAGTCGTTGAAGAACTGGAACCGGCGGTACGAGACGTCGCTCGCGCGAGGCGTCTTGAGCGTCAGCTCGTCGGCCTCGCGTGCGTCGAGCACCAGCGACTGGTCCGCGTCGGAGACGACGACCTGCGGGTCACCGACCAGCGCGACGCCGGTCGAGCCGGGCCCCTTGGAGCCGGCGACGTCGAGGAACGCCGTGGCGGAGTAGACGCCGGGCTGCAGACGCTGCGTCGGCACCTCGCCCGTGGCCGGGTCGATCGGCAGGCTGCTGACGAACTGGTCGCCGTAGCGGTAGAAGTCCACGTAGCCGCTGGCCGGCTCGCCGGACCGGTCCAGCGCCGTGATGTCGAGGCCGTACCGCTCCTCCTCCTTGACCAGCGCGACCGCGGTCCGCACCGTCACCTCGCCCGAGGCGTCCGTACCGACGACGGCGCCGCTGTACTTGCCGGCAAGACCTGCGTCGTCGGCGTCGGCGGTGACCGTGACGTCGGCCGTGCCGCCGGCCGGGACCACCACCTCGGAGGCGGACAGCGTCATCAGGTCGCTCGGAGCGCCGTCCGGCCCGGTGACGTCGGTGCTCAGCGCGAGCGTGACGTCGGCGTCCGTGGCGTTGGTGAAGGTGACGGTGCTGCTCGCCGGCTCGTCGCCGTCGTGCGGCCAGCCGTAGAAGCCGAGGAACCCGTCGCCGGAGGCGTCCACGCCGTCGAGCGCGGCCGGGACGTCCAGGCGTCCCGTGCCCACCTCGTACGCCGGGGCGTCGATGTCGGCCGCCGAGGAGACCAGTGCCGTCTTGAGCTGCTCACCCGTGAGCTCCGGGTGCGCACCCTTGACGATCGCCGCCGCCCCCGCGACGTGCGGGGTGGCCATGGACGTGCCGTTCATCGACACGTACCAGCCCTCGCCGCCCGACTGCTGCGAGCGGGCCGCGACGATGCCGACGCCGGGCGCCGTCAGGTCGGGCTTGATCGCGTGGTCGCCCACGCGCGGGCCGTAGCTGGAGAAGTCGGCGCGCACGTCGTCGTCGTCCACCGCGCCGACCGTGAGGGCGGCGTCCGCCGTGCCCGGGCTGCCGAGCGAGCCCTCGGCGTAGCTGTTGCCGGCCGCGACGACGAACAGGGCGCCCGTCTCCTCGCTCAGCGCGTTCAGCGCCTGCGCCATGGGGTCGGTGCCGTCGTTGAGGCTGGAGTCGCCGAGGCTCATGGAGACGACGTCCGCGTTCGCGGCGCCCCACTCCATGCCCGCGATGATCCACGAGTCCTGGCCGTAGCCGTCGTTGTCGAGCACCTTGCCGACCAGCAGGTCGGCGCCCGGCGCGACGCCCTTGTAGAGGCCGTCGCTCGCGGCGCCGGTGCCGAGCACCGTGGACGCGACGTGCGTGCCGTGCCCGTGCTGGTCGTCGTCGACCGCCTGGCCGGGCACGAACGACTCCGCCTGCGCGATCTGGTCGGCCACGTCGGGGTGCGTGGCGTCGATGCCGGTGTCGAGCACGGCCACCGTCGCGCCCGCGCCGTCGAAGCCTGCGGCCCACGCCTCCGGGGCGCCGATCTGCGCGGTGCTGCGGTCCAGCGTGGACTCGGCCTTGCCGTCGAGCCAGATCTTCTCGACGCCGCCGCGGAAGGTCCCGGCGTCCGCCGCCGCGCCGCGCGCGGCCCGCGCCGACCCGGCCCCGGGTGCGGCGACGGCCGACCAGAAGGCCGACGCCTTCTTCTTGTTCGCGTCCACGGCGGAGGCGTCGATGCTCGGCAGGTCGAGCGTGCGCCTCGCGCCCGGCAGCTCGGCCGCGGCGGAGCGTGCCGCGGCGCGGGTGTGCTCCAGGATGAGCGGCGTCGCGGCCACGGTCTCGTCGTCGTACTGCATCTCCAGCAGCGCGGTGACGTCGAAGAGCCGCCGGTCCAGCGTGCCCGCGGCCAGGTACGGCAGCGCGGCGTCGGGCACCACGTAGAGGTGGTCGCCCACCTGCTGGGTGCGGACGGCGCCGCCGTCGGCCGGCTCGACGCCGACCGTCAGCGCGCCCGAGTCGGTGGTGGTGACGTCCACGACGTCGCCGGTCACGAGGGTGACGGTGGTGCGGCCGTCGGCCAGGGCGGGCGTGGCCGGCGCGGTGCCGCCGGAGCCGGAGCCGGACGTGGGTTCGGTGTTCGCGTGCGCCGTGGTGGCCATCGCAGCGACCAGGGCGGTCGCGGCGACGGCCGCGGCGGCCCGGGTGGCGGCCGACAGCCCGCGCCGAGTGGGGGATCTCATGGACCTGGACACTCCCAGCGAGCGGCGACACGTCACAAGAGGCGCATCGTGGCGGCTTTACGGCATGTCGCGACTCCGCCAGAGTTGGGCACCCATCGACGTGACGGAGGAGTGCCATGCTCGGCGACGTGCTCGGACTGACCCCTGACGAGACCCTCGCGTACAGCGAGCTCGTCGCCCTGCCCTCGGCCACGGTGGCCGACCTCGCCGCGGTGCTCAGCCCCTACGGGACCTCGCTGGGCGATGCCCACCGGCTGCTGCGCCGCCTGGAGGAGCACGGCCTGGCCGCGCGGATCACCGGCGACGAGCGGCGGTTCGCGGCCGCGCCGCCCGCGATCGCGCTCGGGGCGCTCCTCGCGCGCCGCCAGGACGAGGTGCGGCACGCCGAGGTGGAGCTCAGTCGGCTGGAGGAGGTCTACCGGGTGGCCGCGGCGGGCCGCGGCCCTACCGACGTGGTCGACGTGATCCGGGGCGAGGACGCCGTGCGGCACCGGTTCGAGCAGCTCCAGCTCGGGGCCCGCGAGTGCGTGGACGCGTTCGTGCGGCCGCCCGTGATCGTCACGTCCAGCCAGGAGAACTCCGCCGAGGGGCAGGCCGTGGAGCGGGGCGTGCAGTACCGCGTGGTCGTCGAGCGCAGCATGCTGGAGAGCCAGGACGTGACGATCGACGAGGCCGTCGAGGCCACGGAGGCGGGGGAGGACGTCCGGTTCGCCGAGCGCGTGCCGCTCAAGCTCATCGTGATCGACCGCCGGCTCGCCCTGATGCCGCTCACGTCGTCCGGCGACGTCGTCGGCGCGCTGCTCGTGCGCGAGAGCACGCTGCTCGACGCCCTGCTCGCGCTCTTCGAGAACGTGTGGGACCGGGCGACGCCGCTGCTGGTCGGCACGTCCGGCATGGCCGGCGACGTCGTGGACCACGTGGACGACGACGACGCGCGCGTGCTCGGGCTGCTGCTCGCCGGGCTCACCGACCAGGCGGTGGCCAAGCAGCTCGGCACGTCCCTGCGCACCGTGCAGCGGCGGGTCCGGGCGCTGATGGACCTCGCCGGCGTCGAGACCCGGGTGCAGCTCGGCTGGCACGCCGCGACCCGCGGCTGGGTGCGCTCGGGGGCCGTTCCGGTGTGACGTTCCCGACGTCGGCACGGCGACGTCCGAAATCCGCTTTCCGTGCCGCCGCGCCCGGGGTGAGGATCGGGCGGTGACCTCCTCTCCACGCACCGGCGCCCTGGGATTCTGGGCGGACCTGCCGCAGGACGGCCGCTGGCTGCTGTCCACCGTGGTGGTGCAGTTCTTCGGCCGCGGCCTGACGCTGCCCTTCACGATCATCTACCTGCACGAGGTGCGCGGGTTCTCGCTCGCCCTGTCCGGCACGCTCATGGGCCTGATCGCCGTGGTCGGCGTGCTCGTGACCGGCCCGGCCGGCGCCCTCGTGGACCGGTACGGCGCGCGGCGCGTAATGCTCACCGGCCTGTTCTTCGCCGTCGCGGGATACTCGGTGCTGGCCTTCGCCACGACGCCCCTGATCGCGGCCCTCGGGCTCGCCCTGTTCGGCGTGCAGCTCGGCGTCGGCTGGCCGTCCGTGAACGCGCTCGTGGCCACCGTCGTGGACGGCGACCTGCGGCAGCGGTACTACGGCGTGAACTTCGCGCTGCTCAACCTCGGCGTCGGCGTCGGCGGCGTGGTGGGCGGCCTCGTGGTCGACGTCGACCGGCCCGGCACCTTCGTGATGGCGTTCCTGGTCAACGCCGCGACGTTCCTGCTCCCGATCGTGGTGCTGCTCGGTCCGCTGCGCCACCTGCACGGACGCGTGGACCGGCCGCACGACGCCGATACCGGCGGCGAGAGCTACCTGGCGATCCTGCGCCGGCCCGAGGTGCTGTGGCTCGCCGCGCTCGGGCTGCTCGCGGCGTTCGTGGGCTACGGGCAGATGGAGGGCGGCTTCCCGGCCTTCGCCCGGCAGGTCGCCGAGGTCTCCACGCGCGTGGTCGGTTTCGCGTTCGTCGTGAACACCGTGGTGATCGTGGCGCTCCAGTTCTGGGTGATGAACCGGGTCAGCGGACGCCGCCGTACGCGGGTGCTGGCGCTCATGGCCGTCGTCTGGGCGGCGGCCTGGCTGCTGCTCGGGGTGACGGGGCTGGTGCCGGGCGGCATGGCCGCGGTGGTGATCGTCCTGGCGTTCCACGGCGTGTTCGGCCTGGGCGAGACCCTCATGCAGTCCGTGCTGCCCGCCCTGACCAACGACATGGCGCCCGCCCACCTGCGCGGCCGGTACAACGCGATCGGGTCCGGCTCGTTCCAGGCGGGCACCATCGCCGGGCCCGTGGTGGCGGGCCTGCTGCTGGAGCACGGCTGGTCCGGCGCCTTCATCGGCGTGGTGGTGGCGGGCTGCGCCGGGATCGCGGCGACGGCGTTCGCCGTCGGACGGCGGGTGACGCCGGAGGTGAACGGCGTCGCGGACGCGACCGGGTCGCCGGCGGGACGGGCGGTCAGCCGTCGATGAACGCCAGCAGGTCGGCGTGCAGGCGCTCGCGCTCCGTGTCGGGCAGAGCGTGGGAGGCGCCCTCGTAGACGGTCAGGACGGCGTCGTCGACCAGCGAGGCGGACCGTTTGCCGCCCACCTCGAAGGGCACGATCTGGTCGTCGTCGCCGTGGATGACCAGCGTCGGCACGTCGATCGCGGCGAGGTCGGGCCGGAAGTCCGTGGCCGAGAACGCGGCGATGCACTCGTAGGCGCCGCGGTGCCCGGTCGCCATGCCCTGCGCCCAGAACGCGTCGCGGAACCCCTGGGCGACGTCCTGGCGCCGGTTGTGCCCGAAGAACGGGCCGTCGGCCAGGTCGCGGTAGAGCTGGGCCCGGTTGGCCCGCTCGCCCGCGCGGATGGCTTCGAAGGTCTCGGGCGGCAGGCCCTCCGGGTTGTCGTCGGTACGCACCATGAGCGGCGGCACGGCGGAGACGAGCACCAGCCGGGCGACCCGCCCGGTGCCGTGCCGGCCCACGTAGCGCACGATCTCGCCGCCGCCGGTGGAGTGGCCCACGAGGGTCAGGTCGCGCAGGTCGAGGGTGTCGATGAGCACCGCCAGGTCGTCGGCGTAGGTGTCCATCTCGTTGCCGTGCCAGGTCTGGCTGGACCGGCCGTGGCCGCGCCGGTCGTGCGCGACGACCCGGTGGCCCCGCTCCGCCAGGAACAGCGCCGCCGCCTCCCACGCGTCGGAGCTCAGCGGCCAGCCGTGGCTCAGCAGCACGGGGGTGCCGTCCGTGCCCCAGTCCCGGTAGAAGATCTCGGCGCCGTCGTCCGCTGTGACGTAAGGCATGTGGCCCCCTCGGTCGGTCGGATGATGAACCTCGACCTTGCCGCCGACCCCGGTGCGCGCGGACCACGCGAACCGCGTAGTCCGCCGCAGGCCTGTGACCTGGGCTACGACGTGGTGGGGCGGGGATTGTCGTCCGACGGCGGGGTCGCGCCAGGCGCCGACGACGGCGGGGCCGCCAGCCGGTCGGCGAGCTGCCGCCGCGACGTGACCCCGAGCTTCTGGAACACCTTGCGCAGGTGGTAGTCGACGGTGCTGGGACTGATGAACAGGTTCGCCGCGATCTCGGGGTTGGTGTGGCCGGCCGACGCGAGCCGCGCGACGGTGTGCTCCTGCGCCGTCAGACCGAAGCGCCGGGGCGGGGCGTCGACGTCCCCCGAGGCGCCGACGGCCGCCAGCTCCGCGACCGTCCGGGCGACGAACAGCTCGGCGCCGCTGTGATGGAAGTGCGCCAGGGCGAGCCGGAGCTGCTCGGCAGCGTCCCGCCGGCGCCGGGCCCGGCGCAACCACTCGCCGTAGACGAGGTGCGACCTGGCCCGGTCCATCTCCGCCCGGGTACCGCTCAGGGCCTCGACCGAGGCGACGTGGTGCCGCTCGGCGTCCTCGTCCGTCCCGGCCAGCGCCAGCGCCCGCTCGGCCACGCCGCGGCACCAGGGCGAGCCGTTCGCCTCCGCCAGCGAGGCCAGCAGCCTGGCGACCCGCGCCGCCTCCTCCGGGTGCCCGCTGCGCGCGGCCGCCTCGACGTAGTCCGGGTACTGGTCCGGCGTGACCTGCAGGAACGGGTCGGCGATCAGCGGGTTGAGCCGCTCGTACGCGTCCTGGTAGCCGCCCTCCGCGAGGTCCCGGACCGCGAGCGACGCGACGGCGGACGCCTCGACCCCGCCGAAGCCCGTGGCGGCGGCGCCCTCGGCGATCGCCCGCACCACGTCGCGGGGCGCCCCGCCCCACGCCATGACCGCGACGTTGGGCACGTTCTCGGCGTCGTACCCCATGGCCCGGCGCACCTCGCGGACCAGCTCGTCGTACGCGACGGCCCGCCGCAGGGTGCCGCCCCACAGCTCCGAGAGCGCCATCACCCACAGGAGCGTGTCGAGCACCTGCAGGGCCCCGGAGTCGCGCGCCGCCTGGGCCGCACGGTCGAGCGCGGCGGCGCGCCCGGCGTCGTCCCAGAGGAACGTGCCCAGGGACGCGATGGCCGTGCCCATGTGCATCATCCGGTCGTCGGGGAGCGCGAGGATCGCGGCCAGGGCCGCGCGCGCCGGGGCCACGGCCCGCGGGTACGGGTCGAGGACGACGGCGCCCAGCCCCCGCAGGATGTCCGACGTCGGGCCGCCGGCCAGGTCGGCGCCCGCCGCCAGGCGGCGGCCCAGATGCTCCAGGGTGACCCCGCTCATCAGGCGCTCGGCCGTGCAGCAGCTCTCGAACGCCCGCAGGAGCGCCACCTGCTCCCGCTCGGCGTCCTGCCCGTGGAACGCGTCGGCGGCGCGCAGGTTCGCCGCGGTGGCGCCGCGCACCCCCTCGGTGTCGGCGGTGAACAGGCTGAGCGCGGTGCGTACGGCCAGGGCGCGGCCCTGGGTCACGGGGTCCACGGCGGGCAGGTCGATCTCGCCCACGAGCCGCTGGGCCACGTGGGCGGCGCCCACGGCCAGCGCGGCCTCGGCCGCGCCGACCTGGCGCGCGTCGCGGACGGGGCCGGGCGCGGTCAGCTCGGCCGCCCGCGTCAGGATGGTCGCGCGCGAGGCGAGGCCGCCGCGCCGCGCGGCCAGGTCCGCGGTGTGCGCCAGCCGGTCGGCGACGGCGGGGTCCGTGCCCATGACGGTGCGCGCGGCGTGCCAGGCCTCGGTTTCGACCATGCCGAGCCCCTCGGCCGCCCGCGCCAGCGCCCCGTGCATCCGGCGCAGCTCGGCGCCGGGCGCGGCGTTGTAGACGGCGGAGCGCACCAGCGGGTGCCGGAACCGCACGACGGGCTGCAGCTCCACCAGGCCGGCCACCTCGGCCCGGTCGCCGTCGTCGGGTCCCAGGCCCAGGTCGGCGGCCGCCGCGGTCACGAGGTCGATGTTGCCCGTCGAGTCCGCCGCGGCCAGCAGCACCCAGGTCTGCACGCGCGGGTCGGCCCGGCGCACCTGCCGCACGTAGTGCTCCTCCAGGTGCCGGCCGACGGGCACGGGCGCCCCGCCGAGGCCCAGGTCCGGGAGCTCGTGCACCAGGGCGTCGCCCGCCAGGTCGATGAGGGCCAGCGGGTTGCCGCCGGTCGCGCGGGCGATGGCGGCGGCCGCCGACGGCGCGAGCGGCCGCTCGGCCGACCGGTTCAGCAGCTGCGCCGCCGCCTCGGGGTCGAGGCCGGTCAGGCCGAGCCGCGGCACCCCGCCCATCCGCTCGGCGAAACCGCCGTCGTCCCGGGCCGCGAACACGACCGCCGCGTTCTCGACCGCGAGGCGCCGGGCCACGAAGGCGAGGGCGTCCAGGCTCTCGGCGTCGATCAGGTGCGCGTCGTCGACCACGCACACCACCGGGGTCCTGGCCCCGGCCGCGGCCAGGAGCCCGAGCACGCCGAGGCCCACCAGGAACCGGTCCGGGGCCGGCCCGTCCGCCTGGCCGGACGCCACCCGCACCGCCTGCCGCTGCCGCTCCGGGAGACCCTCGCAGTGTTCGCGGAGCAGGGAGACGAGCCGTTGCACGGCCGCGAACGGGATGGTCGACTCCGACTCGTACCCGTCCAGGTGGATCGTGGCGAGGCCCGGGGCCCGCGTCGCCGCGGTCAGCAGGCAGGTCTTGCCGATGCCCGGCTCGCCCAGGACCAGCAGCGATCCGCCCCGGCCGTTGCGCGCACCCCCGAGCAGCGTGGCCAGCCGACGCAGCTCCTCGTCGCGCCCCACGGGGGCGGCGGCGGTCTCCATGCGCCCCACGGTATGGCCGACGGCGAGGGACTACGTGGTTCACGTGGTCCATATCACCCGGCTTGCTGCGGATGATCTTTGGTGTCCGTACCACGACAGGAGACATACCGATGACCAGGAGACGCTTCACCCGCCCCACTGCACTGGTCGCAGCGCTCGCCACGGCGCTGCTCGCACTCTCCACCATGTCCGGCGCGACGGCGCCGGCCGGCACCCACGGTTCGTCCGGCGGGCATCCGGGAGGCCATCCCGGCGGAGGTGACAAGCCCACGATCGTGCTCGTGCACGGCGCGTTCGCCGACTCCAGCGGCTGGGCGGGGGTGACCGAACGGCTGACCGACCGCGGCTACCCGGTCCTGGCCTTCTCCAACCCGCTGCGCGGACCGATCTCCGACAGCGAGTACCTGCGCCTGTTCCTCGACACGATCGAGGGGCCGATCGTGCTGGTGGGCCACTCCTACGGCGGCGCGGTCATCACCAACGCGGCGACCGGCGACCCCGACGTCGAGGCCCTGGTCTACGTGGCGGGCTTCGCGCTCGCCGAGGGTGAGACCGTCGCCGACGCCAACGCACTGGGCGGTGCCGAGCCGCCCGAGGTGATCGACCACCTCGTGCTGCGCCCCTACCCGGGCGCGCCGGAGAACGACGCGGACGCGTACATCGACCCCGTCTGGTTCCCGCGGCTCTTCGCCCAGGACCTGCCGCGCGACACCGCGGAGTTCATGGCCGTGAGCCAGCGCCCGGCCACGCTCAGCTCGCTGGTCATCCCGTCGGGCCCGCCCGCCTGGGAGGACATCCCGAGCTGGTACATCGTGGCCAAGAACGACCGCATCATCCCGCCCGAGGCGGAACGGGCGATGGCCGAGCGCGCCGGCTCCACGACGACCGAGCTCCGCAGCGGGCACGCCGCCATGGTGAGCCAGCCGGGCGCCGTCACCAAGGTCATCCTGGACGCGGCCCGCAACAGCTGACGTCTTGTCCGCCGCCTGGGTGCTGGTTCCCAGGCGGCGGGCAGCGGGTGATCAGGTGACTTTCGTTGCCCTTTTCGCCCGCTCTCTCCAGAGTGTCACGTGGCCCTCGCTCGTGGGTCAGTGGTCGCGCCCCGCACGGAGCGCTTGCACCCCGGAGGCAAGATGCACAGTCGCATGCCAACCAGACGCGCGCCGATCGCTCTCGCAGCGGTCGGCGTTCTGCTGGCCACCACGGTGAGCGTGACCCCCGCGCTCGCGAGCACACCGGCGCCCACGGGGGCGCAGGAGGCCGGCACGGTCGCCGCCGACGTGCCGGACCGCGCCGCCGACAAGCTCACGCCCGGCGTGCAGACGCGGCTGGAGACCAAGGAGACCGCCGACTTCTGGATCCGGTTCGCCGACGCGCCGGACCTCGCGCCGGCCAAGGCGATCACCGACTGGGACGAGCGCGGCCAGTTCGTCTACGACGAGCTGACCCGCACGGCCACGGCGTCGCAGTCCGGCGTCGTCGCCGACCTGAAGGCCGCCGGCGTGGACTACGAGTCCTACTGGATCAGCAACGCGATCCTCGTGCAGGACGGCACGCAGGAGCTCGCCGAGCGGGTGGCCGCCAGCCGCGAGGTCGAGCAGGTGCACGAGCGGTTCGCGGCGCAGCCCGTCGAGCCAGTGGAGCGCAAGGCCGCGACCGAGCGCGCGCCGCTCGCGACGGAGTGGGGCCTGGACGCCATCGGCGCCCCCGACGTGTGGGACCTCGGGTTCACCGGTGAGGGCATCACCGTGGCGAACATCGACTCCGGCGTCGACGTGGAGCACCCGGCACTCCTGGAGCACTACCGCGGCTACCTGGGCGAGGGCGGCCTGAGCAACGACTACAACTGGTTCGACGCCGGCGGCTTCTGCGACGGCTCGCCGTGCGACGGCGACGCCCACGGCACGCACGTCATGGGCACCATGGTGGGCGACGACGGCGCGGGCAACCAGGTCGGCGTCGCACCGGGCGCCGACTGGATCGCGGCCAACGGCTGCGCCTCCTGCTCCGACGCCGACCTGCTCGCCTCGGGCCAGTGGATCCTGGCGCCGACGCGGAGCGACGGCTCGGACCCCGACCCGTCCCAGCGCCCGCACGTCGTGAACAACTCGTGGGGCCAGCAGGCGCCCGGCGCCATCGACGACTTCCTGTCGGAGGAGATCGCCGCCTGGGAGGCGGCGGGCATCTTCGGCGCGTGGGCCGCGGGCAACGCGGGCGAGGCGGGCTGCCAGTCGACGTCGTCCCCGGGAGCCAACGTGGCCACCTACGCGGCCGGCGCGTTCGGGGAGTCCGGCGAGATCGCCGGGTTCTCCTCGCGCGGCCCGGGCGCCGACGGCGTGACCAAGCCGAACCTGGCCGCCCCCGGCGACAACGTGCGCTCGTCCGTGCCCGGCGGCGACTACGCCGAGTTCAGCGGCACGTCCATGGCGTCGCCGCACCTCGCGGGCGCCGTGGCGCTGCTGTGGAGCGCGGCCCCGGTCCTGGTGGGCGACATCGAGGGCACCCAGGCCCTGCTGGACCAGACCTCGGTCGACGTGGCCGACGACACCTGCGGCGGCACCGCCGCCGACAACAACGTGTGGGGCGAGGGCAGGCTCGACGTCGCGGCGCTCGTCGCGGCCGCGCCGACCGACGGCTACGGCTTCGTCTCGGGCACCGTGACCGACGCCGACGGCGAGCCCGTCGGCGGGGCCCGCGTGACCACGGGCGACCGCTCGGACACCACCGACGCCGAGGGCGCGTTCCGTCTGGGCCTGGAGGAGGGCGCGCACGACCTGGCGGTCTCGGCCTTCGGGTACCTGGACGCCACGGCGCAGGCCGACGTCGTCGAGGGCGAGACCGTGACGGTGGACGTGAGCCTGGAGGCCGCGCCCACGACCACCGTGAGCGGCACCGTCACCGACGGTTCCGGGCACGGCTGGCCGCTCGACGCCCAGATCACGGTGCAGGGCGCGCCGAGCGGCGTCGCCGCCTGGACCGACCCGTTCACGGGGGAGTACTCGCTGGAGCTGCCGCAGTCGGCCACGCACACCCTGGTGGTGCAGCCGTCCGTGGCGGGGTACGCGACCTTCACACAGGACGTCGAGGTGGGCACCGGGCCGACGTCGGCCGACGCCGCGCCGGCCGTGCTCGCCGAGTGCACCGCGCCCGGCTACGCCCTGACCGGGGCGGGCGCCGGGGTCGAGGAGTTCGAGTCGGGCGACGTGCCCGAGGGCTGGACGGTCGAGGACCTGGCGGGCACCGAGCAGGTCTGGACGTTCGACGACCGGTTCGAGTCGTCCAACCAGACCGGCGGCGAGGGCCTGTTCGCCGAGGTGAACAGCGACGCCTACGGCGAGGGCGGCTCGCAGGACACGACGCTCACCTCGCCGTCCTACGACCTGAGCGGCCTCGACGCGCCGCTGCTGACGTTCGACCAGGCGTACGGCGCGTTCTTCGACTACGCCGACGTGGACCTCAGCCTCGACGGCGGCGAGACGTGGGAGACGGTGCTGCACCAGACCTCCGACGCCCTGGGCCGCACGGTCGTGCCGCTGCCGGGCGCGGGCGGCGAGCCCGACGTGCGAGTCCGGTTCCACTACGGCGACGCCGTGTACGCCCTGTTCTGGCAGGTCGACAACGTCTCGGTCGGCTCGTGCGAGCCGGTCGACGGCGGCCTCGCAGCCGGGTTCGTCCGCGACCTCAACACCGGTGACGGGGTGAACGGCGCCACGGTGACGGCGGGGGAGCAGAGCGTCCGGACCGCCGACCCCGAGAACCCGTCGGTCGACGCCGGCTACTACTCGCTGTTCTCCCCGGCCACGGGCGAGCAGCAGGTCGGCTACGCGGCCAAGGACTACGAGTCCGCCCAGGCCACGGTGCCGGTCGTCGCCGACGCGATCACCCGGCAGGACGTGGAGCTCGCGGCCGCGCTGCTGACGGTCTCGCCGGGCGAGCTGCACCGCGAGGTGCGGCTCGGCGGCACCCGGTCCGGCTCGTTCACCGTGACGAACGAGGGCACCGCGCCCGCGGACGTCGAGGTGGCGCCGGCGTCGTCCGACTTCGAGATCCTCGGGGCCGCGTCGGGCACCGGCGTCATCAGGGGAGCCTCCGGCGAGGTGACCGAGGTGAGCACGGCGCCGTCGTCGGGCGGAAAGGACGCCCAGGGTGTGGCCGCCGCGGAGGACGGCGGCCTGGCCCGGAACGGGGAGCACCCCGGGCGCACGGTGACGCCGTCCGCCCCGCCGGCGCTGCTCGCGGACGGGACCACCATCACGCACTCCTCGTCGCAGGACATCACGCTGGGCAACTCCGTGGCCTGCGTGGGCAGCCAGACGCAGTGGCTGCGCGCGTTCACGCTGGAGGACTTCGACATCCAGGGCGAGTTCGCGGTGACCGACGTGTCCTTCGGCGTGGAGACCGCGGCGGCGGACACGGACGTCACGGTCAACCTGTACGAGCTCGACGGGGACTTCGTCTACGCGAACATGACGAAGGTCGGCACGGCCGACGTCACCCTGGAGGCGCAGGAGCTCACGCTGGTCGACGTGCCGGTCACCGGCACCGCGTCCGGCACGCTCGTGGTCGAGGTGGTCAGCGCCGGGGACTTCTTCATCGGGTCCAACGCGGAGCCGGAGACGGCGCCGTCGTACCTGGCCTCCGACGACTGTGGCAACCCCGACCCCGCGACGGTCGAGGAGCTCGGCTTCCCGGACATGCACACGGTGCTCAACGTGACCGGTGAGACCTCGGTCGACGTGCCGTGGCTCGACGTCCAGCCGCCGGCGTTCACGCTGGCCCCGGGTGCGTCGGCCAAGGTGTTCGTGGACCTCGACAGCAGCCGGGTGGACCAGCCGGGCACCTATACCTCGGCCGTCGTGGCCGACGGCGGCACGCCGTACGCCGAGCCCCGGGTCCAGGTGTCGCTCGCGGTGACCCCGCCGGCGAGCTGGGGCAAGATCGCCGGCACGGTGACGGGAGCGACCTGTGACGACGGGACCGTCCCGCTCGACGGTGCGTTCGTGGTCATCGACGGGTCTGAGTACGACGTCACGCTGGTGACCGGGCCGGACGGCGGCTACGCCCGCTGGATGGGGGTCTCGAACAACCGGCTGACGCTGCTCAGCTCGGCGACGGGCTACCCGCCGGAGTCGAAGAACGCGCGCATCGTCAAGGGCCGGACGGTGGTGCACGACTTCGAGCTGGACGAGTACTGCGGCTGACGGTCCGCAGGGAGGAACCGCGAGAGCGCCTGCCCGTCCGGCGCCGGGGACATCCCGGCGCCGGACGGGCAGGCGCTCTCCTTCGCGGTACCGTCACGGTGCGCTCCACACCGTTCGTCGTCAGCTCGCGGTCCGCGGTCGACGTCACACCCGCGCGCACCGGGTCGAACCGCACCCACACCCGGAAGCGAGTGCCGTCAGCGTGCCCGGACGGCGTCCCGGCGGCTGCGGGACCAGGTGGTGATCCCGAGGGCCAGCGCCAGGACCGCCGCGACCGCGGGGACCAGCAGGGCGCGCTGGTAGTCGACCGCCCCCGCGGCCGTGGCGTGGCCGTCCACCAGCACGATCGTGGCGGCCGTGACGCCCAGCGCGGCGCCGAACTGGAACGCCGTGTAGACGACGCCGCCGGCCACGCCGTGCTCCGACTCGGCCAGACCCGCCGTCGCCGCGGCGGTCAGCGGGCCGTACACCAGGGCGAACATGACCGCGACCAGCAGCAGGGACGGCAGCAGGTCGAGATAGCCCCACGTCCCGTCGAGGCGCAGGGCCAGGACGAACGCCGCCGCACCGGCCAGCAGGCCCGCCACCAGCACCGGGACGCTCCCGAACCGCTGGACCAGCCGGTGCGTGAGCAGCGGCGCGATGATCATGTCGGCGCCCATGACGGCGAACACCAGCCCCGTCGCGACGGGCGACCACCCGCGGTACTCCTGCAGGTACAGCGTGATCAGGAACTGGAACGCGAAGAACGCGCCGATCACCAGCAGCCCCGCGAGGCTCGCGCGCAGCAGGAGGCCCTCGCGGAGCACGGCGAGGCGCAGCAGCGGGTCGGCCGCCCGGCGCTCGATCAGCACGAACGCGCCGGCCAGCACCGCCGCTGCCACGAACGACGCGACCCCGGCGACGACGTCGCCGCCCTCGCCCAGCGCGACGACCCCGTAGATGAGCGCGACCATCGCGGCCGTGAGCGTGATCGCGCCGCCCACGTCGAACCCGCCGCGCGGCCCCTCGGCGGGCTCGTCCGGCCGGATGAGCAGCCGCCCGGCGACCCAGAGCGCGGCGCCCACGATCACCGGCGCGAAGAACACCCAGCGCCACCCCGCGTCGGTGAGGAACCCGCCCGCCACGACGCCGAGCGTGAACCCGCCCGCGCCGATGGCCCCGTAGATCGCCAGCGCCCGGTCGCGCAGCGGGCCCTCGGGGTAGCTGGTGGTCAGCAGGCTGAAGCCCGCCGGCGTCATGAACCCCGCGGTGGCCCCGGTGACGAACCGGGCGACGACCAGCACCCAGGCGTCGTCGGCCAGGCCGCCGAGCCCGGAGAACACGACGAACACCGCGAGGGCGACCAGGAAGGTGCGGCGCCGGCCCACGAGGTCGGCCGTGCGGCCGCCGAGGATCATGAACCCGCCGTAGGCCAGCACGTAGGCGCTGATCACCCAGTGCGCGTCGGCGGTCGCCAGGCCGATGTCCGCGGCGATGGCCGGCACGGCGACGTTGAGCATCGCGATGTCGATGCCCTCCAGGAAGAGCGCGCCGCAGACGACGGCGAGCACTCCCCAGCCCGTCCGCGTCGCGGTGGTCGGTCGTGCGACCGCACTCGTGTCCGTCACAGGGATCTCCTCGCTCAGGTCCGGCATGGTTACCACTTGTAACCATGACGATCGTTGGGCACGATCGACGGATGGCACAAGAAGGCACTTCGACGTCACCGGGTTCCCTCGAGGTAACCGCCGCGGAGCTGGCGGAGTGCCGGGCGGACCGCGACCCGTTCCAGTGGGACGTGCGTGAGGACTGCCAGGTGCGGCAGATCCTGGACCGCATCGCCGACAAGTGGTCCCTGCTGGTCATCGCGCTGCTGGACGAGAAGAAGCTCCGGTTCGGCGAGCTGGGCCGCGAGATCGACGGCATCAGCAAGCGCATGCTCACCGTCACGTTGCGCAACCTCGAGCGCGACGGCCTGGTGAGCCGCGCGGTCTACCCCGAGGTCCCGCCGCGCGTGGAGTACGAGCTCACCGCCCTGGGCCGCACCCTGCTCGCGACGACGCAGGCGCTGGTGTCCTGGACGGAGGAGCACCAGGACCAGATCGCTCAGGCCCGCGAGGCGTTCGAGGCGGCCAACGGCGGCGTCACCGTCTGAAGAGGTCCGGCGGGCCGGTCAGATCCGGTCCCACGGGACCGCGGCCAGGCGGTCGACGACGGCGGTCAGGAGCGGGCCGGCGTCGGGCAGCGGGACGTCGTCGATCGAGGCGACGGCGACCACCCCGATGGAGTTGACGAGGAACGCACCGGCGAAGCCGGCGGCGTCGGCGAGCGGGACGAGCCTGCGGGACGACGGCGTCGTGGCCTCGACCAGGCGCATCGCGGTGCCGTGGAGCCAGGGGGCCTCCGGCCAGACGACGGCGCCGTCCGGCTCCAGGAAGCCGATGTTGGCGATCGACGACTCCGCGACGGCGCCGTCGGGCGTGGTGAGCAGGGCGTCGTCGTACCCGTCGAGGCCGACGCGGCGGGCCCACTCGATCTGGGCGAAGCCGCCCAGGTGCTTGAGGTGGGCGAACGGCCGCAGGTAGGGGACCGACCGCAGTCGCTGCGGCGTGGCGGGCGGATGGTGGGGCTCGGCCACCGTGACCACGACGTGCTCGGCGTGGCGCAGGACGACACGCACCGACGCGTCGGGCGTGCCGTCCAGCGCGTGCCGCACCAGGTCGCGGACCCGCTCCGCCTCCAGCGGCCGGCCGAAGAGCTCACGGTGCGCGTCGTCGAGCCGGGTCAGGTGGTGGGCCAGGCCCTGGACCCCGCCGTCCCGCACCTGCATGGCCGTGAAGTGGCCGTAGGTGCTGAACAGGTCGCTGGGCGCCGCGGGGCGGCCGTCGGTCTCGATGCGCACCCTCGGACCCTAGCCCGCCGTCATGCGGTGACGGCGGCGTGGGACGTGGCCCAGGTGAGGGCCTGGTCCGCGATCTCCTCCCAGCCGGGCTGGGAGACGAGCCGGTGCGTGCGGCCGGCGTACTCCTTGTACTCGACCACGGCGGGGCTGTCCGTGGCGGCGTACTTGGCCACGATCGCCTTGCCGATGGCCGGCGGGACCACGTTGTCGATGCCGCCGGTGATCACCAGGAGCGGCGCGCGGTCGGCGCGGGCGTAGTCGACGTGGGTCACGCCGTTCTTCTCGTTCATGGTGGAGGCCACGCCCTCGAAGAGGACCCGGTTGTAGGACGGGACGGCGAGCTGCTCCCAGAGCGCGTCCGACTCGGCGCGGGAGAGGTCGTTGCCGAAGGTGAAGTGGAAGTGCCCCTTCGAGATCGGCTTGACGCCGTTGCGGTTGAACGGGTTGGACAGGATCGGCAGGCCCGTGCGGAACGTCGAGGCAGGCAGCGTGGAGATCCCGGCCGTCTGCCCGGGGGCGACGCCGACGTAGGCGGCGCCGAGTCCGCGGTCGGCCAGCATCTGGGTGATGACGCCGCCGAACGAGTGGCCCATGATGATCGGCTTCACCGGCAGGGCGCGGATGATGCGCTCGTAGTGGTCGGTGATCTCCTTGAGGCCGATGCCGCGCAGCGGCGCGGGGTTGGTGCGGATGTCCTGCACGCTGCGGTCGTCGATGCCGGGCCAGCCCGGGACGATCACCTCGTGGCCCGCGGCGCGGAACCGCTCTGCCCAGGTGTCCCAGCTCGCGGGGGTCATCCAGAGGCCGTGGATCAGGACGATCGGGAGCTTCTCCGGGGTGGTGCCGGCGGCGCTGCTGGTGGTGTCGGGGGTGGCGTTCATGGCGGGCTCCTCAGGTTCGGTGGGCCGGGCTCCCGGTCCGTCGGCAGGAAGAACGATCGTTCTTTCTCTGTTATTCCAGAAAGGTACGCCCGCACCCGGCCGGCGTCAATGCCCAAGGAGAAAGATCGTTCTATGCTGACTGACATGGCACCCAGATCCACTGCCTCCCGCGCCCCGCGCAAGACCGCCGAAGGAGGCTCCGAGGCGCGCGAACGCCTGCTGCGCACCGCGTCCGAGCTGTTCTACGCCGAGGGCATCCACGTGGTCGGCGTCGACCGCATCGTCGCCGCTGCCGGCGTCACGCGCGCCACGTTCTACCGGCACTTCCCGAGCAAGGAGGACCTGGTCGAGGCCTACCTCGGCGTGGAGGACGCGAACCTGCGCGCCGCGCTCGACGGCGCCGCCTCGGCGACCGACGACCCGGTCGAGCTCGTGGGCCTGCTCATCGAGGGCATCGCCGAGGACGTCGCCCGCCACCACACCCGCGGCTGCCCCTTCATCAACGCCGCCGCGGAGTACCCCGACGCCGACAGCGGGGTGCGGCGCGCCGTCGACACGCACCGCGCCTGGTTCCGGGGCGCGCTCGAACAGGTGCTCACCGCCGCCGGCGTCGACGACGCCGTGACGCGCGCCGGGCAGCTCGTGCTGCTGCGCGACGCCGCGCTGGTCGGCGGCTACCTCGACGGCTGGGACAACGTGCGCGTGGCCTTCGTCAGCGCCGCCCGCCAGGCGGCGGGGCTGGACCCGGCGGCGTAGGGCGACGCGCCGGTCCGGCAAGCCACATACCGGACTTCCCTGTGCCGAGCGTTGACCCATATCCTGGCGTCCGTCGTACGACCGTCACGAGGGGGAACGGCCTGATGAACGCACCCGACGCAGGACGGGGGACCGCGCGCGGAGTGCGCGGCGTCCTCGCGGCGTCGGCGGCGACCCTCGTGGCCCTCGCCTCGCACCTCGCCGGCGGCGGGGACGTCCCGGGCTGGCTCGGGATCCTCGTGCCCTGGGTGCTCTCGCTCCCCGTCTGCACGGCCCTGGTCGCCCGGCGGCTCACGCTGCCGCGGCTCTCGGTCTCGGTCGCGGCGAGCCAGCTCCTGTTCCACCTGCTCTTCCAGCTCGGCACCCCGGTCGGCACGCTCCAGGCCGTCGCAGACCCGCACGGGGCCCACGGCGGGCACGGGGACATGGCGCCGCTCGCGACGTCGGGCGCGCCGGTCCAGACGGCGCTGCTGCACGGCGGGCCGTCGATGTGGCTCTGGCACGGGATCGCCGCGGCGGTCACCGTCGTGGTGCTGCACCGCGGGGAGCTGCTGCTGCGGCGCCTGCGCGAGCTGGGCAGCCGGATGGCGGCCTGGCTGCTGCGCGCGTGGGTCGTCCTCGACCGCCCGATCTCCTTCGTGGCGCCCGCCCGCTCCGGCGTGCCCGCCGAGACCTTCCGCCCGCTCCACCCGGGTCCCCAGCTCTCACCCCTCCTGCGGAGGGGACCTCCCGCACCGCACGCGGTCTGAGCCCTGCCCCACGGGCGCACGTGTGCCCGTGGGCTGTTCCGTGCGTGCCGACGTCGATCCATGACGTCCGAGGAGAGGTCTCTTCATGCCCCGAACCCGTCCGCTCGTGGCCGGGCTGGCGGTGGCCGTCGTCGCACTGTGCGCGACCGCGGCCCCGGCGTCCGCCCACGACAAGCTGGTCTCCAGTGATCCGGCGTCCGACCAGGTGCTCCAGGAGGCGCCCGCCGAGGTGTCCCTGACGTTCTCGGCCGACGTCCTGGACATGGGCGCCGCCGTGGTCGTCACCGACGGCGGCGACACCGACTGGGTGTCCGCCGCGCCCGCGATCGACGGGCCCACCGTCACGGCCGTCCTGGATCCCGGGCTGCCGGACGGCGGCTACGAGATCCGCTGGCGGGTCGTGTCCTCCGACGGGCACCCCATCACGGGGATCGTCCCGTTCGCCGTCGGCGACGGCGAGGAGGCGGGGGCGAGATCCGCCGCCGGGCCTGCCGGGGACGATGTCTCGGGTGCCGGTACGCAGAGCAGCACGCAGAACCAGACCGCACGAGAGGACGAGGGGCCCTGG
The DNA here is from genome assembly GCF_040655935.1 of Promicromonospora sp. NPDC050262. Classification (NCBI taxonomy): domain Bacteria; kingdom Bacillati; phylum Actinomycetota; class Actinomycetes; order Micrococcales; family Promicromonosporaceae; genus Promicromonospora; species Promicromonospora sp. NPDC050262. The sequence goes on along the minus strand of NZ_JBFAKX010000015.1, from coordinate 97,718 downwards.
CGGGTCGTCCTCGTCGGTGCGGGCGGGGCCGCCGTCGCGGCGGCCCTGTTCGCGCTGGTCCACGTTCTCCGCCGCCGCAGGGATGCGGCCGGCCCCGACGACTCCGGGAACACCCCGGACCCGTCGGGAACGATGTGAGAGGTACTGCTGTGCACAACCGAACGATGAACAACCGCCTGACCGACCGCCGGGGCAGATCCACGACCGCCGGTCTCGGCGTCGTCCTCGCCGCGCTGGCCCTGGCGGGCTGCGCCACCGCGGACGCCGCGGACGACGACGGCGGCTCCGCCGCGCTCGCCGCGCAGGGCGTGACCCTGAGCGACGCGTGGGTCAAGGCCGCCGACTCCGGGATGTCCGCCGCGTTCGGCGGGCTGACCAACTCCGGCGCGCAGGACGTCACGGTCGTCTCGGCGACCACCGAGGCCTCCTCGATGCTGGAGCTCCACGAGACGGTGGAGAACGAGACGGGCGAGCTGGTCATGCGGGAGATCGACGGCGGGTTCGTCATCCCCGCCGGGGACACGCTGACGCTCGAGCCGGGCGGCAGCCACATCATGCTCATGGACCTGGCCGACCCGCTGGAGGCGGGCGACGAGGTCACGTTCACGCTCACCTTCTCCGACGACTCGACCTACGAGTTCACGGCGCCCGTCAAGGACTACTCCGGGGCCAACGAGAACTACGTGGGCGGGGACACCGGGTCGGGTACGGACGGCTGATGACCGCGCCTGACCACGGTGCGCGCGCCGCGCGGTCGGGGTCGACCCGGCGGCAGTTCCTCCTCGGGGGAGCTGTCGCCGGCGTCGGCGCGGCCGCCGCGATCGGCGCCGACACCGCGCTGAACGCCTCGGCGGACCAGCCGCCGTCGGCGCCGCTGAACGGCGACCTGACCGTCCCCTTCCACGGGGCGCACCAGGCGGGGATCGACACCGCCGCCCAGGCGCACGGGCTCTTCGTCGCGCTCGACCTGCACGACGGTACGGACCGGGCGGACCTGACCCGGATGATGCGCATCCTCACCGACGACGCCGCCCGCCTCACCCAGGGCGTCCCGGCGCTCGCGGACTCCGAGCCGGAGCTGGCCGCCGCCCCCGCCCGGCTCACGGTGACGTTCGGCTTCGGGCCGCGGTTCGTCGAGCGGGCGCGGGGCACCGGCCCGGACTGGCTACGGCCGCTCCCGTCGTTCTCGATCGACCGGCTGGTGCCCGAGCTCGGCGACGGCGACCTGCTGCTCCAGATCGCGGCGGACGACCCGCTGACCGTCGCCCACGCGTCCCGCATGCTGCTCAAGGACACCCGCAGCTTCGCGTCCGTGCGCTGGACCCAGCAGGGGTTCCGGCGCGCGCACGGCACTGTCGCGCCGGGTACGACCATGCGAAACCTCTTCGGCCAGGTCGACGGCACGACCAACCCGGCCCCGGGCACTCCCGACTTCGACCGCGTGGTCTGGGCGGGAGAGGGGTGGCTCGCCGGCGGCACCGGCATGGTGGTGCGCCGCATCCGCATGGACCTCGACACGTGGGACGAGCTCGACCGGGGCGGCCGCGAGCAGTCGGTCGGCAGGTACCTGGCCGACGGCGCGCCGCTGACCGGCACGGACGAGTTCGACGAACCCGACTTCGCGGCCACCACCGCGATCGGGTTCCCCGTGATCCCGGAGTTCTCGCACCTGCGCCGCGCGCGCAGCGAGAACCCGGACGAGCGCATCTTCCGCAGGGCCTACAACTACGACGACGGCGGTGCCGGGGCGCAGGTCTCCGACGCCGGCCTGATCTTCGTCTCGTTCCAGGCGGACGTCGACCGACAGTTCGTCCCCCTCCAGCGCCGCCTGGACCAGCTCGACCTGCTCAACCAATGGACCGTGCCCATCGGCTCGGCCGTCTTCGCCATCCCACCCGGGTGCGGCGAGGGCGGATTCATCGGCGAATCCCTCCTCACCTGAAAGCAGGCCCCACATGACCGACACGATGACCGGCTCGGCCTCCGACGTCCCCACGGCCGACCCGTCACCACCCCGCCCCGGCCGTACGCCCTGGTTCGGCCCGCTGCTGCGGCGGCTGCACTTCTACGCGGGCCTCCTCGTGGGCCCGTTCATCCTGGTCGCCGCGACCAGCGGCGCCCTCTACGCGCTCGCGCCCGCCCTGGAGCAGGTGGTCTACGACCAGGAGCTGCACGCCCCGGTCGCCGACACGGCCCTGAGCCTGGGCGACCAGGTCGAGGTCGCCCAGGGCCAGGTCGGCGCCGACGCCGTGCTCACCGCCGTCCGCCCCGCACCCGAACCCGGCGACACCACCCGCGTGATGTTCGGCGAGGACGGCCTGGGCCCCAGCGAGTCCCGGGCGATCTTCGTCGACCCCGCGACCGGCGAGGTGCGCGGCGACCTGACCGTCTACGGCTCCAGCGGAGCGCTCCCGCTGCGGACCTGGATCTCCAACCTGCACCGCAGCCTGCACCTCGGCGATCCTGGCCGGCTGTACAGCGAGCTGGCCGCGTCCTGGCTCGGCATCGTCGTGGTGGCGGGGCTGATCCTGTGGATCAACCGGCTGCGCGCGTCCCGGCGGGCCGCCGGCGTCGCCCGGCCGAAGCGCCGGCAGACCGGGTACCGGCGCCTCCTGTCCTGGCACACCGCCGTGGGCGCCGTGGTGGTGCTGGGCGCGCTCTTCCTGTCCGTCACCGGGATCACCTGGTCCCAGTACGGCGGCGCCAACGTCGGCGCGCTGCGCAGCGACCTCGGCTGGACCACGCCCGCCCTGGACACGCAGCTGACCGGCGGCGCACCCGCCGAGGCGGACGAGCACGCCGGGCACGGCGGCGGCACCCCCGGGGCGGCCGGCGCGGTGGACCCCGCGACGTTCGACGCCGTGCTCGCGGTCGCCCAGGGCATCAACGTCAACACCGACGAGGTGGAGATCAAGCCGCCGACCGAGGCCGGCACCGCGTGGACCGTGCAGGAGAACAAGAGCGACGTACCCACCGAGGCCGACTCCGTGGCGGTCGACGGGACCACGCTGCAGGTGGTCCACCGGACCGACTTCGTGAGCTTCCCGCTGCCCGCCAAGCTCACCACGTGGGGCATCGACCTGCACATGGGTCTCCTGCTCGGCACGGTCAACCAGGTTCTGCTGTTCGTGCTCGCGTTCGGCATCGGCTCGATGGTGGTGCTCGGCTACCTGATGTGGTGGAGGCGGCGGCCCACGCGCGAGCCGCGCGGGCTGGGCGGCCCGCCCCCGCGGCGCGGGGTGCTCCAGGACACGCCGTGGTGGGGGCTCGCGGCGGTCGCCGCGGTGGCGATCACGGTGGGGACGTTCCTGCCGCTGGTCGGGTACACCCTCGTGGCGTTCGTCCTGGTGGACGTCGTCGTCGGGCTGGTCCAGGCACGGCGGGACCGGACGGGGGTCAGCGCCACGCCCTGACCTCGAACCCGGCGTCGGTGACCGCCGTCTCGACGCGGGTGCGGTCGACGGGCGAGAGGGTCCGGAACGTGACCAGGCCCGACGTCGCGTCGATCCGCACCCGCCAGACGCCGGGCACCGCGGACAGCTCGGTGAAGAGGGCGCGGCGGCAGTGCTCGCAGGTTCCGGTGTTCACGTACAGCTCGGTCGTGCGCACCGGAACCACCCCGCTCCACGTCCGCCTCTGGTCCCCAGAACCGTACAACATCTCTACATCATGTGGTACTGTCGGCGGCGGTTCGGCCGCTTCAACTTCTCGGGACGCGGGGGCGCCAGTGACGTCGGACCCAGCCGTGCAGTGGGCGGCGACAGTCATCTTCGGCACCCTGAGCGCCTGGTCGCTCTGGCGCCTGACCACGACCCGCCGGCTCCTCGTCGCGGCGAGCCACCTGTTCCACCTGGGCATGAGCCTCGCGATGGTGGTCATGGTCTGGCCGTGGTGGGTCCGCCTGCCGGCAGTGCCCCAGGTCGCCTTCTTCGCCGTGGGCGCCGCCTGCTTCGCGGCCGCCGCGGGCTGGTACGGCATCGACGCCCTGAGTCGTCCGGCAGGCAGCCGCGGCCCGACGCCGGACAGGCGGCGGGCGGGCCATCACGAGAGCGCCCGGTGCCAGGCGGCGCACGCCGTGATGATGCTCGCGATGGTGTGGGCGCTCGCGGTGATGACCCGGCACGGCGGACCTGCCGTCGGTCATGCGGCCGAGCACGCGGCCGTGCACGGGGCCGTGCCCGCGCCGCTGGACGCCCTGACGGCTGCCGGTGGTGCGGTGCTCGTCGTGCTGCTCGTGGTCGGGGGCGCGCTGTTCCTTGTCGCGGCGGTCCGGCACACACGTTCGGGTGGAGCCGCGCGCGACCGTGCCGGGCTCGACCACGCCGGCCTCGACCTGATGGCGGGCGGCCTGATGAGCTTCGGCACGGCCGCGATGTGCGGACTCATGCTCGCCGGCTGACCGAACCTGCACCCCGGGGGCCGAGTCGGACCTGGAGGTCGGCCCTGACCCCGCGAGCTCGGCTGGGCGAGGTCAGCCCGCGCGGCGGCGTCCGGCAGGCTGCTTGGGGCGCAGCGCCCGCTGCAGCATCTCGGCGTCCCGGGCGGTCAGGTGGTCGGCGAACCGGAGCAGGGCCTCCTCGCGGTCGCCGGTGCCCTCCAGCACCGAGAGCATCGCGGCACCGGCGCGCTCGCCGTCGGACCGGGTGGGCCGAAAGCGGACCTTGCGGGGGGAGGCCGCGATGCGGACCACCTCGCCCTTCTTCTCCAGGCGGTCGAGCACCGTCAGGAGCGTGGTGTAGGCCGGGACGTGCTCGTCCCCGAACCTCTCCTGGATCGCTCGTGCCCCGATCGCGTCCTCGTGGTCCCAGAGGATGCGCATGACCTCCGCCTCGAGCTGTCCGCGTGCGCGAGTCCTGCCTGACATAGTGCCCTCCTGCCAGGACCATACTGCAAAGGTGGCCGCCCACCGGTGAGTGGACAGCCACCTTTGCCGCCGTCCGGAATACCGGACGGAACGCCCTTGCCGTCAGGCCGGCTGGAGCGCCGCCGCGTCGAGCGCGCCGCTGCGGGCCTGCTCCACCAGGTCCGCGAGCTGGTCGTGGCTCATCTGGATGTGCTGGCCGAAGTCGTCGGTGATCACGATCTGCTTCAGGGGCTCGGCGGTCGGGTCGACGAACAGTTCCGGGCAGCCGCAGTCGCACTTGCCGCAGAACGTCGCCACGTGAAGTAGCTGAGAGTTCTCGCTCATCGCTGTCTCCTCTGGATGGAACGGACGGGACTCGGGCGCGTGCTGGATGCCCTCTACGAGGGTCGCCCTATCTCTACAACACGTCAAGATCTGGGTGTGGTAGCCCGCGCCGTGGAGCGCTCCGGGCACCCGGACGCGCGTAGCCTGCTCGTCGCCGCGACCGCGCCGGCCGCCGCCGCCGCTGGAGCGTTCACCGACCCGCAGCACCGCGTACCGACACACCAAGGAGAGTCATGACAAGCAGGTTCACCGAGCTGGTCGTCGATGCCCACGACCCGGAGCGGCTCGCCTCCTTCTGGTGCGAGGTCTTGGGCTTCGCCGTGATCGACCGGTCCGGGGGCAAGGTCGAGATCGGCTCCTGGGAGCCGACGGTCGAGGACGTCCGGGCCCGGCAGATGGCGCCCACGCTGGTGTTCGTCCCGGTGCCCGAGAACAAGATCGTGAAGAACCGGCTGCACCTCGACGTCAGCCCGATCGACGGCAGCACCGAGGACGAGGTGGCCCGGCTGGTCGGGCTGGGTGCCACCACGGAGGACGTCGGTCAGGGCGCCGACGCGACGTGGCAGGTCATGGCGGACCCCGAGGGCAACGAGTTCTGCGTCCTGCGGACGCTGGCGCCGTAGAGACCTGGTGCGCATCGGACATGCCGTGGGTGAACGGCGTCAGAATGGTTCGATGATCTCCACCGAGCTGGCCACGAAGCTGCAGGACGCGGGCCTGATCTGGACGCCGGTCGACGGCGACCAGTTCCGGGTCCAGGCGCCCGACCTCGCGAGCGACGTCTTCACCGTGAGCACGATGACGATCGAGGCGCACGAGTACCCGACGGGCACGATCCTGGGGTTCAACGGCACCACCGAGTGGGCGCTGGACTCGGTCGCGATCGAGGATGCCCTCTGGCTGCCGCGCGAGGACCAGCTCCGCGTGCTGCTGCGCTCGGCCTTCCACACGCTGCGCCGTACCGGCGACGGCTTCGAGGTGGAGGTCCAGCTCCTCGGCGAGACCCGGCTGTTCGCCGACCCGGAGCCGGCGGAGGCCTACGGGCTGGCGCTGCTGGCGCTCATCGAGCTCAGCCGCTGAGCTTGATCCGGCGCTTCCCGGCGCCCATCTGTTCACGATGAACAGCGGTGCGTCCGGATCGCACGCGTCCGGGAGGGACCGTGCGGTCGTGAGAGCCGGGCGTGACGATTGGTGCGCGACGTCGTCGGTGGAGGGGCCGGCTCAGCGGAGCAGCCGACGGCGAGCACGAGGCGCGCCACGGCGAGCGGCCTGGCAAACGGGAACCGGGTCGAGCACCCTAGGTGGTTGATGACGTCAGTGGTCGTCAGGCGGGGTGGGTCCAGGAGAGGTCGGGGTGCCGGTGCCGGGCTGGTATTCGGCCTCGTGTCCGGTTGGGTGGCCGGTGTAGTGGTTGGCGGGCCGGGCGGGGCTGCGGTGGTGGTGGGCTGGGTCGGTAGGCGATCGCGCCGTGGGCGGGAGTGGTCTGGCAGCCGATCTGGTAGCGGCTGCGTGGGGTGTGGCCGGGTGCGGGGCCGGTCATGCCGACCGCGGGGGTCCAGGCCGGGGTCGTGGTGCGGTCACGGTGAGACGGTGAGCCCTGGGCGCCGTCGGTCTTGTCCGTCACCGACACGTCACCGGGCGCGGCGGAGTTACGACCGGGGTCCGTGTCGCCAACCCGTGCGTCGCCGAGAACCGGTGCGTCGCCGAGAACCGAGGCCGCGTCATGCACTCGTGGCACGGTCCGGGCCGGTGCCGTGCCGCTGGTCCAGGCGGGTGTCGGTGGTGCGGGCGCGACCGAGACGTACGTGTGCCCCGTGGGTGTGATGGTCTCTACCGCATGCCGCCCGTGGACCTGGGTGGTTTTTTGCGACCAGCCGGGTGCCTGCTTGGCGTGGTTGCACCGGGCACACAGGCCCTGCCCGTTGTCGAGGCTGGTCGGGCCGCCTTCGGCGTGTGGGGTGACGTGGTCCAGGTGACGCACGGGGGCGTCGCACCACGTGGTGGCGCAGATGCCCTGCTCCCGGGCCCTCAAGAGGCTTGCTAGTCCCTGGGGGTGGAACCGGGACGTCGAGGTGGTCGCTACCAACCGTCCGTGGGGGTTGACGTAGATCGAACGCAGCCACGCGGTGTCGGTGTCGATCGCGTGCGCTGCCAGGTGGCGGGCGATCGGGGCCGGGATGACGCCCACACCCGCTGGGGCTCCCTCGACCGCCACAGCCGGCTGGTCACCGTTCGCCAGGAGGGTGTCATCGGAGACCAGGAGGTTGATCGTGACTGGCACATCCTGGGCGTGGCCGGGGTCGCGGCCGGTGGTGCGTTCGATGAGGGTGTCGGCCATGATCTGACCCACCCCACGCACGTCACCGGCCGCCTTCGTGGTCTCGGCGGTCGCCTTGAGCTGGGCGTACGCCTGCACGCCCTGCGCCATCGGGACCAGGGCCGTGAGGTAGACCATCAGGTCGGGGGCCGGACGCACCGACACCCGCCGCTCCGACACCGCCTTCGCGTTCCGCTTCACACACGCGTGCACGTCCAGTTCGGCGGCGAGTTCCTTGATCCTCGCGATCAGGCGGCGGGTGCCCATCCGGGCCAGCTCGGCCAGGTGCTGAGGTCCGCAGATCTCCTCATCGATCAGGCCACGGTGCTCCAGGGACAGGTGGGAGGTCTCCCGCACCAAGAGCGTGGCCCGCCACTGGGACAACACCCCCGAGCGCAGCGCGTTGAACGTGTGGGGCATCTGCGTGACCCACACCCGGGCCGTGCTCACGAACCCCGCACCCGCATGCGGGCTCACCCGCAACGCAGCACCGACCTGGTTCGGCACCCCGCGACCCTGCCGCTCGGCGCGAATGGACTGCCGGGCCTCCTCGGCACGCGTGGCCTCGTCCAGGACGACCGCCAGCCGTGCTTGGGTCGCGGTGATCGCGTTCTTGACCGCCTCCAGCTCACCGAGCAGATCGACGCATTCGGCCTGCGCGGCCCGCGCATCCACGACCGAGTCAACAGCACCAGACCTGGTGTCAGTGGCTCCGGGCAGGATCATGCTTGCCAGTAGTTCCCGCACCGCCCGCACACCCGCCACGTCGACCACTCCCGCGGACGTGGGCGCACCGGACGCCCCGGTGCCGCCGTGCTGCGGAGCACCACCGTGCTGCGGCGGGCCGTCGGGCAGCACCGGGCGAGCAGGCTGTTCGCCTGCCCGTCCTGGCACTCCACTGGTTCGCGTCATGCCATCAACATATGGCACACCCGTTCGTACCGCTCGCCGAACGGACCCGATCTGCCGACAGCAGAATCGCCTGCTCGTCTGGGGGAAGCCCTGGAACTCGGCGGCCGGCGGCCCCGAACGGGCGGGCCGTCTCGTTGATCACGCCAGGCATCCGTCGCGGGGACGGAAACCTCAGACACGCCCTACCGGCCAGCACGGCACCGGCCAGCACAGCACCGGCCAGCACAAGGTCGAGACGAGCGCGCGCGTGTCACCGGTGAGGCGAGCGGTCCCACCAGCGCTCCGAGCCACGCCCGTTGCGCGAATCGCCCCACCGCCCCACCGCCCCACCGCCCCACCGCCCCACCGCCCCGGGACGCGGGGCGATCGGGATGCCGGGCGGCCGCATATCGAGAGCTCGGCACCACCGAGTCGCAGGGCGTCCAGGCGCAGGACAGGCATCGCCGCACCAGCACACAGCCGCCACAGCCGCCACAGCCTGACCCGCCTACGACCATTAACCCCATGGAATCGACCGTCTAGTCGTCGGTCAGGCCCAGTTCCTCGGCCAGGCCCAGCAGCGAGTCACGCGTTGTTGTCGAAGGGCTGGACGACGGCACCGGCGAGGTCGGCGTCTCGCTGCCGCTCGGGGTAGCTTCCGCTGCCGGGCTGGGCGAGGTCTCCGGCGCGCTCGGCGTCGGCATCGGATCGCTCGGCGTCGGCGTCGGCGTCGGGCTAGGCGCCGGCTGCGACGGGGTCGGGGACGGCGAGGGCACGCCAGGGTCCGACGGCGTAGGCCACGGCGTAGGCGACGGCGTGGGCTTCGGCGACGGGTCGGTCGGCCTGGGCGACGGCTTCGGGGTCGGGTCACTCGGCTTCGGCTTGGGGCCGGGCTTCGCCGGCTGCTTCGTCCCGGGCTCGCGCGGCTCGTCCGGCGGCATGGCCACAGGCTTGCGCGGCTTCTCGGCCGTCGGTCGGTCCTTCGACGGGGCGTCGGCCGCGGCCTCGTACCGCGGGCCGTCGTCCTCGGAAGCGTCGCCCGAGGTCCATCGGCCGACGTCGGACGGGTCGATCGCGCGGTTGGGCACCGAGCCCGCCGCGAAGAACTCGAAGTGCCACGGCTCCGGCTTGGCGCCGTCGAGACGCGCCCACGAGGGGTTGTCCCAGCCGTAGTCCGGACCGTGCACCCGCAGCCACACGTACTCCGGGGACCTCCCGCCCGAGATCGGCGCACCCAGGTCGACCGCCAGGCCCCACCCGTGGTTGGACGTGCCCGGGACCGCCGCCAGGTGTGGCTTGGCGTCGGCCACGGCCACCTGCTGCACGTAGGACCGGTAGGAGTCGGTGATCGGGATCGGGTGTCCGAACTCCTCCTCGAACTCCCCGTTCAGCGCCGTCAGCCGCTCCGCGGCGTCACAGCGCAGCAGGTGGCCCGGCGCGAAGTCCAGCGGGCACAGCACGTCGGCCGGGATGCGGCCGTTTGTGTACTCGAGGGTCGAGGTGCCGAACGCCGAGACCACGTCGAGCAGGCTCTCGCGCAGCGTGCTGCCGGCGCGGTCCTGGGCGCCGAGCGCGCCGGCGGTCCCGCCCGACGACTCCTGGTCCTCGCCGGTGGCCTCCACCTCGACCAGCGTGCTGGCCACTGACGGGTCGAGCAGGTTCGCGAGCCGCACCGCCGCCAGCACCACCTGGTGATAGGTGATCCGGCCCGAGGGCAGGACCGCCTCGCCCGCCGACGTCGCCTCCGGCACGGCCTCCGCCGACGTCGCCTCCAGAACGGCCTCCGCGGACGTCGCCTCCGGCTCACCCTCCGGCTCGGCGGCCGGCGGCACCGCGCCGTGCTCGTCCGACACCGGGATCGCGGCCGCGAGGGCCTCCGTGACCGACGTGGTCCCCGCGCCGTCGTCGTCCCTGACCGCGCGCGCGACCGGAGCGTCCTGGACGCGCAGGCCGTCGGTCGACTCGCCGAACGCGAGCTCCTGCATGAGGTACGTGGTGTAGAGCATGCCGAGCTCGGCGGCGGCCTGGGCGACCGCCGGGCTGAGGTCGGGACCATCTCGCCGTGCCTGCTCGTCGGCGCGGGCGAGGACCGCCGTGATCTGCTCCGGCGTCACGTGCCGCGGTGTGGTCCCGGTGCGGGCGGCCGGCGCGGCCTCGATCAGCCCCTGGTGCCGGGCCGCCCGGTCCCGGCCCTCCCCGGGACCGTGCGTCCCCGGGACGGCCGGCGCTGCCGCGAACAACAGCCCTCCCGCCGTCACTGTTGCGATCGCGCCCGCCCAGGTGGTGCGCAGAACCCTGCGCCGGTCGGGGCCGTAGACGGGGGACACCAGCTCGTTCGCCTGCTCCTGCACGCGTCGCTCCCTCGGTTCGGTGCTGCGGTTCGCCTCTCGGCGGGTAAAGAAGTCCTGCGTGGCAGACAAAGAAATATCACGAGTCGGCGAGGCGCACGCGGTGACGCCCACGGCGTCCTGGCCTCGCTGCCGTTCCCGGGGCGTGACTGCCTTGCCTCGGCCTTCGCGGTGCCCGGCCCTGCCCGGCGAACGAGCTGCTCACCCCCTCGTCACCATGTCAGACGTCGTGGAACGGGTGAAAAACGCCAGCGAGTTGGTGATTCGGTTGGTGATTTCTTGATCCCTGAGTGGTGATCGCGCGTCGAGGGGATGGCATTGAACTCGCCGTACTGGATACGGGCCCTGTGGCCCGTGAGCGAGGGGAAATACAGATGCGAGTACGAAGGCCGACGACGAGGACCACCCGGGGCGGGACGTTCAGGCGACGACGCGGGCGGGTCCCGGCAGCCCTGGCGGCGCTCAGCCTGGTCGGGGCGGCTCTGGTCGCCACCTCGCTCACGGCGGTCACGCCGAGCGCGGTCGCCGCGCCGGGCAACCCCGGCGTGCCCGGCGAGCCGACGGTCCTCTTCGTCGAGGACTTCGAGAACCGGGCCGCGGACTCGAACGTGCTCCTGACCGACTACACCGGCGCTGACGGGACGGCCTACTCGGCCGATCCGTTCTGGGTCAACCGCAACGCCTGCAACGGCTTCATCATCAACCAGACCAGCCCGCGCGTGGCGGGCGACTGCAGCGGGGCGCAGCCCGACACCTTCGGTGTCGCGGTCTTCACCTCGCTGACGGCCCTGCCGTACGCGCTCGGCACCGTCAACAGCTCCGACCCGGTGAGCAATGCTGCGGCGGCGTCGTACACCTCTGGCAGCTCCGCGGACAGCGAGGTCCAGTTCCGCACGGCCGACCCGCTGACGCTCACGACCGAGGGCCGGTACGTGACCTTCTCCGTGGACGCGGTCGCGCAGAACTGCCAGGCCACCCACCCCGAGCTGCGCTTCTACCTCGTCGACGGTGAGGGTGCGGAGATCCCCGTGTCCAGCGCGGCGATCGACCCGTGCACCGATCCCCGGGGGACGTCGTACAACTCCCCGACCCAGGACGGCACGACGCGCCTCGTGACCGGGGGGCGGTTCCCCGCCGACGGCTCGACGCTCGTCACCGGCGGCTCGTTCGGCATCGTGATGCGCAACGAGAACGGCAACGGCGGCGGCAACGACGGCGCGTACGACAACATCCGCGTGCTGGACGTGACGCCGCAGCTCGACAAGGAGTTCAGCCCGACGTCGGTCGCCACGGGCGGCGTCTCCACCCTGACGCTGACCGTCACGAACACCAGCGACCTGGCCGCCAAGAACGGCTGGTCGTTCACCGACACCCTCCCGGAGGGGCTGACGATCGCGGACCCGGCCGCCGTGGCCACCACGTGCCCGGCCGGTGACGTGACCGCCCCGGCCGGCGGCACCGCGGTGTCGGCGACCGGCAACCTGGACGCCGGCATGGCCTCGTGCACCATCACGGTGAACGTGACCTCCGACGAGGCGGGCAGCTTCACCAACGACGCCGACAACATCTCGGCGATCGGCCTGGACTACCCGGACCCCTCGACCGTGACGTTCGGCGACCCGAGCCTGGGTCTCGTCAAGACCGCGGGCGAGCCCGTGGACGTCAACGAGAACAGGATCACGGACACCGGCGACACCATCGCCTACACGTTCGAGGTGACCAACACCGGCGACGTCGCGATCGACGACCTGGCGATCGACGACCCGAAGGTGGGCGCGATCACCTGCGAGGCGACCTCGGTCGCTCCGGGAGACACCGTCACCTGCACGACCGACGAGCCCTACGTGGTCACGGACGAGGACGTCGAGGCGGGTTCGGTCGACAACTCGGCGACCGCCACCGGCACCCCGCCCGGCACGGACACCCCGATCGGCTCGCCGCCCTCGGAGACGAGCACGCCCACCGAGGCCCCGGACCCCGGCATCGAGGTCGTGAAGTCCGCGACGCCGTCGGGCCCCGAGTCGTACACCGTGGGCCAGGAGATCACGTACACCTTCGAGGTGACCAACACCGGCCACGTGCCGCTGAGCGACGTCACGGTCGACGAGACCGAGTTCACCGGTACGGGCGAGGCTCCGGTCCCGGCGTGCCCCGCCGACGTCGTCCTGGCGCCCGGGGACTCCCTGACCTGCACCGCGACGTACGTGATCACGCAGGCGGACGTCGACGCCGGCGAGGTGACCAACACGGCCACGGCCACGGGCACGCCACCGGGCGACGCCCCGCCGCCGGAGTCGCCGCCGTCGACCGTCGAGATCCCCAGCACGCCGGAGCCCGGCATCGAGGTGGTCAAGTCCTCGGACACCGAGGAGATCAGCGAGGTGGGCCAGGAGATCACCTACAGCTTCGCGGTGACCAACACCGGCAACGTCACGCTGACCGACATCGAGGTCGACGACTCGGACTTCTCGGGCTCGGGTGAGCTGTCGGCGATCGACTGCCCCGCCGAGGCCGCCAGCCTCGCGCCGGGCGCGTCGGTGACCTGCACGGCCACGTACGTGGTCACGCAGGCGGATCTCGACTCCGGCGAGCTGAGCAACACCGCCACGGCCACGGGCACACCGCCGGGGGGCACCCCGCCGCCGGAGTCTCCGCCGTCGACCCACGACATCCCGGGCACCCCTGCGCCCGGGATCGAGGTGGTCAAGACCTCCGACACGGACAGGATCACGACGGTGGACCAGCAGGTCACCTACAGCTTCAAGGTGACCAACACCGGCAACGTGGTGCTCCGCGACGTCACGGTCGACGACTCGGACTTCTCCGGTTCGGGTGAGCTGTCGCCGGTCGAGTGCCCCGCGGACGTCGCGAACCTCGCGCCGGGCGCGTCGGTGACCTGCACCGCGACGTACAAGGTCACCCAGGCGGACCTGGACACGGGTGAGCTGACCAACACGGCCACGGCCACCGGCACCCCGCCGGGGGACACCCCGCCGCCCACCTCGCCGCCGTCGACGGCGAAGGTGCCGGTGGACCCGGACGACGCCCCCGCGCCGCCGGCCCCGGACGGTGCGGGCGGTGCCCTGGCCTCGACCGGTGCTGACCTCGGCTGGGCGGCAGGCCTCGCGGCGCTGCTCCTGCTGACCGGTGCCACGCTCCTGGTCGTGGTGCGCCGCCGCACGACGAGTTGATCGTCGGGTTCCTCGTCCCGCCGCCCGCGCGGCGGGGCGAGGGGCCGCTGCCGGCCGGATGTCGTGCACTACGGAGCAGCGCGCCATTCCGGGCAATTCTTGCTTTATTGGTCGGCGGTATCAGGCCGGACCGGACAGCCCTTTCCAAGGGTTTGCGGAATGGCTTATGGTGCCGTCGCATACTTCATGAGAAACGATGCTCCAACTCCTGACGAACCAGCACTGGTGCAGCCCTGAGCAGGGGAAACGCCGGAGTTGCCCCTCGTGTGCCCGGGCGGTCACGCCGGGTGGCCGGGCCGGCATTCCAGGCCGCATTCCCCGCCACGGAAGTGCGCCGACGGCCTGGTGGAAATGGGACGCAACGACTTGTCTGACGACCTGAAGTGGCTTGTCACGCTCGAACCGGACACCCAGGCGGTACAGGACCGAGCGGACGACCACGGCGAACACGGGGTGCTGAGCGCCATCGCCTCCGGAGACCTGGACACGCTCGAGGACCTGGCGGACGTGTGGTGGTTCGAGCTGCCCGCCCGCTTCGGCCCGGAGCTGCTCGGCCTGCTCGAACGCCTGCCCGCCGCGATGGCCGCCCGGCGGCCGCGGCTGCTCATGGCGGGCGTGCTGGCCTACCAGCTCACCGAGGCGCGCGACGACGCGCAGCTCCGCGCCACGATGCGCCTGTTCGAGCTGCACGGCGTGCGCCTGTCCAGGCGGCTGCGCTCGTTCACGCGACCCGGCGACGTGGTCGCCGCCGGGGTGCTCGCGATGCACGCGGCGCGCACGCGTGGCCAGCACCGGACGGCCGAGGGCATCGGTGCGTGGGTCGAGGAGCACCTGCTCCGGACCGACGACACCGGGGCGCTGCCCTGGAGCGGTGACCGCCGGGTGGGCCGGCCGGGCCTCATCGCACTGAGCCGGGGCGTGACGGCGATGCTGGCCGGGCATCCCGCCGTCGCGACCGGCCACCTGCGCCGCGCCTACGAACAGTCCGGCCCACCGCCGTTCCAGCACTTCGCGGGCGCCTCGGCGTGCGCGAACCTCGCGCTGCTGGCGGCGGTGCGCGGGCACCACGCGATGGCCGAGAGCTGGCTGGAGCGCATCCGGCGGTGCGGGCCGGTCCCGGAGTGGCTGGAGCACCACCTGCTGCTCGGCGCCGTCATCGCACGGGCTCTCCTGGCGATCGACCGGCTGGACCCCTATGCCGCGCGGGAGGCCCTGAACCAGGCCGGCAGCGCGGAGGACCCGGGCGATCTCTGGCCCTTCCTCGCGGCCGCCCGGGCGGCGTACGCGGTGGCGTTCGACGAGCCCGTGAACGGTCTGCTGGGTCTCGACGCCGTCTGCTTCGCCCACGGGATGGGGGCACGCCCCGGCCCGGGCGCACACCCCGTGCTGCTGCGGGCCCACGCCGACCTGCTCGCCGCGACCGGCGAGGGCAACCGGGTGGTGGCCCTCGCCGAGGCCGCCGGGGCCAGCCGGCTGCTGCCGCCCGTCGCACGGGTGCGGCTCCTGGCCGGTGACACGGACGGTGCGCTGACGGTCGCCGGGCGGGCGATGCGTGACGCGGCCGTGACGCCGCGGGACGCGCTCGAGCTCCAGCTCGTCATCGCCGTCGTGCACCTGCGCTCGGGCGAGCTCGACGAGGCACGGGCGCGCTTCCTGCACGCCGCCGAGCTCGGGCGGCAGGGGCTCCTGGCGCCGTTCGCCCTGTTCCCGCGGGACGAGATGCTGGACCTGTGCCACCGAACGGGTCTCGACCCCCGGCACCTGGGGATCACCCGCGCTTCCCCCGACGACGTCAGGCACCCGGTCTCAGGCCCGATCGTGCTGCTCACCCGGCGGGAGCGGGCGGTGCTGGTCGGGCTGGCCGCGGGCGACAGCGCGGTCCGGATCGCGGCGGACCACGGAGTCTCGGTCAACACCGTGCGCACCCAGGTCCGCAAGGTGTACCGCAAGCTCAACGCGTCGAACCGCACCAGCGCCCTCGCCCGCGCGGGCCAGCTCGGGCTGATCCCGCCGGAGACCCCGCGCAGCGCCTGACCGAGGTCAGGCGCCGCGCGGGGCCCGGGGCGTGCGCGGCGGTCAGCGCCAGAGCTCGGTGAGCTCCCCGGCGCGGGCCCTGCCCTGGTCGTAGCCCGCCCGGGCGGCGGCCGGGCGCAGGGACCCGTCCATCGCGTTGATGCCGAACAGGTGCTCGGCGTCGGGCTCCGGGAAGATCGTCTCGACCCGGCTGCCGCCCGCGCGGAGGCCCGCGACCTGGGCCGCGAGGTCCAGGCCCCAGGCCGCCGGGGTCCGGCTCCGGCCGCCGAACGGCGACAGCACCAGCACCCGGGCGTATCCGGCGGCCAGGTCGGCGTTCTCGGCGCCCGACCGGTAGCCGCCGTCGATGTAGCGGCCGGAACCGATCCGGAAGGCGAAGCCGCTGGAGCAGCTCGCCGCGACGGCGTCCGCCAGGTCGACCCCGCTGGTCCGGTCGAACACGGCCGGCTCCCCGGTCACGGCGTCGACTGCCGTGAGGAGCACCGTCCGCTCCGGCCAGGACCGGGCGGGCAGCCGCGCGGCGACGGTGGCGCGCCACCGCGCCTGCACCGTCTCGTCCGACGACCCGGGCAGGTCGAGCGCCAGGGCGCCCATCCGGCGGCGCATGTCGGCCGGGTCCTCGGCGGCCTCGATGATCCGGCGCGTCCGCTCCATGTGGTCGGTCACGGGCCGGGTGCTGTGCCGCCCGCCGTCTGCTCCCGCCGGAGCGGTCCGGGGCGAGGCTGACGGCGGCGCGGTGAGGGCCGCGGCGTACAGCTCGGCCGGTGTCGCGCCGGAGAGCTGCGCCGCGGCCGTCGACCCCGCCGACGTGCCGACGGTCAGGTCGGCCGTGGTCACGTCCAGCCCGGCGTCGAACAGGCCAGCCACGACGCCGAGCAGCCACGCGTTGCCCGTGGAGCCGCCGCCGCCGAGGACGAGCGCGCGCTCACGGGCGGCGGTGTCCGACGTGGAGGGCAGGGCGGAAGAAGGTGGAGCAGAAGAAGGTGTGGTGTTCATGGGAGTCGCCTCTCGCGAGTTGCCTGGCGGGCGCTCCCGGTGGCGACTAGCGCAGTCGCGCGATCGTGGGCTGCGGGGGAGCGCCCGGTACGGATACAGCGTTCACGGGTCTCACCTCCTGCCTCGGATTCACGATCGCGACGACGTTAGCACACGTCAGGGGCCGTCTCGTCGGCCACCACGAGCGCCACCTCGCAGAACATCGAGTCGGCCCACGAGAACCACGGCCGCGAGTACGCGGTCGGGTCCGAGGCGTCGAACGCCTCGTGCATGCGGCCGGTGCCGCCGTCGGTCCGGGTGAGCACACCGAGGACGCGGACCCGGTCCTCCGGGGTGCCCGTGAGCGCCTCGACGGCCAGCGCGATGGGCCACACGCGGCCCGGCTTGGTGTGCGGGCTGCCGATGCCGCTCGCCGCCGTGCCGGTCACGTAGTACGGGTTGGCGGGGCTGAGCACGAACTCACGGGTCGCGCGCCAGACGTCCGCGTCGTACACGTCCGGCGCGACCAGCGGGAGCGACAGCAGCGACGGCGTGTTGGCGTCGTCCATGCGCAGCACCCCGCCCAGCCCGTCCACCTCGTAGGCGTAGATCGGGGCGCCGTCGCCGGGGACGACGCCGAACGCCCGGACGCCGGCCACGAGCTCGCCGGACAGCGCCAGCGCGTCGGCGGCCAGGGCGGCGTCGTCGAGCACCTCGCCCGCGATGTCGCGGATCGCGAGCAGCGCCTGCGCCGCGAACAGGTTCGCGGGGATGTTGTACCCGTACGTGCACGCGTCGTCCGACGGCCGGAACCCGCTCCAGGTCATGCCCGTGCGGCCGACGGCGGTGCCGCGACCGTCGCGCGCGAGCGTCTCGGTCGGGATGTCGGTGTCGCGCCGGAACCGGTACGGCGACGCGTCGTGGTCCTGCTCGGTGCGGAGCTGGTCCACGATCGTGCGCAGCACCCGGTGGGCACGCCCGTCGAACACGTCCTCCCGGCCCGTCGTCCGCCAGAGCGTGTGCGCGAGCGTGACGGGGTAGGCGAAGCTGTCGATCTCGTACTTCTGCTCCCACACGTGCGGGTCGTCGCACACGTCGTCCGGGTCGTAGTGCGCGCCCGTCGGGCCGTCGTTGAAGGCGTTCGCGTACGGGTCGTGGTCCAGGCACGCGAGCTGACGCCGCACGACGGCGGCGACCAGGTCGGCCAGCGGCGGGCACGTCGCCAGGAAGCGCAGGTACGGCGTGAGCTGCGTCGTCGAGTCGCGCATCCACATGGCCGGGATGTCGCCGGTGATCACGAACGCCGTGCCGTCGTCGCCCATCGTGACCGTGTCGGTCAGCGTGCGCAGCAGCGCGGCCTCGACCATGTCGCCCACCTGCGTGCCCGAGGTGGCGCGCACGCGATCGGCGGCCTCCGTCAGGGTCGTCGTGATCGCGGGGTCGAGGGGGGTGCGGGTCATCGCTCCCACGGGGTGGCTCCGTTCTGGTCGGTCACGCGGACCGGTAGGGCGTCGGCGGGCGGGTCCGACTCCGGCGTGCACCACACGCTGAGGGTGACGGGTTCGGCGACCGGCGCGCCGGTCGCCCACGATCCCAGCTCGTCCAGGCCGAGGTCGAACGGCACGGCGGCGGTGTCGCCCGCCGCGACGGTCACCCGCCGGACGGCGAGGAGCTGACGGCGGCGCGGCCGCACGCCCGGCTCGTGCCGGCGCGCGTACAGCGGCACCGGGAGCGACCTGTCGTGCGCGCCCGTGTTGGTCACCTCGACGGTCACGCTCACCACACCGCCGTCGGCCAGCGCGGCGGCAGGCACGGACGGCGCTGTGGCCGCCGCGGCCGGCGCCGCACCCCGCAGACGCGCGGTCACGCCCGGCAGCAGCGCCGTGCCCAGGGGCAGGCGCTGGAGCACGTCGGTGTCCACGTAGCCGCGCGCCGTCTCCATCCGCTCGTCGTGCGCCACCGGCATGACGCCGTCCGCGGCCGGGAAGGTCGCGGGCAGCCGGCCGGACGCCGTGCCGTCGCACAGCGCGGCCACGATCGCCGCGCCCCCGCCCGGGCCGGGGAACGGCACGACGAGCAGCGCGTCGACCAGGGAACGGAGCTCGGTGAGCGCCCGCGGACGCCCGTCCAGCACGACGGCGACCACCGGCGTACCGGCGGATCGCGCCGCCCGGACCACGTCGAGCTGCGCCTGTGGCAGCGCCACCGACGACAGGTCCACGCCCTCGCCGTTCGTGGTGTCCAGGGCAGGGCCGTCGACAGCGCCGTTGTCGGCGAACTCGTCGTCGTACGTGCGGCGGCTGGTCCCGCCGAGCACCACGACGCACACGTCGGCGCCGGCGCTCGCGGCCCGCACGGCGTCGAGCGCGTCCGGGGCGTCCGCGTGCGGTGCGTCCAGGGGACCGCGCAGCCGGCTGCCCTGCGCGTACCGCACGCGGTCGGCGCCGAACCGCGCGGTCAGCGCCGAGCGCACCGTCGAGGCGACCGGGTCCGGGACGGGCCGCGGCGGCGTGTAGTCGCCGAGCTGGGCGTCCAGGTCGTCGGCGTTCGGGCCCACGACGGCGATCGTCGCGCCGGGGTGCAGCGGCAGCACGCTGCCGTCGTCCACCAGCACGACGGACTGGCGGGCGGCGCGGTCCACGAGCGCGACGAGGTCGCGCCCCGCGGGTGCGTCCGGCGCTTCCGCCTCAGGCGGAGCAGCGGCGGGCGCCCCGAACAGCTCGAGGCGCCGCTTGAGGGCCAGCACCCGGTCCGCGGCGCGGTCGAGCACCGCCTCCTCGACCAGGCCCCGCTCGATCGCCGGCTCCAGGTGCGTGAACGCCTCGTCCCAGAGGCTGAGGTCCACGCCGGCCCGCAGGGCGAGCGCGGCGGCGAAGGCGGGGTCGGGCGAGCTGTCCCGAAGCCGGTCGATCGCGGTGCCGTCGGCCATGACCACGCCGTCCCAGCCCCAGCGCTCGCGGATCGTGCCGGTGAGCAGCTCCTCGTTGGCGGTGCACGGCACGCCGTCGACGTCGTTGTACGCGGCCATGAAGCCGGCGACGCCCGCACGCGCCGCGGCGAACGCGGGGCGCAGGTGGATCTCGCCCAGCTCGCGCCGCCCGACGGGCGCGCCGGAGCCGTTGCGCCCGCCGATGCCCGCGCCCTGCCCGGCGAGGTGCTTGGCCACGACGGCCACGTGCCCCGTGTCGATCGGATCGGCCGCCGAGGTGGTGCCCTGCATGCCGCGCACCGTCGCCGCGACGAGCAGGGCGGCCAGGGCCGGGTCCTCCGAGAAGCACTCCTCCGCGCGGCCCCAGCGGGGGTCGCGCAGCACGTCGAGGCCGGAGACCAGGGCGACGTGCGTGCCGCGGGCCCGCGCCTCGGCGGCGACGGCGGCCGCCAGCTCCTCGGTCAGGTCCGCGTCCATGCCCGCGCCGAGCGCGAGGTTCACGGGCAGCGTGGTGCCGCCGAGCGCCATGAGGCCGTGCGGCGCCTCCTCCACGAACAGCACGGGGATCCCGTCGCCGTAGGCGGTGACGTGGTCCTGGATCGCGGCGTAGGCCTCGGCGCTGCGCTCCGGCGGGATGCCGTTGTCCCAGCGCACCGCCGACCACGGGTCGGCGCGCAGCACGCCGTAGATCGCCCCGAGCCCGCCCCAGCGGTCCACCTCGCGCCGCAGCACGTCGGTGACCCGCGGGACGCCGTCGACCCACCGGACCGCCTCCCAGCCCTTGAGTCGCTGGTTGACCTGGCCGATGCGGGTGGCGAGCGGGAGCGTGGCGGCTCGGGGGTGGGTCATCCCTTGACCGCCCCCGACAGCAGTGCGCGCTGCATCTGGCGCTGGAGCACGGTGTAGACGAGGTACACGGGCAACAGTGTGAACAGGGTGCCGGCCATCAGCACGCCGTAGTCGGTGCCGGCGTCGACCTTGAGCGTGGGCAGGGCCACCTGGATGGTGCGCTGCGCCGTGTCCGGGCCGATCAGGATCAGCGGGTACAGGTACGCGTTCCAGAACGACAGGAAGTTGAGCAGCAGCACCGTCGCGATGCCCGGCACGCAGATGGGCAGATAGACCTGCCGCAGCACCTGGAGCGAGGACGCGCCGTCCATGGACGCGGCCTCCTCGAGCTCGCGCGGGATGGTGCGCATGAACGAGGTGAGGATGACGATCGACAGCGGCAGCGCCGTCGCGGGCAGCAGGAAGACCACGAACGTGCGGGTGTGGAACAGGCCGAGCGCCGCGGCCAGCAGGAACGTCGGGAACAGTGCCGCGAACGACGGGATGAGGAACCCGAGCGCGAACACGCTCTCGACGATCTTGCCGGCCCGCCCCCGTGCCCGCGCCAGCGCGAACGACGCCGGCAGCGCGAGCAGCAGGGTCAGCACCAGCGCGGCGACCGTGGTGAGCGCGGAGTTGGCCACCGCGAGGCCGAGGTCGGCCTGCTGGATCGCCGTCGTGAAGTTGGAGAGGTCGAAGGTCGTCGGCCACGCGAGCGGCGACTCGAAGATCTCCTCGTTCGTCTTGAACGACGAGACGATGAAGTAGTAGAAGGGGATGACCAGCAGTGCGGCGTAGATCCACGCGAGCGTGCCGCTCGTGATCGAGCCGATGCGGTCGCGCAGGGGGAGTGCGGTGCGCTGAGCCATGAGGTTCTCCTGGGCGGGGTCGGGAGGCGGTTCGAGTCCGGGATCAGTGCGTGGCGCGGAGCGTGCGGCGGATCGCCCACATCCCGAGCAGCCCGATCACGAAGAGCACGACGCCGACGGCCTGGCTGTAGCCCAGGTCGGTCTCGACGAACGCCTTGCGGTAGATGAGGTACGCGAGCGTGGTGGTCGCGTTCTCGGGGCCGCCCTGCGTGAGCAGCAGCACGGTCTGCGCCGAGTTGAACAGCATGGACAGGAACTGCAGCATCGCGACGACGCCGATGAAGTCCTGCGCGATGGGCCAGTACATGCGCCAGGCCAGCCGCCAGTCGCCCGCGCCGTCGAGCCGCGCGGCCTGCACGAGCTCGCTCTCGACGCCGTCGAGCCGGGAGGCGATGAGCACCGCCGAGTAGCCGATGCCGCTCCACAGCTCCACGGCGATGATGGCGCCGAGCGCGGTGGTCGGGTCGGCGAGCCACTCGTTGCCCTCCAGGCCCAGCGGGCGCAGGAAGCCGTTGACCAGGCCGTCCGGGTTGAGCATCGCGTAGAACACCATCGCCGTCGCGGGGGCGGAGATGAGCGCCGGGATGAACAGCAGGTACCGCAGCACGCGGTGGCCGCGCGGCTTCTGCACCACGTAGAACGCGAGGAGGAAAGCGAGGCCGATCATGATCGGCAGGCCCACCACGATCTGGATCGCCGAGTTCGCGGTCGCCGTCCAGAAGGTCTCGTCGGCGAAGACACGGGCGAAGTTGTCGAGGCCCGCCGGCGTCGGCGTGGTGAGCATGCCCGGCCAGGAGAGGAACGCGATGACGAACATCGCGACCACGGGGCCGATCATGAACACCGCGTACCAGATCAGCGCGGGCAGGGCGAGGCCGGGGAACCGGTCGCGGATCGTCCCGCGGCGGCGGGTGCGGGGGGCGGCGGTCGTGCCGTCACCGGTCGTTTCGGGGCGGCCGGCGTCGAGGAGCGCGGTCATGGGTGGGGGTCCTTTCCCAGCTCGAGCGGTCAGACCGCCTGGTATGACTTCTCGAAGGCGTCGATGATGCGGTCGGCGGGCGCGGACCCGTAGGCGAGCGCGGTCGCCTGGATCATCGGCTCGAACACGGCGTCGGGGATGAGCAGGTCGGGCAGCATCACGGGCGTCACGTCGTCGTCCGTGAGGCGCGAGCCCTGGGCCACCAGCGGGAAGTCCTGGCTCACGGTGTCGGTGATGCGGCTCATGTCGCGGCCGGACCCGAGGATGAACTCGTCGGTGACCTCGGGGGTGTACAGGTTCTGCACGAACGGCTTGATGAGGTCGAGCTTCTTGCGCCCGTTCTCGCTGATCCAGATGCCGTGGCCGTTGAAGCTCCTGATGACGCTCGGGTGCTCCAGCACGCCGCCGCCGGACGGCTTGGGCCAGCCGCCCACGGTGACCTCCGCCGCGCGCTCGTTGGGCACCAGCGCCAGGGCCGACGACATGGCCGGCACGATGGCGGCCTTGCGGGTGTTGAACTGCGTGAGCTCGGAGTCGGACGTGTAGCCCTGGACGTTGTCGACGAAGACGCCGGCGTCGCGCAGCTCCACGAAGTGCTCCACGCCGGCGATCGCGCCGGGGCTCTCCGAGATCTTGCCCGTCGAGAACACGGTGCGCGCCTCGTCCTGGGTGATGAAGCCCTGGATGATCTGCAGGAACATCTTCTGGCCGCTCCAGTCGGAGCCGCCCACGGTGACGGGGCCGATGCCCTGGGAGCGCAGCGCGTCCGCGGCGGCGATCAGCTCGTCGGACGTCGTCGGGATGGCGCCCACCCCGGCCTCCTCCAGCAGCCCGGTGTTGAACGACACCGGCCAGTTGGTGCGGGTGAACGGGAAGGCGCGCAGCCGGCCCTCGTCGTCGGTCCACTCCGCCAGCGCCTCGGGGATGATCACGTCCCGCAGGCCCCAGTCGTCGAGGTAGTCGTTCACGGGCACGGTCGCGCCCAGGCGGGTCCAGGAGAGCGTGCGGCCCATCATGTTGACGATCGCGACGTCCGCCTCCTTGCCCGCCAGCGTGCTCGTCTCGAACACGATGGGCAGGTCGGAGCCGTTCTTCAGCAGCGCGACCCGGCGCGCGGTCGCGCGCTGGTACGCCGCGACGACGTCGGAGAACACCTGGGCGCCGGCGACGGCCCCGCTGATCTGCGTGTGCACGGTCAGGGCGTTCGGGCCGCTGGACGCGGGCACGAGCGCCCCGCACCCGGCGAGGAGCGGCGTGATGATCCCGCCGCTGAGCGCGGCGCCCAACAAGGTGCGCCTGCTGATGCCGTGGGACACGGAACCTCCTGGAGCTTGTCGACCTGGGACTTCGGTGTGTCGATCGAGACGGGCGGGGCACATCCGCGTGCCGGGCCTTGTAAAGCGGTACACAATCTGGCTGGCCGCGAATGTATACCGCTTTACTTTCGAGGGTCAACCCCCGTAGTGTCTGGCACGTGACCGAAACACCCCCGAAACGAGCAACGATCGCCGCGGTGGCTCGCCGTGCCGGCGTGTCGCCGTCCGCGGTGTCCCACGTCTTCAACGGCCGGCCCAACGTCTCGGCCGCGACCGCCGAGCGCATCCGCCAGGCCGCCGACGAGCTCAACTGGCGCCCCAACTACGCCAGCCGCAAGGTCTCGGGCCGCGGCGGGCGCAGCCTCGGGCTGGTGATCGCCCGCGCGAGCGACACCTTCGGTCGCGACCCCTTCTTCATTCGGCTGCTGGCCGGGCTCACGCAGCCCCTGGCGGACATCGGCTGGTCGCTCTCCCTCACGCTCGTGGCGGTCGACGACGAGGCGCGCGTCTACCGCGAGTGGTGGGCCGAGCAGCGGGTCGACGCGTTCCTGCTGGTCGACGCCCGGACGGACGACCCGCGGCTCGACCTCGTCGGGCAGCTCGGGGCGCCCGCGGTGGTGCTCGGCGCGCCCGTGGACGCCGCGGTCCCCGCGGTGACGGTGCGCGACGACGCCGCGTTCGCGGCCGTGCTGACCCACCTGACCGAGCTCGGCCACCGCCGGGTCGCGCGGATCAACGACGCGCCCGGCCTCGCGCACACCCAGGCCCGCGACCGGCGGTTCGCAGCGGCGGCCGCCGAGTGCGGCGTCGAGCCGTCCTACGCGGTGTGGGACGCCACGGCGACCGACCCCGTGGCCGACCTGCTGGGCCGGATCGGCGACGTCACGGCGATCATCGTCGACAGCGAGGTGATCGCCGCCGAGATCGTCGCGCACGCGCCCGAGCTCGGGGTGAGCGTCCCCGGGCAGCTCTCCGTGGTGGCCTGGGAGGACTCCTGGGTCTCCACCCTCGTGCGCCCGCGGCTGACCGCGCTCGACGCGCCGGTCGAGGAGAGCGCCCGCACCGCCGTCGCCCTCCTGGAGCGGCTCGTGCGGGGCGAGGACGTCACGTCGCAGACGGTCGGCGGGCGCCAGCTCATGGTGCGCGAGTCGACGTCCGCGGCGCCCGGCGCCCGCGCCTGATCACCCCTGCCCGGGCTGCGACGCCCGGGCATCCTGAGTCACCTGAGAGGCAGGCCCTTGACCACGACCACACCGCGTTTCGGCGTCAACTACACCCCGTCGAAGGACTGGATGTTCCAGTGGATGGCGATCGATCCGGACGTAGTGCGCGCCGACTTCGAGGCGATCGCGGCGCTCGGCGTCGACCACGTGCGGGTGTTCCCCCTGTGGCCCGTGCTGCAGCCCAACCGCACCCTGATCCGGCAGCGGGCGCTCGACGACATCGCGCTCGTGGCCGACCTCGCGGCCGAGCAGGGCCTGGACATCGCGGTCGACGTGATCCAGGGCCACATGTCCGGCTTCGACTTCGTGCCGGCGTGGCTCGTGAACTGGCACGACGGCAACATGTTCACCGACCAGCCTGCGATCGAGGCGCAGGCGGCCCTCGTCGCCGCGGTCTACGACGCCGTCCGCGACAAGCCGAACTTCCTGGGGCTCACGCTCGGCAACGAGCTCAACCAGTTCCAGCGGCCCAACCCGGCCGCGATGCCCGCCAAGCGCGACGAGGTGACGCACTGGCTGACGTCGCTGCTGGAGGCCCCGCGCGACCGCGACCCGCGGCACCTGGTGACCCACAGCGAGAACGACCACCTCTGGTACCGCGACGAGCACCCGTTCGTGCCGGTGCACGCCTCCCGCCTGGGCGACGTGACCACCGTGCACTCCTGGATCTTCAACGGGACGGCCGCGACCTACGGCGCGCTGTCGCCGCAGTCGGTGCGGCACGCCGAGTGGATGATCGAGCTGTCCAAGGCGTTCGCCGCCGAGCCCCGCCGGCCCGTCTGGCTGCAGGAGGTCGGCGCGCCGTCGATGAACCTCGCCGAGGCGGAGATGCCCGAGTTCTGCGCGCGCACCATCGAGGCGGCGCTCACCACGGACGACCTCTACGCGGTCACGTGGTGGTGCTCGCACGACGTGACGCGCGAGCTGGGCGACTACAAGGACCTGGAGTACTCGCTGGGCCTGCTCGACACCGAGAACCGGGTCAAGCCGCTCGGCCGGCGGTTCGCCGAGGTGGTCGCGGAGGCGCGTGCCGCGGGTGCGCGTCCGGCAGGCCCCGGGCGGGCGACGGCGGTGGTGGTCGACGTCGACGCGGACGACCTGCCCCTGTCCCGGCCGTCCCTCGGTCCCGGCGGGGCGGTCTTCGAGCGCTGGCACGCGCTGCGCGAGGAGGGTGTGGAGGTCGCCGTCGTGACGAGCGCCGCCGCCGCGGACCCCGCGGCGCTGGAGGCCCGCGGCATCCGGGAGCTCGTCCGTGTCGACGCGGGCTGACCTGCTCCTGCGCGGCGGTCTGGTCGTCGACGGCAGCGGGGCGGAGCCGGTCACCGGCGACGTGCTGGTGCGGTCCGGCCGGATCGCCGCCGTCGGCGGGCGGATCGACGCGCCCGGCGCGCGGGTCGTCGATGCCGACGGCCTGGCCGTGGCCCCCGGGTTCATCGACATGCACGCCCACTCCGACCTGGCCGTCCTGGCGGACGGCGACCACCTCGCCAAGGTCACGCAGGGCGTGACCACCGAGGTGGTGGGGCAGGACGGGATCTCGTACGCGCCCGTCACCGACGAGACGATGGCGCTGGTCCGCGAGCAGATCGCGGGTTGGAACGGCATCCCGGACGGCGTCGACTTCTCCTGGCGCTCCGTCGCGGAGTACCTGGCGGAGGTGGACCGGCGCGGCAGCGCGACGAACGTCGCCTACCTGGTGCCACAGGGCACCGTGCGGATGAACGTCGTCGGCACGGGCGACCGGCGCGCCACCCCCGCGGAGATCGCGGAGATGCGCGCCCAGGTGGACCGGGGCCTGCGGGAGGGCGCGTTCGGCCTCTCGTCCGGGCTCACGTACGTGCCCGGGATGTTCGCCGACACCGACGAGCTCGTCGCCCTGTGCGAGGTGGTCGCGGGGCGCGGCGGCTTCTACGCCCCGCACCAGCGGTCCTACGGCGCGGGCGCGATCGGGGCGTACGCCGAGATGGTCGACGTCGCGCGGCGCTCGGGGTGCGCCCTGCACCTGACGCACGCGACGATGAACTTCCCCGAGAACCGCGGCCGCGCGGGGGAGCTGCTCGCCCTCGTGGACCGGGCGGTCGCCGACGGCGTGGACATCACGCTCGACACCTACCCCTACCTGCCCGGCTCCACCACGCTGTCCGCGCTGCTCCCGAGCCGCGCGGCCGTGGGTGGTCCGGAGCGGACGCTCGCCCGCCTGGGCGACCCCGCCGAGCGCGCCTGGATCACGCACGAGGTCGAGGTCGTCGGCAGCGACGGCTGCCACGGCGTGCCCGTCGACTGGGACACCATCGAGATCGCCGGGGTGCGCGACGCCGCCCTCGGTGACCGGGTCGGTCGCACCGTGGCCCGGATCGCGCTCGACGAGGGCCGGTCGCCGGCCGAGGTGTTCCTCGACCTGCTGGTCGCGGACCGGCTCGGCACGAGCATCCTGCAGCACGTGGGCGACGAGCAGAACGTCCGCGAGATCATGCGCCACCCCCGGCACACGGGCGGCAGCGACGGCATCCTGGTCGGCGCCAAGCCGCACCCGCGCGGCTCCGGGACCTTCCCGCGCTACCTCGGCCGGTACGTGCGCGAGGAGGGTGTGCTGTCGCTCGCCGAGATGATCGTGCACCTGTCGGCCCGGCCCGCGGCCCGGCTCGGCCTGCACGACCGCGGCCGGATCGCCGAGGGCCACGTGGCCGACGTCGTGCTCTTCGACCCCGCCGCCGTCGCCGACCGGGCGACCCCGGACGAGCCGCGCCTGACCGCGGCGGGCATCCCGTGGGTGCTCGTGGGCGGCGTCCCGGTGATCGAGGAGGGCGCGCGCACCGCCGCGCGCCCGGGCGGGGCGCTGCGGCACGCTCCGCGCTGACGGGAGGTGTCGAACCAGCAGTAATAGTGTGCCAAGCGCACTGCGCCCCTGCGAGGGTGCGCAGGTCTCGCCAGGGGTCCCTGCCAGGGGGTGTCTGGCAGAGGTGCACCGGTCTTGCCAGAACGCGGTTCGATGTATGTAATATATTGCATGCCCATTCCGAGAACTGTGCCCGGGATCGATCGCCGGCTGCTGCGTGACGACGTCTACGGCCGGCTGCGCGACGCGATCGTCGACGGCAGCCTCGCGCCGGGGGAGCAGCTGCGCGACGTCGAGCTCGCGGCCTGGCTCGGCGTCAGCCGGACGCCCGTGCGGGAGGCGCTGCTGCGCCTGGCCGAGGCCGGGCTGGTCGTGGCCCGGCCGGGCAGCTCGACGACCGTGAGCTCGCTGGACCTGCGTGAGGTGCGCGGTGCGCGCGACGTCGTCGCCGCGATGCACGAGGTGGCCGTGCGAGCGGCGGTGCCGGGTCTCACGGAGGCCGACCTCGACGCGATGCGCGCGGCCGAGCGCGAGTTCCGCGAGGCGATCGAACGGGGCGACGTCGAGGCGGCCCTGCGTGCCGACGACGCGCTGCACGGCGTGCCCGTGACGGTGGCGGCCAACCGGGCGCTGTCGTCCGTGCTCGACCAGTTCACGCCGGTGCTGCGGCGCGCGGAACGCCTGCGGTTCTCCTCGCTGGGCGGGCGCGCGTCGTTCGCCCGGCACGAGGAGCTGATCCGGCTCTGCGCCGCCGGGGAGGCGGAAGGGGCGGCGGCGGTCGCCTTCGACACGTGGAGCACCCTGCCCACCGACACGGACGCCGACACCGACCAGCCCGCCCGCGAGGAGTAGACCCATGGCCCTGTCCGACTTCCCCCGCCACCCGCTCACCTTCGGGCCCAGCCCCGTCCACCCGCTGCCGCGGCTCACCGCCCACCTCGGGGGCGCGTCGGTCTGGGCCAAGCGGGAGGACTGCAACGCGGGCCTCGCCTACGGCGGCAACAAGACCCGCAAGCTGGAGTACTTCGTCCCGGAGGCGCTCGCACAGGGCGCGGACACGCTGGTATCGATCGGCGGCTACCAGTCCAACCACACGCGCCAGGTCGCGGCCGTCGCCGCGTCGCTCGGCCTCAAGGCCGTGCTGGTGCAGGAGAACTGGGTGGACTGGCCCGACTCCGTGGCCGACCGGGTCGGCAACATCATGCTCAGCCGCATCATGGGCGCGGAGGTGCGGCTCGACCCGGCCGGCTTCGGCATCGGCTTCAAGGACTCCTGGTCCCGCGCGATCGAGGACGTCAAGGAGCGCGGCGGCACGCCGTACGCGATCCCGGCGGGCGCCTCCGACCACCGGCTCGGCGGTCTCGGCTTCGCCCGCTGGGCGTACGAGGTCCAGGAGCAGGAGCGCGAGCTCGGCGTCTTCTTCGACACGATCGTCGTCTGCGCGGTGACGGGATCCACCCAGGCCGGCATGATCGCCGGGTTCGCGGCGCTGGAGGAGGCCGGCGGCCCGCCGCGCCGGCTCATCGGGATCGATGCGAGCGCCAGGCTGGACGAGACGCGTGACCAGGTCGCGCGGATCGCGCGCGCCACGGCCGACCTGATCGGCGTCGGCCGTCCGCTGCGGGACGACGAGATCACCGTGCTGCCCGGCTGGGCCGGCGACCTGTACGGCATCCCGGTGGAGTCGACGCTCGACGCGATCCGGCTCACCGGCGAGCTGGAGGGCGTCATCATCGACCCGGTCTACGAGGGCAAGTCGATGGCCGGGCTGATCGACCTCGTGACCAGCGGCGACATCCCCGCGACCAGCAACGTGCTGTACGCCCACCTGGGCGGGCAGCCGGCCCTGAACGCCTACAGCGGCCTGTTCACGCAGACCCGCCCCGTGCTCGGCTGAGCGCCTCCCGGCGTCGTGCCCCCGGGCGACGACACCGGGAACAGGTCGCAGGTGCTGACGGCTGGCTGAGCTTGTCACAGTGGGCGGTCTCCTCGGTGGGCGCGCCGAGGAGACCCGCCGCGCGGGTCGGCGACAAGCAGGCCGCTTTCGGGGAGGCTTGGCACGCGCCGGATGTTCACCGCGGACACCCGGGATCGAGATGGAGCGTCATGGCCCGCCTGCTGCACCGCCCCGGCACCCCGCCACGCCTGCCCAGGGGGCGGGACCTCGACGCGAGCTTCCGCCCGGCGGCACCCACGCGACCGGCGCGGATCGCGGGCGGGCGGGCCGCGGGCCGGGGCGGCGCCGTGGTGGGGCTGCCCGCCAACCCGTTCGGATACGCGATGCTCGCCACGCTGGGGGTCGGTGCGGGACTCGCGGTGCTGGGCGCGCTGTCCGCCGTGGCGACGGTGCTCGTCTACGTCGGGCTGGCGCTGTTCCTGGCGCTGGCCCTGGAGCCCGGCATCGAGACCCTGACCGACCGGGGTCTGCCCCGCTGGGTGGCGGCGACGGTGATGGTCGTCGGGTCGCTGGTGGTGATCGCGCTGGTCGTCGTAGCGGTGCTGCCGATCGCCGTCCCGCAGGTCAGCAGCTTCGGCACCCAGCTCGTGGACCTGCTGCGCACCCTGCCCGACCAGGCCTGGTACGCGTGGGCGACCAGCAACCTCGGCGCCCTCGACCTGAACGGGCTGCTGTCCTCGCTGACCGACCTGCTCAGCGACCCGCGACAGCTCTCGGCGATCGCCGGCGGCGTGCTGCAGGTCGGCACCGGGCTGATCAACGGCGTCACGGCGGTCATCATCGTCACGGCCCTGACCATCTATTTCGCCCTGACGCTGCCGACCATGGTCGCCGCCGTCCTGCGCCTGGTGCCGCGCTCCCGGCGGGAGATGACCGGGTCGCTCCTGGACGAGGTGCTGGACTCCGTGGGCCGGTACGTCTCCGGGCAGCTCATCCTGGCGACCATCAACGCCACGTTCACGCTGGTGCTCACCCTGTTCGCGGGCAGCCCGGCCCCGATCCTGCTCGCCGTCATCGCGTTCGTCGCGGCCCTGATCCCCGTGGTGGGCACGGTCATCGGGTCCATCCTCGTGACGCTCGCGACGCTGACGGTGAGCCCCGTCGCCGCGATCGTCGTCGGGGCGTGCCTGCTGGTCTACATGCAGGTCGAGGCGTACGTCCTGTCCCCGCGCGTGATGAGCCGCGCGGTGTCGATGCCCGGCGTCCTGGTCATCGTCGCGGCCCTGGCGGGCGCGGCGCTCGGCGGCATCCTCGGGGCCCTCGTCGCGGTCCCGGTGGCGGCGGCGGGCCTGCTGGTCATCAAGCGCGTGGTGATCCCGTACCAGGAGATGCGCTAGGCCAGGAGACGCGCTAGCCGAGCACGCCCAGGTGCAGGGCCCGCAGCACGGCGTTGGTCCGGTCCCGCGCCGAGAGCTTGAGCAGGATGGTCGAGACGTGGTTCTTGACCGTGCCCTCGACCAGGGACAGCGCGCCGGAGATCTCGCGGTTCGTGTAGCCCTCGGCCATGAGCCGCAGCACCTCGAGCTCGCGGTCGGTCAGCCGCTGCACCGGCAGCGCGTCGGCGCCGCTCGCCGGCGGCACGGCGCGGATCGCGCGCAGCATCCGGTCCGTGATCGACGGCGCCACGAGGGTCCCGCCGCCGGCCAGTGCGTGCACCGCCCGGGTGAGCTGCTCGACCGTCACGTCCTTGAGCAGGTACCCGCGCGCGCCGGAGCGCAGCGCGTCGAGCACGAGCGTGTCGTCGTCGAACGTGGTGAGCACCAGCACGGGCACGTCGCTGCCCAGCTCCCGCAGCCGGCCCAGGGTCCAGAGGCCGTCGTGGCGCGGCATCCGCAGGTCCAGCAGGATCACGTCGGGTTCGGTCGCGGCGATCACCTCCAGCGCGGCCGCGCCGTCGTCGGCCTCGCCCACCACGTCGACGTCGGCGATCTCCAGGAGGGCCCGGATGCCGTGCCGCACCAGCGTCTGGTCGTCGACGATGACGACGCGGGTCACGTCGGCACCCGCGCCGTGACCCGGAAGCCGTCGGCGCCGTCGAACTCGACGCCGCCGCCCAGGGCCTCGAACCGCTCCGCCAGGCCGCGCAGCCCGTTGCCGGGCACCAGCTCGTGGAACCCGCGGCCGTCGTCCAGCGCGGTCAGGACGACGCCGCCGGGTCCGGCGGCCACCGCGATCCGCAGCGCACGGGCATCGGCGTGCCGCAGGGTGTTGGTGACGATCTCCTGCACGGCACGGACCAGGGCCGCCGTCTGCTCCTCGTCCACCTGCAGGTCCGGACCGACGTCGATCGACACGTCCAGGTCCGGCAGGTCGCGCACCACCTGCCGGAACGCCTCGGTCAGGTCCGACGACGCCGTCCGCAGCTCGCCGACCGTCGCCCGGACGTCGGCCAGCAGGTCGCGGGCCACCCGGTTCGCCCGCTCCACGTGGTCGCGGGCCTGCGCGCCGTCCCGGTGCCGCGCCGCCTCCAGCTCCAGGGTGAGCACGGTGAG
This sequence comes from Promicromonospora sp. NPDC050262, assembly GCF_040655935.1. Classification (NCBI taxonomy): domain Bacteria; kingdom Bacillati; phylum Actinomycetota; class Actinomycetes; order Micrococcales; family Promicromonosporaceae; genus Promicromonospora; species Promicromonospora sp. NPDC050262. The sequence goes on along the minus strand of NZ_JBFAKX010000015.1, from coordinate 65,345 downwards.
CTGGTGGCCGATGAGGTCGTGCAGGTCGCGCGAGATCCGCAGCCGCTCCGCCGTCCGCGCGGACTCCGTGAGCAGGGCCGACGCCGCCCGCAGGTCGACGTGCGCCTGGCTGAGCTCCCGGCGCAGGCGCTGCTCGCGGACGAGCGTCATCGAGCTCAGCATCGTCGCGAGCTGGATGAGCAGGTAGAAACCGACACCCACCAGGGCGTCGGCGAGCCCGTCGTCGCGCAGGGTCGCGAGCACGACCAGCACCACGGTGTTCAGCGCCACGACGACGAAGCCCACCCCCAGCGGAGCGACGTAGACGCTCACGCTCGCGATGACGACCAGCAGCACCGGCATGAGGCCGACCTGCGGAGCGGTGAGCACCACGGCCCAGGACGCGACGACGGCAGTCCCGAACATCGTGTGCCGCAGCAGGTCGGCCTTCTCCCGCATCAGGGAGCCCAGCAGGGTCACCATCACGAGGACGAACAGTGCGATCCACCAGCCACGCGGCACGGACGGCGCCGCGTACCCGAACAGCACCGGCCCGGCCAGGGCCAGCGCGACCACGAGCATCGCGAGACCCGACCACTCCTCGGTCCCCAGGCGCCGCATGACAGCCACCCTACGGTCGGCGCGCCCGACCCCGCCCGTGCCGAAAGTCATGGTTCACATCCCTGACCAACGGCACAGGTGCGCGCCCGGGCCCGGCGCCTAGCGTCGTCGGACATGAGCAGCGACACGAACGGGAGCGGCACCGGCGGGCGAGCGCCGGCGATCCTGGCCGAGGGTCTCGTCAAGCGGTACCGCGACAAGGTTGCCGTCGACGACGTCAGCCTGCGGGTCGACACCGGGGAGGTGCTCGGTGTTCTCGGCACCAACGGCGCGGGCAAGACCACCACGGTCGAGATGATCGCGGGGCTGCGCCGGCCGGACCGGGGGAGCGTCCGCGTGCTGGGCCTCGACCCGCGGCGGGACCGGGCGAAGGTGTGCCAGGTGCTGGGCGTGCAGCTCCAGGCGGCCTACCTGCACGGCGCGCTCACGGTGGCCGAGCTGCTGGACCTGTACCGCAGCTTCTACCCCGACCCACGCCCGGCTGCCGAGCTCCTCGGCCTGGTGGGCCTGGAGGAGCAGCGGCGCGTGCGGTTCGAGAAGCTGTCCGGCGGCCAGCAGCAGCGGGTCTCCATCGCGCTCGCGATGGTGGGCCGGCCGCGAGTCGTGATCCTTGACGAGCTCACGACCGGGCTCGACCCGCTCGCCCGCCGCCGCATGTGGGCGACGGTCGAGCGCCTGCGCGACGAGGGCGTGACGATCGTGCTCGTCAGCCACGCGATGGAGGAGGTCGAACGGCTCTGCGACCGGGTCGCGCTGCTCGACGCCGGCCGGCTGGTCGCCGTCGGACCGCCGGGAGAGCTGACCGCGCGAGCGGGCGCGGACACCCTCGACGACGCGTTCGTCGCCCTCACCGGAAAGCAGCTGGAGGCAGCCGAATGAGCACCATCGCCACTCCCGTCACCGTCCGGCGGCCGGGCCCGAGGGCCTGGCTCACCCTCGTGGTCTGCGAGGCCAAGATGGTCGCGCGGGACACCGCCGGCCTCGTCGTCCCCCTCGGCCTGCCGCTCCTGATCCTCCTGACGAGCGCCCACGCGGCCGGCGACCAGGAGGTGGTCGCCGGGTTCTCCGCCCTGGAGGCGTACGTGCTGCCGCTGGTGCTCACGATGGTCATGGCGACCATCGGCGTCATCAACATGCCGAGCTTCCTGGCCTACTACCGCCACAGCGGCATCCTGCGGCGGCTCGCCGTCACCCCGGCGTCACCCGCGATGGTGCTCGTCGCCCAGGTGATCGTCAGCGTGCTCCAGACGGTCCTCGGGCTGGCGCTCGCCCTCGGCGTGGCGTTCCTCGGCTTCGGTGCGAGCCCGCCCGCGCATCCCGCCACGGCCGTCGGGGTCTACGCCCTCGCGATGGCGGCGATGTACGCCGTCGGGATGATCGTGGCCGCCGTAGCGCCCACGCCCAACTCGGCCGTCGCGATCGGGCTCGTCGGCTTCTTCGCGCTCGGTGCCCTCGGCGGCATGTTCGGCGGCCCCGGCAGCCTGCCCGAGCCGTTCGCCGCCGTCGGCGAACGGCTGCCCTTCGGGGCGGCGGTCCAGGCGCTCGCGGCGGCCTGGGTGGGGGCTCCCGTCGAGCCCGTGCACCTGATCAGCCTGGGCGTGACGGTGGTCGTCGGCTCGGTGACCGCGGCGCTGCTGTTCCGCTGGGGCTGACCGGCGTCAGTCCCCGGCGGCAGGGCCGGGTCCGACGGCGGTCAGGCCGCGCAGCTCGGCGAGCACCGCGCGCTCGATCTGCGTGATGGGCCGGGTCTCGCCCGGCGCGATCCACTGCGTGAAGGCGACGCCGAACACCGTGGCGCCCGACTCCGCCGCGAGGGTGGCCGCCGGCTCCGTGACGCCCCGGGCGCGCAGCGCCTCGCAGACCGTCGCCGCCAGCACCGACAGCTTGTGCCGCTCCCGCTCCTGCAGTGCCGGGTTCTGGTCGATGACGGTCTGCCGCAGCCGGGAGTGCTCGCGGCGCTCGTCCGGGAAGAACTCGGCCGCCGACTCCAGCGCGGCCGCGACCAGCTCCATCGGCGTGGCGTCGTCCGGCGCCGCCGCCATCCCGGCGAGGAACGCGTCGACCAGGAGCTGCTGCCCGTGGAACAGCACCTCGCGCTTGTCGCTGAAGTGCCGGAAGAAGGTGCGTTCGGTCAGGCCGACGGACTGCGCGATCTCCGCGGCCGTCGTCTGCTCGTAGCCCTGGCTCGCGAAGAGGTCCAGCGCGGCGGCCTGCAGTCGTTCGCTCGTCCCGGGCTGCCATCTGACCATGGCTCCAGTCTAGGTGATGACAGAGGCTGACGTCACGCGTAAGGTGATGTCTGTGACTGACAGCAGTCACTGACATCACTGGAGGTTCACCATGCAGGTTTTCGTGACCGGAGCATCCGGCTGGATCGGGTCGGCCGCCGTCGACGAGCTGCTCGCGGACGGCCACGCCGTCACCGCGCTCGCCCGGTCCGACGCGTCCGCGGACGCGCTGGAGGCCAAGGGGGTCCGTGTGCAGCGCGGCGACCTGGACGACCTCGACGGCCTCCGCCGGGGCGCCGACGCCGCCGAGGCAGTGCTGCACCTGGCCAACAAGCACGACTTCTCGAACCCGGCCGCGTCCAACGCCGCCGAGCGGGCCGCCGTGCAGACCTTCGCCGACACCCTCGCAGGCTCGGGCCGGCCGTTCCTCTTCGCGGCGGGTACCGCCGGGCTGGCACAGGGCCGCCCCGCCACCGAGGCGGACGCCTCGTCGGCCCACGGCCCCGGCTCACCGCGCGGCGGCGCCGAGAACCTGGCGCTGGAGTACGTCGACCGCGACGTGCGGGTCGTGAGCCTGCGCTTCTCGCCCACGGTGCACGGGGCGGGCGACCACGGCTTCATCTCGGTGATCGCCGACGCTGCCCGCCGCCACGGCGTGTCCGGCTACCCGGGCGGCGGCAGCAACCGCTGGGCCGCCGTGCACCGCTCCGACGCCGCGCGCCTCGTGGCGCTCGGCCTGGCCAAGGCCCCGTCCGGCTCCCGGCTGCACGCCGTGGCCGAGGAAGGGGTCACGAGCCGCGAGATCGCCGAGGCGATCGGAGCGGCCCTCGACCTGCCGGTCGCCTCGATCGCGCCCGACGACGTCGCCGCGCACTTCGGTTGGATCGGCGGGTTCTTCGGCATGGAGGGGTCCGCGACGAGCACCGCGACGCGCGAGCTGCTCGGCTGGACGCCGACGGGCCCGACGCTGGTCGAGGACATCGCGGCCGGCGCCTACTCGACGACGGCCGCGGTCTAGGCCGGGCGCCCGGCCTGAGAAGCCTCAGGCCGCCGGCGTCTCAGCGATGTCCGTGGTGGTCGCCAGCGGGCGGGACGCCTCGACGTCGTCGGACAGGCTGTGCAGGCGTCCCGCAGCCAACCCCAGCGAGTCCGAGCCGAGGAGCTGGTGCAGGGGCGCCTCGCCGGAGGTCGCGACGGTGATGATCGCCGCGGCCGCCTTGGCGGGGTCGCCGAGCTGGGTGCCCGGCATCCCGAGGTGCTGCTCGACCATCTCGCGGACGGCGGGGTAGGCCTCGTTCGTGTCCGACGGCAGGCCGAGCGACACGGGCCGCAGGAAGTCGGTGCGCATGTAGCCGGGCTCGACGAGGTTCACGCGGATCCCGTGGTCCGCCACCTCGGCGGCCAGGGACTCCGTGATCGCCTCCAGCGCGAACTTGCCCGCCGCGTACAGGCTCCAGCCGGGGAACGAGAGCAGGCCGAGGATCGAGGACACGTTGATCACGTGCCCGCCGCGGTGGGCGCGGAAGCCCGGCAGCACCGCGCGCAGCACGTTCCAGACGCCGAAGACCTGGACGTCGAACATCGCACGGGCGTCGGCGTCCGAGACCTCCTCGACGGCGGCCAGGTAGCCGTACCCGGCGTTGTTCACGACCACGTCGAGGGTGCCGAAGCGCTCCGTCGTGGCGGCGACGGCCCGGTTCACCTGGGCCTGGTCGGCCAGGTCGACGGTCAGGGCGAGCAGCCGGGAGGTGTCGACGTCGTCGAGCGCGCTCGTCAGGCGCTCGGTGGACCGGGTGGTGGCGGCGACGTTCTCGCCGCGCTCCAGGAGCTGCCGGACGAGCTCGAGGCCGAGCCCGCGGGAGGCGCCGGTGACGAACCAGGTCGCGGGGCGGTCGGTGGGGTAGGACATGGTGGTCTCCTCGGGAGGGTCAGGTCGGCGGGGCGTGCCGACACGTCAAGACTTCCGCCCGGAACCGCGCCGCAGGGCGCCATGTCCGGCCCCCTGCGTCCTGGGTCGCGGCTGACTAGGACGCGGAGGTCCACCCTGACGGGTGCGCCGCACGAGGCGGCCTGCCCAGAATGGAGCCATGGCCGAGAAGAACACGGAGCTGGCGGACTTCCTGCGTCGCGCACGGAGCCAGGGCGACGCGTCGCGCGCCGGCCTGCCCGCCGACGGCCGGGTGCGCCGCGTGCCCGGCCTGCGCCGCGAGGAGGTCGCGTTCCTGGCCGGCGTCTCGACCGACTACTACGCCCGCCTGGAGCAGGGCCGGCGCATCGTGCCGTCGCCGTCGGTCGTGGACGCCATCGGGCGCGCGCTCGGGCTGGACCAGGCCGGCCGTGCCCACCTGGCCGACCTCATCGGGCTCGGTTCGGGGTCGGTCCAGCCGCGCACCCGTCCCGTCCAGCGGGTCCGCCCCGGGCTGTACCAGCTGCTCGACGCGCTCGGCGACGCGCCCGTGCTTGTTCTGGGCCGCCGCGCCCACGTGCTCGCCCAGAACCGCATGGGCCGGGCCCTGTTCACCGACTTCGAGCGGTTCCCGGCGCCGCGGCGCAACTATGCGCGCTGGATGTTCCTCGACGACGGCGCGCGGTCGCTGTTCGTCGACTGGGAGGAGCAGGCCCGTGCCGCCGTCGAGAACCTGCGGCTGGAGGCGGGGAACGACCCCGCAGACCGGGCCACGGCCGCGCTGATCGCGGAGCTGCGCGAGGCCAGCGACGAGTTCGCCGCCTGGTGGACGGAGCACCGCGTCTACCAGCGCACGTACGGGTCCAAGCGGCTGCGCCACCCCGTCGTCGGCGACCTCACCGTCGAGTACGAGACCCTCGCCCTGCCCGGCGACCCCGACACGACCCTGTACGTCTACTCGGCCGAGCCGGGCTCGCCGTCCCAGCGGGCGCTGAGCCTCCTGGCGAGCTGGTCCCTGACGGCCACGCCGGCGGAGCGGTAGGCGGACGGGGTCAACCTTCTTCGAGGCCTAAGTTTCTTCGCTTTGAGGCCGCTCAAAGCGAAGAAACTTAGGCCTCGAAGGGGAGGGGCGCCAGAGGGGCGCCCCCGGGTCTAGCCCAGGTCGCGGACCAGCACCTCCTCGAACACCGCGCTCACCGCGGGTGTCGCGCCGCCGCCCGCGTAGATCCCGATCGCCGGGTCCGTGTCGGCCGGGAGCGTCCACGTGGCCCCGAAGCGCCAGTGGTCACCGTCGCGCGACGTGGCGGAGCGGTAGCGGTGCTCGCCCGTGACCGGATCGGTGGTGTGGAACAGCCGCAGGTGCATGGTGTCGGCCACCGGACCGGAGACGAAGCCGCCGAACCGGACGGCGCCGTCGGCCGTGAGCTCCTTGCCGAACTCGACCTGGCGGGTCCGGCCGATCGCCACCGAGCCGAGCCGCAGGAAGTCGTCGTCGCCCGCGTGCACCAGCAGGCCCGCCTGCTGGAAGTTGCGCACCGTGTCCTCGCCCAGCGGCAGGCGCACGGTGGCCTCCAGCACGTAGTCGCCGTCGGGCGCGTCGCGCAGCAGCACCGGCGCGTCGTTCCGCGTGCCCACCAGGTCGTGGCCGGTCAGCGGCCAGGTCAGGGCCCCGTCGGCGACGTCGACGGCGGCCGGCCCGTGCTGCCAGCGCCAGCCGGCGTCCAGATCGCCGTCGAACTCCTCGGCGAACGTGACCGCGCCCGCCTCCGGCTCTGACACGCGCTCCGTCACGGGCTCGTGCGCCGCGACGACGGTCAGGTTGTCGAGCTGCGCCTCGGCGCCGTCCGCCACGAGGCGCACCGGCGCCTTGCGGGGCAGCGGCGTCCGCGGCTCGAACCGTGCCTCGGCGTCCACGTCACCCAGGCCGCTCGACGACAGCCGCGCATCGGCCACGCCGTCGCGCACCTCGACGCTCAGCACGTGCCAGGAGGTCAGGTCCGCGTTCGCCGGCAGCGCCGTCCGTACCTTCTGCCGTCCCTGTCCGACGACGAGCTCGCGCTCCTGCGCGTCCAGCCGCACCGACACCCCGGCCGAGCCGGGCCCGCCGACCGTGACCGTGAACGACCCGTCGGCGTCGGGCAGCCGCACGTCCGTCTCGACCCGCACGTCCCGCGGCGCGGGCGCCGTCCGCACGACGGCGGCGTGCCGCCGGTCCGGGACCAGCCGCGCGATCGCCCCGGCGTCGCCGGAGCCGTCCGTGCCCCGGGCGAACGCGCCCGTCACGCGCCGCAGCGCGTGCCCGGAGGCCGGGTCGGCGCTCACGATGCCCAGCTCGCTCGCGGCCACCGGCGCGGTCTGCGCGCCCTCGCTCGGGCCGGCCCCGGCGTTGACCACGGGCCAGCCGTCGATCCAGTCGAGCCGGTCGAGCAGCGTGGGCCGGCGGTTCACGCCGCCGGGCTGGTTCAGCCACGCGTTGTCGCGGTCGATGCCGTGGTAGAGCATCCAGTCCTGCCCGGACACGTCGGCGAACACCGCGTGGTGCCCCACGCCGATCCACCTGTTGCCGTTCTGCGCCACGACGAGGGTGCCGCCCACGCGCGACTCGTTCATGCCCACACCCTCGTGGTCGGTGAACGGGCCCAGCGGCGAGCGCGACCTGCCGGTGTAGACGCTGTACCCGGTCACGGGGCCGGAGCAGCAGTTGGCCGACGACCCCATGAGGTAGTACCAGCCGTCCCGCTTGACCACGAACGCGCCCTCGTAGCGGTCCGCGACGGTCACGCGCGTGGGCTCACCCACGGCGCGGGTTCCGGTCTCGTCCAGCTCCGTGACCCAGATGCCGCCGTTGAAGCCGCCGAAGTAGAGGTAGCGGGAGCCGTCGTCGTCGGCGAACAGGGCCGGGTCGATCGTGTTGAGGTACCCGCCGCCCGGTGCGGGACGCGGGTCCAGGACCGGCCCGCCCGAGTCCGTCCACGGCCCCGTCGGGGTGGGCGCCGTCGCGACGCCGATCGTGTAGTCCCACGCGTCGGGGTTCGCCGCCGTGTCCGTGACGGTGTAGTACATGACGTACCGGCCGTCCACGTACCGGATGTCCGGCGCCCAGAAGTAGGACGCCTCCGCGGCCCACGCGGGCCGGTTCTCGCCGTCGAAGACGGTGCCGACGTACTCCCACGTGGCCAGGTCGCGCGACTTCGCCACGTGCATGTTGCCGAACGGGCCGCCCGACACCAGCGGGTCGCTGGTCGCGTACAGGTACCACCAGCCGTCCTTGCCGCGGATCACCGCCGGGTCGGCGTAGGTGTCCGAGAACGGGTCGGTCACGGGGTTGGTATACGTGGTGCCCGACGGCGGTGGCGCGGCTTCCGCGGGGGCTGCCGCCGCACCTCCGGTACCGGGCAGGGCCACGGCGCTGACGACCAGCGCGAGCGTGGCGAGGGCGGCTACGAACCGTATCTCCATGGGTGATCGTCCCTTCGGGCGGCCGCGCGCCACGTCCTCGATGACGTGGCCGTCGCTCCTTTACAACGGATAACCACGCGCGAAGTTACAACGGATAACCTGCGGTCGGCAAGGGGCTGATCAGTCCAGCGACAGCTCGTAGAACCGCCACAGGTGCTGGAGCTCGCCCGGGATCTCGGAGCCCGGGTAGGGCGTGCGCTCGACAAAGCCGCGCGACTCGTAGAGCCGGTGCGCCCCGGTCATGAAGCGGTTGCTGTCCAGCCGCACGGTCCGCGCGCCGAAGTCCGCCCGGGAGCGCTCCAGCAGCCAGTCCAGCATCGCCGAGCCCAGGTGCTCCCCGCGGTGCTCGGGGCGCACGAACATCCGCTTGATCTCGACCACGCCGTCGTCCTGAGCGCGCAGCGCGGCGACGCCGGCGGGTGAACCGTCGACGTCGGCGAGCGCCATCAGTCCGGTGGGCCGGCGGAACGTGTCCAGGTCGGCGCTGGTGTGCCGCGCGTCCAGACCCATCGCGAACCCGTAGGTCTCCTCGAAGGTCGCGAGTGCCCACGTCATGTACTCGGTCATGAGCCGGAGCACGACCGCCTCGTCCTGGTCGGTCGTCTCACGGACCCGGGTTCGTTCCACTGCTCTTCCTCTCACGACTGCCACGCCGGCGCGGCCTGATCGGGCACGCCGGTGAGAGGCTAACCCCGACCGGCCGTCCGCCCGGCGGATCCTGACAGTGGTCTAGCCTTGTCGGAGCAGTGTCCCGACCCGCACGGAGCGCTGCTCCGCCGGGCCCGCAGGGCGCGGGCGGATCGAGTTCGCGGCCAGGTCAGGGGCTATCAGTGAGGGTGACGTTGCGCGACGTGGCGGAACGCGCCGGGGTCTCGTTCAAGACGGTGTCGAACGTGATCAACGGGCACCCGAACGTGCGGCCGGAAACCAGGGAGCGGGTCCAGACGGCCATCGCGGAGCTGCGGTACCGCCCCAACACGTCGGCCCGCAGCCTGCGCCACGGGCGGGCCGGGTTCCTGGCGATCGCGCTGCCGGAGCTCACGTCGCCCTACTTCGCGGGCCTGGCCTCCGAGCTCGCGGCGGCGGCGCGGGCGGTGGGCCAGTCGGTGCTCATCGAGGAGACGTCGGGCGACCTGGCGGGGGAGCGCGCGGTGCTCGACGGCCTGCCCAGCCACCTGGTCGACGGCGTCTTCTTCAGCCCGCTCGTCACCCCGGCCGCGGAGGTCGTCGAGCGGCGGGACGGCACGCCGCTCGTGCTGCTGGGGGAGTACGGCGAGCCGGCGGGCGTGGACCACGTGGGCGTGGACAACGTGGCTGCGGCCCGGGACGTCACGCGGCACCTCCTGGACCTGGGCCGGCGTCGGATCGCGGGGATCGGCCTGCAGAGCGGCGACGGGACCGGGCGGCTGCGCGGCGAGGGCTACCTGGCGGCGCTCGCCGAGGCGGGCGTGGCCGTGGACCCGGACCTCGTGGTCGAGTGCACCGACTACCACCGGGCCAGCGGCGCCGACGCCGTGGCGCAGCTGCTCTCCCGCGGCGTCGACTTCGACGCCGTGTTCTGCTTCAACGACCTGATGGCCCTGGGCGCGCTGCGCGCCCTGCACGACGGCGGGCTACGGGTGCCCGACGACGTGGCCGTCGCCGGCTTCGACGGCATCGAGGACGGCCAGTTCTCCGTGCCGTCGCTGACCACCGTGACGCCTGACCTGCCCCGGCTCGCGGCCGAGGCGGTGCGCCTGGTGATGCGGCGCATCGCCGAGCCGGACGCGCCGGCCGAGCACGTGGTGGTGCCCCACCGGATCACGGCGCGGGAGAGCACCACCGGCGGCCCGCCCGCGGCGTCGTTCCCGGCCTAGACTCTGTGCCATCCGCCGCGGGTGGTACCGGCCGCGGCGGGAGACCTGCCGGAGCGACGTGAGGATCGAACGATGACCGACGAGTGCACGCATCTGGACCAGGTCGCGGTCCTCGAACCCGAGAACAGGGAGGGCTGTCCCGAGTGCCTCGCCCTCGGCGGCACCTGGGTGCACCTGCGCAGCTGTTTGGTGTGCGGGCAGGTGGGCTGCTGCGACTCCTCCCCGGCCAAGCACGCGACCGCCCACTACAAGGAGTCGGGGCACGTGCTCATGCGCTCCGTCGAGCCGGGCGAGGGCTGGGGCTACTGCTACGCCGACGACGCGATGATCTCGTCGTCCACCCTGGGCACCCACAAGTACTGACGGTACGGTCGGGGTGACCGGTCCCCGTCCTCGGAGGCAACGATGAGATCTGGCCTGATCGTGGCCGGCCTGGTGCTCGTCGCCATCGGCTGCGTGTTCACCGTGCAGGGGCTCGGCTACCTCGCCGGCAGCCCGATGACGGGCGTGACGCTGTGGGCGATCGTCGGGCCGATCCTCGCCGTGGTCGGGATCGTGCTGATCGTCGGTGCCGTGCGCAGGGGCCGCTCGGGCTGAGCGGCCCGGCGCCCTCGTTCCTGAGGTGGGTTCAGCAGGCTCCTGGGTACCGTGTGCGCCGCCATACGGTACCCAGGAGCCTGCTGAACGCCGGTCAGTTCTCTGCTGCTGCCGGGGGCAGCACCTTCAGGGCCGTCAGGCCGGGGTCGCCCGGGCGCCACGACGTCGTGATCGCCACGTAGCGGGCCGTGCGGCCGACGTCGAGGGTGGCCTCAGCCCGGCCGGCCCGCAGCGTGCCGACGTCGGTGAACGTGAGCCCGTCGTCGCTCACCGAGACGACCGCGGACGGCGTCCGGCGGCGCGCCCACTCGGCCACCACCGTGCCGATCTCCCGCGGTGCGCCCAGGTCGGTCACCATGCGCCCGTCCCGCCCCGGCACCCACGCCGTGCCGCGGTCGCCGTCCACGGCGTTCGACGGCGACGTCATACCCTCGGGCAGCACCGACGCCGGGAACGTGAGCGTGCTCAGCGCCAGGTCGGCCACGGGGAACGGCGTGCCGTCCGCGAAGCGCACCGTGGTGCCCCGCGGCGTCGCGGCCGCCGGGCGCGTCGCCCCGGTCTCCGCGTGCCGCACCGTCACCGGACCCCGGCCGGTCAGCGTGACGGTGCGGGCGTCCGTGACGTCCACGGTGATGCCCTCCGGCGTGCGCCCGCGGGGCCCGGCCACGGTCGCGCGCGGGGCGAGCACCACGGCATCGCCGGCGGGGATCGCCAGCCCCAGGGCCGACGAGTCCGCGCTGATCGTCTGCTCGCCCGCGAACACGGGCACGGCACCGTCCGTGCCGCGGGGGCTGCTCCCGTGCGGCACCGTGACCGTCGTCGTCACGTCCGCGCCCGTCAGGTTGAACGCGACCAGATAGCCGTCGACCAGGCTCACGCGCACCCCGTCGGCGTCCGCCACCGGGACGGGCCGGGCCGCCTGGGCCGACGTCGCCGCGGCGTCGCCCGGCACCATCTCCACCAGCCGCGGCCCGGCCGCACCGTCCGCCAGCCGGACCACGTGCCGCGTGGCGTCCGCCCGCGACACCGTGATCGGCGCCCCGCTGCCGCGGACGACGAACCCGGCCGAACCCTCGACGTTCAGCCACGGGCCCGCGCTCGACAGCAGCGGCTCGGAGGCGTCGAACGACGCCGCGTCGTGCCAGGTCACACCGTCCAGCGACGCCTGCACCCGGTACCGCTCGCCCGCCGCGGACTCCCACCCGAGCTGCACCCGCGCCACCTGCGTGGGCGCGCCCAGGTCCACCTGGACCCACGAGTCGGGGCGCGTCCGGTCCGCACGGGACACCGCCCAGCGGGTCGTCCCGCTGCCGTCGGTGACGGCGCTCGCGGCCCGGCCCGTGTCGGCGCTCGACGCCGTCGCGGGGCGCCCGGCCGCGACGTCGTCCCCGGCGGGGGAGAACGCGCGCAGGTGATAGAGCGAGTAGCCGTACTGCGGGTGGCCCTGCACACCCTGCATCCGCACGTACCGCGCGGTGACCGGGGCGGGCTCGGACGCCCCCGCGGGCACGAGGTTCAGCGTGTCGAGGCGGGCGACGTTGGCGTCCGCCGGGTCCGGCTCCGGTTCGGCGACGGTGGTGGCGCCCTCCGCCGTCGTATAGGTACGCGACCCGTCCAGCCCGGCGTAGCCGCCCATGGCGAGGTTGCGTACCGACAGGCTCGCGTCGTCCGGCCCCGCGCCCGAGGACGCGTACACCGCCGCGCCCGTCGGGAGCGTGGCCTGGCCCGCGTACCCGTCGCGGATCCGGAACACCGAGGACGTGCCCTCGAAGCCGTCGCGCGGCTGCGTGTACGTGGTCACGTGGCGCTCGGCCACGGTCGCGTTCGAGTCCGGGTAGAGGAACGTCGACGAGCCCGAGGCGTGGAACAGCCACGAGTCGTGCCCCGGCACCCAGGGGAACTTGACGAAGCCCTTGCGGCTCACGGCGCCCGCCCATGACTGCGGCGTCTGCTGCACCGTGAGGCCGGGCACCGCGCCGAAGTCGCGCACGCCGGACAGCCGCTCGAAGAAGACCTCCTGCGGCGTCGGCTCCACGGGACCCCCTGCGGACTCCGCGGCCTCGACGTGCAGCAGGTAGGAGATCGCGATCTCGGCGCGGGCCTCCGGCTCGTACTTGGGCTCGCCCGAGAACTTGGTGAGGCGGTCCACCGGCGCGTACGCCTGGTAGTCCTCCAGCGCCGCGGCGAGGTTCACCTCGGCGCGCGCCGCGTCGGGGTCGCGCAGCACCTGCGCGAGGAACGCCATCGGGATCACGTCGCGCCCGTAGAGGAACTCGCGGTCGCGGACCATGGGCATGAACGGCTCGCCCTGGTCGGACATGACCAGCTTGATGGACTCCCACAGCTCGGCCGAGTTCGGCTGCCGCGTGAGGATCTCCGGCAGCGGCTCGTCGCGCAGCAGGAAGTGGATCGCGTTGCGGGCCCCCGAGCGCCACGAGTCGGACTGGTAGTGCGGCCCGAACGACTCGTGGTTCTCCACGATGTACGTGTCGTGGATGTTGTGCATCGTGTTGGACGAGACCGGCTTGCCCGCGACGACCGCCGGGTTGTTGCGGTCGGCGGTCGGCTGACCTGCGGCGTTGCGGCCCCAGTCGGCGAGCTGCTCGGCCCAGCGGCCGGCGTCGGGATCCTCGGGCGCCCACGCCAGCCCGGGCGCGAGGGCCTGCGTGTAGACGCCGACCTCCTCCTGTGCGGTGTCGCCGCGGTACTTGCCTGCGGGCCACTCGGTGGTCCAGCCGCCCGACAGGGGGTCGTCCGTGAAGTCGAGGTCCGCCGTGTACCGGGACTGGCCGGTCGCGATGGTGGTCAGGTTGGCCTGCGTCGCGGCGTCGAGCTCGTCCCAGAGCAGGGTGCCGGCGGCCAGGAAGTAGGACTGGAACGTCGAGTCCCAGAAGAGCTGACGACCCCAGGTGCCCGCCGGGTCCACGAGGCGGTTGGTCGCGGCGTAGTGCTCGATGGTCGCGAGCGTGTGCTCGCGGAGGATGCCCTCGGGGACGCCGGCCAGGTCGGCGTCGTACTCGCCGTGCGTGAGCAGCACCGCGTTGCCCAGCACCACCGCGAAGTTCATGTCCGTGGCCTGGTAGACGCCCGCCGACTCGTCCCAGACCGTCTCGACCCAGCGCGTGTGCCGCAGAAGCGCCGCGTAGTAGTTCGCGGCGGTCTCGTCGGGGGCGCCGTACGCGGCCTGTGCGGCCGCGGGCGGTCCCGTCCGGGGGCCGGCGGCCTGGGCCGGGGTGATCGCGAGGGTGGCGATCGGCAGGGCCAGGCCGACGACGGCGAGCCCCGCGACCGCTCGGCGGAACGGCGCCCCCGCGCCGGATCGGATGCGGTGGGTGGCCATGGGTTCCTCCCGTGCTGACAGCGCTGTCATGTACCTGCTCCCCGGAGATTACCGCACGGGACGTGCGGGGATCCATGCCCTGATAACTCCCATCAGCGCCCGTGCGGCACGGGCACGCCCGCGGCGCGCAGCTTCGCCTCCACCAGCGCGGTCAGGCGGGCCGACGTCGGCCACTCCTCCTGGCGATGGGTGTTGACCATCCCGTACCGCGCGGCGGTGTCGGGCTGGGCCTCGAACCCGGCCGGCATCGCCAGCAGCTCCCGGCGGGCCAGCAGGTTGGCCGCGACGGCGGAGGCGAGCTCCTCGATCCGGGCGGTGAGCAGCTGCTCGACGTCGGTGAGCGCGGCCGCGAACCGTTCGGCACGGTGTGCGCCGCCGGCGTCGAACGCAGGGTTCGTCGGCTCATGAGCGCTGATGAGGCGATCAACCCTACGTTCGGCGGCTGCGGGTGCTGCTCGGGGCGTCAGACCCCGCGGTCGGGGGCGCCCATGTCGCCCGTGCCCGGGGTGCCCTCGGCGAGACCGTAGAGCAGGTGCACCGTGCCGTTCGGGCTGGTCGCCGGCGGTTCGAGGAGGGTGAGGTTGGAGGGCACCGCGCCGCCGTCGAACACCTTCTTGCCGACGCCGAGCAGGATGGGGTGCACCCACAGGTCGAGTCGGTCGAAGAGCTTCTCGCGCAGCAGGGTCTGTACCAGGTCCAGGCTGCCGACCACCTTGATGTTCTCGTGGCGGTCCCGGATCTCGCGCACCGCGGCGGGCAGGTCCGGGCCGAGCTGCGTGGAGCCGGCCCACGCGAGGTCGGGCGTGCCGCGGGAGGCCACGTACTTGGGCACGCGGTTGAAGAGCTCGGCGATCTCGAAGTCCTGGTCGCCCTCGTGCTGCGGCCAGTAGGCGGCGAAGATGTCGTAGGTGCGCCGGCCGAGCAGCAGGGCGTCGGTGCCCTCGTAGGCCGAGTCGACCTGGGTGCCGGTGACGTCGTCGAGCAGCGGGGCCTGCCAGCCGCCGAACGGGAACCCCTCCGGGTCCTCCTCGGGTCCGCCGGGCGCCTGCGCGACGAGGTCGAGGGTGGCGAACAGCTCGATCTGGATGATGCCCATGGTGTGCTCCCTGATGAGTGGTCTCTGCCTCACCGGGTAGACCTGGGGGAGCGGACGGACTCATCGGCCCACCCGCCGGCCGGTCGCCGTAGGGTGCGGCACTATGACGGTGGTCTGGGTCGAGGTGGACGACGGCGTCCGGCTGCGCACCTGGCAGTCCGGCCCCGCGGAGGTGGCGGGCGCGGGCCGGCCCCCGGTCGTGCTGGTCCACGGCGGGCCGGGGCTCCCGGACTACCTCGAACCCGTCTCCGCCCTGATCGACGACCTGACCCGGGTGTACCGCTACGACCAGCGCGGCACCGGAGGGTCCGGGTGGAGCGGTCGGCACACCGTGGCCCGCCACGTGCGGGACCTCGAGAACCTGATGGACGCGTGGGGCCACGACCGGATGATCCTGGTGGGGCACTCCTACGGGACCGACCTGGTGAGCTTCTTCGCGCTGGCGCACCCGGAGCGCGTCGCCGGAGTGGTCTACCTCTGCGGGCCCTTCGTGGGGCCGTGGCGCGAGCCGACCCGCGTCGCGGAACGGGCGCGTCGCTCGCCCGCCCAGCAGGAACGGCTCGACCGCCTCGAGGCGCTCGCCTCGCGCAGCGACGACGAGGAGGTCGAGTACCTGGCGCTGTCGTGGTTCACCGACCACGCCGACCAGGACAACGCCTGGACGTGGGCGCTGGCGTCCGTTCGCGCGATGCGGCCGATCAACTGGGTGATGAACGCCCAGCTCAACGCCGACAAACGCGTCGACCCGCTGGAGCACGCGATCGACCGGCTGTGCGCGGTGCTGCCCTCCGGTTCGGCGATCATCGGCGGCGCCGGCGACCCGCGCCCCGCCGCGCTCCTGCGCTCGTTGGGCGCCGAGCTGGGGTGCGCGGTGACCATCATCCCCGGGGCCGGACATCACCCCTGGCTGGAGCGGCCGGGGGAGTTCCGGGCGGCGCTGCGGAGCGCCGTCGGGCAGCAGGTACACCCGGTGGACTGAGCCGGACCCGCCGAACGATTCAATTGCAAATGTGCTTTGCAAAAAGCCTTTGCGGTCGTAGCGTGGTCGCATGACCGAGCAAGAGGGCTGGCCACCGCCTTGGTTCGACCCGGAGCGTTACGCGACGCTGACCCCGCACAACGTGCAGGCGCTTGCGCACCCGATCCGGTTCGCCCTGCTCCGGCTGCTGCGCGAGGACGGACCCGCCACGGCGTCGGGCCTGGCGCAGCGGGTGGGCCACTCCAGCGGCGTGACGAGCTACCACCTGCGCACGCTCGCGGACGCCGGGCTCGTGGTCGAGGACGAGGAGCTCGGCAACCGGCGCGACCGCTGGTGGCGGGCCGCGCACGAGAACGTCACCTTCACGTTGCGCGTGCCCGACCAGCAGGGCGACGCCGAGCAGCTCGAGACGGCGGCGCGGTACCTGCGCATGGTCGCCCAGGTGGGGCACGAGCGGGTGCTGGGCTACGTGAACGGTCTGCCCGAGCGGGGCGAGGAGGTCCGTGAGCTGCCCTGGCAGCTCGGCTACATCGACCTGTCGCTCACGTACGCCGAGGCCCGCGAGCTCACGGCGCGCGTGGTCGAGGCCGTCGCCGCGTTCCGCCGGGACCAGTCGGGCCGCGCCCGCGGCCCGGGAGGCCCGGACACGGACGGGCCGGAGCGACACCGGGCGGTCTTCCAGTACCAGCTCCTGCCGGACGACGACGAGGGCGGCACGGGGGCACCCGCGTGACGGCCGCCGAGCCGACGACGGCCGAGATCGCGGCGGCGCGCCGTCGGCTTCCGCTGGCCGCGGTGCTGGCGGCCTACGTCGTCTCCGTGACCTGCACGGCCGTGTCGGCCATCGCGATCCCGTGGTTCGTGCTCACCACCACGGGGAGCGCGGCCCAGACGGGGCTCGTCGTGACGGCCGAGATGGCGCCGTACGTGCTGATGCAGGCCACCGCCGGTCCTGCGGTGGAGCGGTTCGGGCCGCGACGGTCGAGCTGGACGGCCAACCTGGCCGCCGGCGTGGCGCTGCTCGTCGTCCCCGTGCTGTACGTCAACGGGCACCTCGGGTTCGGGGCGTTGCTCGTGGTCATCGCATGTGCCGGCGCGTTCCGGGGCGTGGCCGACTGCGGCAGCGCGCCGCTCGTCCCCGCCGTCGCCCGCCTGGCCGGAGTGCCGCTCGAACGGGCGGCCGGGCTGCACGCCTCGGCCAGCCAGGGCGGCCAGCTCGTCGGCGCGCCGATCGCCGCCGTCCTCCTGACCGTGATCTCCCCGCCGACGGTCCTGATCGTGAGCGGGGGAGCGTTCTTCGTCGCCGCGATGCTGGTCGCGCTGTGCGTCCCGCGCACCGTGGGCGCACCGGCGGCGGGGGACGACGTCGCGGACCCCTACCTGCGCCGACTCGGCGCCGGCCTCGCCTTCCTCGCGCGCGACCGGGTGCTGCTGGGGGTGGTCGTGATGGTCGCCGTCGGCAACCTGCTGAACGCCGGGCTGGCCAGCGTCTATCTCCCGTCCTGGGTGCGGGAGCACGAGCTACCGGTGGCCGCCGTCGGCACCGTGGCCGGCGGGTTCTCCCTGGGCGCCCTGGCGGGGAGCCTGGTCGGGGCGTGGGTGGCGCCGCGGGTGAACCGCTGGGCGCTGTACTCCTTCGGGTTCCTGCTCGGCGGCGCGCCGTGGTTCCTCGCGCTCGCGGTGAGTGACGAGGTGGTGCCCGTGCTGGCGGTGGTGGTGCTCTGCGGGCTCGCGATGGGTGGCATCAATCCCGTGCTGGGCGCGGTGCAGTACGAGCGCATCCCGACGGAGATGCTGCCCAGGGTGCTGGGCGCGGTGAAGTCGCTGGCGTGGCTGGGGCTGCCGCTCGGGCCGCTGGTGGCGGGCGTGCTCGTCGACGGGGTCGGGCTGGTGCCCACGCTCTGGGCCGTGGGGGTGGCGTACGCGGTGCTGGCGCTGACGCCGTTCGTGGTGCCGTCGTTCCGGCTGCTCAGCTCCGCCGGCCGAGAAGGAAGATCAGTGCCCAGATGACCGCCAGGGTGAGGGCGATGATGACCGCGCTCCAGAGGGGGTAGTAGGGCAGGAAGGCGAAGTTCACGATGCTCGCCAGGATCGCGAGGGCGAGCCCTGCGACGTACGCCCAGGTCTGCTTGCGCAGAACGCCGAGGCCCGCGGCGAACGCGGCGGCGCCCACGCTGATGTGGATCCAGCCCCAGGTCGTCACGTCGAGCTCGTAGATGTACTCGACGCTGACCATGGCCGACGTGTCCGCCGCCAGGGCCGCGATCCCCTGGAGGATCTGGAACAGGGCCGCCAGGACGAGCATCGTCCCTGCGAAGCCCGACGAGGTGACCGCCACCGACGTCGGCGGGCCGTAGCCGGCGACCGGGGTCAGCCCGGGGTACGGGTCGGATCCGGGGGCGTACTTGCCGGACATGTTGGCTCCTTGCCGAGGGCACCTGCGGTGAGTCTCCTCATCTCAGCGCCGTGGTGGCCCCCGTACCCTCACCCGTTCCTGGTGAACCTCAGACCCGTCCGGACGCCGACGCCGGCCGCACGCCGAACCACTGCTCGGCGTCCCACGCCTCGAACCGGCCCTCCTCGACGAACCCCAGCCGCGCCGCGAGGCGCATCGAGCGTTCGTTGGCGGACTGCGTGACCAGCACGACCGGCTCGTCCGGGACCGCGCCGGCGAACCAGTCGAGTGCCGCCGCGCAGGCCTCGGCGGCGTACCCCTGCCCCCATGCCTCCGGGAGGAACAGGTAGCCCAGCTCGACCTTCCCGACGGCCGGGCCGACCAGATAGTCCCCGTTGCGCCGGTCGAGCTGGACCAGCCCGATCATCGCTCCGTCGAGGTCGACGACGAACTGGCCCGGGTGCGCCCTCGGCACCGCGGGGATGGTCCGCTCGAGCTCGTCACGCGGCTGAGCCCCGCCGATGTACGCGCCTACCTCGGGGGAGGCGCTCAGCTCGATGACTGCCGCGCGGTCCGTGGCGGTGGGCTCCCGGAGCAGGAGCCGCTCGGTCCTGATGGGGGCGGGTGGCCAGGTGATGGGTCCGAGGTCTGCCATCTGCGCAGACTAGCGAGGGTGGGTTCCCGGGCCCACGGTTCAGGGCTTCAGGCAGCGTCGCGCCGTACCGGCATGAGGAGGACGACGGCGTCCGGACCGTGTACCGCCGCGAGGCGCATCGCGTCGCGCTCGCCGACCGTCAGCAGCAGGTCGGCGTCGCCGAACGAACGGACGGCGTCGGCGAGAAACGCCCGGTCGAAGGCGACGGTGCCCGGCGCCTCACCGACGCGGACCTCCGCGGGGTCGAGGCTGATCAGCACCAGGTCGCCCCGCCGTCGGCCGTCCGCCTCGCTCCCGACGTCGGACCGCAGGACCCGCTCCAGGAGGTCCGGCGCAGGCACGGTCACACCGACCGCGACCGGCCGCGCGTCCCCCGGCCAGGACCCGTGCGCCGCGAGAAGTGCCTGGTAGTCGGGGTACAGCGCATCGATCGGCGCGCCGTCCAGGCCGCCGAGCGCGATCTGGTGCGCGGCCAGGGACACGTCGACCCGCGACGTCTCCGCGCGGTCCAGGAAGGCGTCCACGACCGCGACCGGCACGATGACGCGCGCCGCCGGGCCCGACACGTCTGCCACCGGCACTCCGGCGACGGCCATGCGGTGGCGGTCGGTGGCGACGAGCCGGAGGCCGGCGTCGTCGACGTCGAACAGGACGCCGCGCAGCGCCGGCCAGCCGGCGTCCTCGCTCACGGCGTGCCGGACGGCGCGGAGCGCGGCGCGCAGCGCGGCGTCGTCGACCGTGAGGCTGGTGGTCGCCGCCAGCAGCTCGCGTACGTCGGCGAGGTGGGCGGACGCCGTGGCGAGCTCGGCCTCCAGGCGGCGCTGGTGCGCGTCGACGACCCGGCGGGCCGTGACGGGGTCGCTCGTGATGACGCGGCAGATGTCGGCGACCGGCATGCCCGTCTGGCGCATCCGGGCGACCAGCCTGCCGCGTTCCACCTGGTCCGGCGCGTACCAGCGGTAGCCGGTGGCGGAGTCCACGTGCGCGGGACGGAGCAGGCCTGCGGCGTCGTAGTAGCGCAGGGCGCTGACGGGGAGGCCCGAGGCGCGCGAGAACGCGCCGACGGTCAGCATCGTTGCGGGGTGCACGGGTACAGCATCGACCCTCGACCCACTTCAGGGTCCAGCCGGGTCACGACGCGCGAGCAGCCGGGTGGCCGCCAGCGCGCACAGCCCGAGGGCGGCTGCGCAGCAGCCCAGTGCGACGCCGGGGGAGACTCGCTCGGCGAGCGCGCCGAGCAGATTGTTGGACACCACCACCGGCGCGAGCTGCACCAGCGCCGTCCACGCCTGGACCCGCGCCAGGTGGGTGCGGGGTGCGCTGCCCAGCACGAACGGCCCCAGGTGCGCGACGGCGACGCCCGTCCCCGCCCCGACGACGACGGCCGCGCCGGCCACCAGAGCCGGCGCGCTCCCGGAGGCGAGCAACGCCACGCCGCCCGCCGTCGCGGCCAGCCCCAGCGCCACGGCCCGCCCGGTCCGCCGCGCCGTCCCGGTCCGGGCCACGACGAGCGCCGCGCCGATCGACCCCGCCGCCTGCGCGGCGACCACGACCCCCGTCGCTCCGGCGCCCCACCCGGACGCCTGCCCGAGCAGGGGCACGAGCAGCGACGACACCGGCAGCACGACGGCGGCCACGGCGCCCGTCAGCCCGAGCGCCGCCGCGAGGCCCCGCGTCCGGGCGACCACACGGGCGCCGTCGGACAGGGAGCGCCAGAACGGCTCCGTGGAGGGGCCGACGCCGCGCGCGGGCCGGATCGCCGCGAGGACGAGCAGGACGACGGCGAAGCCGGCGGCGTCGGCGACCGCGATCGCGGGCAGACCCACGGTGGCGACCAGGACGCCGCCGAGCGGGGCGCCGGCGAGCAGCACGGCTTGGCTCAGGCCCTGGCGCAGGGCCATCGCGTGGGGGAGCGCGGCGTCGTCCACGAGGCGGCGCGGCATCGAGCCGAGGGCGGGCAGGGAGAACGCCGAGACCACGCCGGAGGCGAGGCCGGCGGCGGCGAGGAGCCACGGCGTCGGGCCGGTGGAGCGGAGCGCGACGGCGAGGGCGAGGCAGACCGCGACCATGACGGACTCGGTGCACAGGAGCAGGCGTCGGGCGCCGACCCGGTCCGCGACCGAGCCGCCCACCAGCACCAGGAGCAGCCGCGGCAGGCCGGACGCCGTCAGGACGAGCGCGGCCACCTGGCCGCCGTGCGACGCCGCGGCCCAGCCCAGGGCGAACCAGAGGACCGAGCTGCCGAGCTGGCTGAGGGTGCTCGCGGCGAGGAAGGCGAGCCAGGAATGGGGGAGCTTGACGGGCATGGCCGGGAGCCTGGGGGATCGAGCGGGTCGAGGGTCAACGGGCGGTCTTCTCGGGCGCGTGCCTGCGCTCAGGGTGCTGCCCGTGCCGGACTAGGATCGAGTGTGCGACTGTTCGAGAACCTGACCGCGACGCAGCGTCCTGCCTGGCCCGAGCTGCAGAGGCTCGTCGAGGAGGCGGCGGTGACCGCCGAGGTCCTGGCCCCTGACGACGCGACCAGCCGGCGCACGCTCGAACAGCTCCAGGTGACGACGGGGTCGTTTCTCGGTGCTGTCGTCGTGCATACCGGCGGGCTGCTGATCGACCACGGGTGGCTGCGGGTGTACGGGAGCCCGGACGACGTCGGCGCCCTGCCCGGGCTGGCCGCGGTGAACGAGTTCCCCCTCGTGCCTGAGGCGTCCTGGTACGCGGCGCACGGGCTCGTCGTCGCGCACGACGTGCTCGGCGGGACGTACGTGCTCAACGGGCCGCACCCCGGATCGGTCGGGAGGCCGGGAAGTCCTGGCGAGATGACCTATCTCGCTCCCGACACGCTCCAGTGGGAGCCGCTGGAGGCGGGCTACGCGGCGTGGCTCACGTGGGTGCTCGACGGCGGGCTGGCCGACTTCACGGAGGGCCTGCGGTGGGACGGCTGGGACGCCGAGACCCGCGGCCTGAGCGGGGACAGCGGGTTGAACTTCTACCCGCCGCTGTGGTCGAAGGAGGCGCACGAGGATCTTGGCGCCACGAGCCGGGCGGTGGTGCCGATGTCCGAGCTGGTCGGGATGGCACGGTCTACCGCTGCGCAGATCGACGACGTCGACCTGGGGGAGCTGGGGACGTTCGGCTGACTGTTGTCGGGTACCGATAAGGTCCCTGGTCATGCCGCCGTCTCGGTTCCGTCGACACCTGACCCTCTGGCTGATCGTGGGACCGGCATGGGTGCTCGGGGTCGCCCTGGCGTTCGCGCTCGTCGCCGCCGGCGCCTCCATGACGATCGACAGTTGGCGGGCGACGCACGGTGGGATCATGGGCGAGTTCACCACGTCCGGTCCCGAGTGCTTCAGGCGCTGCACCTGGAACGACGGTGAGTTCCGGTCCTACGACGGAACCTACGAGATCGCCGACGCGAGTCTCTGGAGCTTGGGCGGCGGCGACCGGCCGCGGGCGACAGGAGTGACGGTGTACCCCGTCGTCGTCGCACCTGGTGGCGAAAACGTCTACTACCCCGACGACAAGACCTGGATGTTCGCGTGGCTCATGTCGGCCGCGGGTCCGATCGTGTGCTGGCTGGTCGTCGCCCGGGCACGCGGTTTCAGGGACAGACTGCTCGAACGCGCCGGTTGAGCGGTCGGCGTATGGCTGGTCCGGCCCGGCCGCGGACCCAGTAGCCTCGCGCCATGAGTCTGGGCGTGCTGTACGTCGTGGTGACGGCTGCCGGAGCGACCCGGCAGGTGCCGTCCCGGCTCCTGCCGCTGGCCGCCGAGCAGGGCTGGGACGTGCACGTCCTGGCCACCGAGCAGGCGCTGAGCACCTTTCCCGAGACGATGCGGCAGATCGCGGAGGCCACGGGACGCCCGGTGCGGACGGACTTCCACACGGCGGTCGGCTACTCGCTGCCCGATCCGGACGTCGTGGTCGTGGCGCCGGCGACCTACAACACGATCACCAAGTGGGCGCTGGGTATCGCGGATACCTACGTCCTGACCCGCCTGGCCGAACAGGTCGGCCGGGGCGTCCCGATCACCGTGGCGCCGTATACCAACATCAGGTTCGCCGCCCACCCGACCTATCAGGGGAGTCTGACCACCCTCAAGGAGTGGGGCGTGAACGTGGTGATCGGCCCGAGCGAGCCGCACGAGCCGGGCGATGGGGCGGCGGACGACTTTCCGTGGGACGAGATCCTCACGACGGTGGCTCGACCGCCTGGATCCTAGGAACCGCGGCGTGAGCGCGCAGGTCAGAGTCTGGTGTCTGCGGCACGCCGAGTCCGAGAACGTCACCGCGGCGCTCGCGGGCGCGCTACCGAACGCGCCACTGACCGAGCGCGGACACGAGCAGTCCCTCCGAGTCGCGGGAACTCTGGCCGACGAGCCCATCCGGGGTGTGTACGCCAGCACCGCCGTCCGGGCGTACGAGACGGCGCGACCGTTGGCCGCTGAACGCGACCTCCCGGTCTTGGTTGTGCCCGGGCTGGTCGAGATGGGTATCGGGCGGTACGAGGGCAGCGGCGACCCGGCTGTCCGGGCACGAACCGGGCAGGTACTCCGCTCCTGGGTTGTCGACGGCGACCTCGACGAGCGGGTCGCCGACGGCGAGAGCGGACACGAGGTCCTCGCCCGGACGACGACCGCTTTCCAGCGCATTGCCGAACGGCACTCCGGCGCGACGGTCGCCGTCGTCGGCCACGTCGGCAGCCTGACTCTCGCGCTGGGCGGGCTGTGCGGGCTCGGGCCGTCGGTGTGGGGAGCGCCGCTGGCTCATGCTGAGCCGTTCCTCGTCGAGTGGGACGGGAAGTGGAGCTGCACGGCTTGGCCGGCTTGAGCCTTCGTCGTCGCGTTGCTCCGGCCGGCGGTCACGGTGTCACGTGTCGTAGATGCCGTCCCATGGCTCGGAGAATCCGAGCTGGTCCGGGTAGAGCTCCGCCCAGTTGTCCTCGGTCTCGTCGTCGCCGTGCTGCTCGATCACCAGGCCGAAGGAGACCTGGTCGAACTCGACCTGGAACGGGCGGATCGCGATATCCGCGTACTCAAGCCCCGGGAGTGCCTCAAGGAGTCGGGCGATCCTCCCGGTTCCCGCTGTGGCACCACGGGGCGCGGGCCTCATTCCGATCGGCGCTCAGCGCACGACGGGCCCGGGAACCTGTGTTCCCGGGCCCGGTCTGTGCGGCTGGTCAGGGCCGCTGGTCAGCGCGGCCTGTCAGTCGCGGGTGAGCGCCTCCCACTTGGTCATGCGCGCCCGCAGGTCGATCAGCTCGCCGTTGGTCGAGAACGTGCCGTCGCCGCGGTGGTGGACCTCGGCGCCCACGGGGACGGCCGGATCGATCCACGCCCGCTCGACCCGCAGCAGCCACAGGTCGTGGTCGTCCACGAGGCGGTCGTCGGCCACGGTGCACTCGACGTTGGCGAAGCACTCCGTGACGAGCGGAGCCCGGACCGTGGCCGCGGGCGCCGGGGTCAGGCCGAAGCGGTCCCACTTGTCGACGTCGGTGCCCGACACGTTGCCGATGTCGACGACCGTCTCGAGGATGTCGCGGCCGGGGATGCCGATGACGCACTCACCGGTGTCCCGGAGCGCCTCGTACGAGTGGTCCCACGGCCCGACGACGAGAGCGATCGTCGCGGAGTGCCGTACCGGCATGTTGAACCCGTTGGTCATCAGGTTCGCGCGGTGCCCGTCGAAGGTCGAGACCAGCACGACGGGCCCGGGCTCGAACAGGCGATGGACCTTGTCCAGCGGATACGGCGTGAATCGGTCGTCCATGACGAGGCCTCAGATGATCTGCTGCGTGGGCAGGATCGTGATCTCGGTGAGGTTCACGTGCTTCGGCAGGCCCGCCACGAACGCGACGGTCTCGGCGACGTCCTGGGACTGCAGCACGTCGATCTGCTCGATCAGGTCGGCCATGAGGCCGCTCGCGTCGGGGTCGGTCACGTGGTCGGGCAGCTCGGTGTCGACCATGCCGGGCTCGACGGTCGACACGCGGATGTTCTTGCGGCCGAGCTCCGTGCGCAGCAGGCGGGTGATGTGGCTGACGTAGGCCTTGGTGCCCGAGTAGACCTGGAACTTCTCCAGGATCCGCGTCGCGGCGATGGACGAGGTGGTCACGAGGTCTGCCGTCCGGCCGGCCGCCGCAGCGGTCTCCAGGTCAGGCAGGAACGCCTGGATCGTGTTCATGACGCCCTTGATGTTCAGGTCGATCTGGGCGTCCCAGTCCTCGACCTTCAGGTCGCTGATCGAGGCGATGAGCTGGACGCCGGCGTTCGCGAACACGAGGTCCGCCCCGCCGAGCTCGTCCCGGACCCGCTCGGCGGCGGCCAGGACCTGTGCGCGGTCGGTGACGTCGGTCGGCACCGCGATCGCCGTGCCGCCCTTCTCCTGGATCCGTGCCACGACGGCGTCGAGCCGGTCGCCTCGCCGGGCGAGCAGGGCAACCTTCGCACCGAGTGCGGCGAACGTCTCCGCGGTGGCCTCGCCGATGCCGCTGGATGCGCCCGTGATGACCGCCACGCGTCCGTCGAGGGCCCCGGGGATGATGATTCCGCTCATGGTGATGACTCCTTGTCTGGTGCTACCGCCCCTCGTTCGGGGGCACATCCAGATTCACGCCCGGGCCCACGGCGAACCAGGCCGCCAGTTTCCTAGCAGTGCCGCAGCCAGGGTGCGCGGACGAGCGGTACCTGTCGGCCGCCGATACGGCGTTCAGCCGGGCAGGTGATCGAGCAGCGGCAGCAGGCGCGACGTCGCCGGACGAGGCGTGGCGACACGCAGCAGGAGGCCGTCGTGCCGTGCCGTCCGGCGGTCGAAGGTCAGCTCGCCGAGGTCGGGGTGGCGCACCACGTAGGTGTCCACCAGCCGCTGGCGCACGCGCAGACCGCCCCACAGGGCGTCGAAGCGCGGGCTCTCCTCCCTGAGGTCACGGACGGCGGCCTGTGCTGCCTCCCGGGTGCGCTCCGTGCCGATCCCGTCGAGCAGCGCCGCCACCACGTCGTACTCCTCGTGCCGGCGGTTCACGAAGAACGTCGCGGCCGCCGGGTCGCGGAACACCATGCGGCCGACGTCGGATCGGCTGGCGAAGGGGAGATGGAGGGACCGCCACCGCCGGTTCGCGTCGACGACGAGCAGGCCGCCGTCCAGGACGACGGCCGGTTCGTGCTCCGGGAGCGGCAGGACCGGTCGGGCGTTCGGGGCATGCACGGTCGGCACGCTAGCCGCGCCACGCCGGACGAGCCTGGCCCTGCTCCTGCCTGGCGCACGCGGGTGCACGGGGGCACGCGGTGCGCCCGGCGCGTGCTCAGCCGGTGACCAGGCCGTCCTGCGTCGCGGTCGCCGGCAGCGCGGCCAGCTCGTGGAACGCCCGCTCGCCGGCGCTCGCCGGCTCGGCGCGGTAGACGACGAGCTGGTGCCCGGGCAGGGCGGAGACCTCGAAGGCGTCGAAGTCGATCACGAACTCACCGACGGCCGGGTGCCGGAGCGTCTTCTGGTCGTGGGTCTTGGGCTCCACCTCGTGCGCGGCCCACAGCTCGGAGAAGTACGCGCTGCCGGTGGTGAGCCGGTCCAGGAGCTCCTTGCGGCGCGCTGTGCCGGCGTAGAGGCCGGAGGTGGCCCGCAGGTTGGCCACGCATCCGGTGGCCGCGCGTTCCCAGTCGGCGTAGAAGGCGTGGCCCTCGGGGTCGAGGAAGACCATCTCGACCAGGTTCCGCGTCGTGGAGAACGGCTCGAACATGGCGGTCGCGAGCCGGTTCATCGCCACGATGTCGAGCAGCGGGTCGAGCACGAAGCACGCTGCTCCGGGCCAGCGCTCCATCAGGCGCGTGAGGGTGGCGTCGACCGGCTCCGGGGCCTCGGCGAGCTCCGGGACCCACGCGATCTGCGCGAGCCCGTAGGCGTAGCGCCGCTCGTGGACGGTGAGGTCCAGGGAGTGGGCGAGGGCGTCCAGCACCTGTGCCGACGGGTTCGTCTCCCGCCCCTGCTCGAGCCGCGTGTAGTAGTCCACGCTCACCCCGGCGAGCAGGGCGACCTCGTCCCGGCGGAGGCCCGGGACGCGTCGTCGTCCCGAGGAGGGGAAGGGCAGCGCCTCGACGGAGGCCGCAGCCCGCTTGGCCCGGAGGAAATCGCCCAGCTCGCTCACGTTCGCTCCCATCGGACGGGCGACGGTCGCGGCGTTCTGTGAACCTCCGCATGGAGGGTGTCGCACGGTGGTACCTGACTGCGAGACGATCCTAACGCGCTCCTGTTGCCGAACCGTTACCACCTGGTTCGGTCGCGGTCAGCACGGATCGAGGAGTCCCGGCACCGCCGGGCGATGGGTCGCCGTGCGCTTCCTAGGTGCGCGGCGGCCTGGTTCGGCATCGGGAGACCCGCCGAGCATGGGGGCAGTCCACCCGACCGGAAGGAAGCCCCCATGAACTCCCTGCCCGCCGACGCCGTCTCGAACCACGTCCTGCGCAGCGCCTTCGACGACCGCCGCCGGATCCTCGTGAAGGGCGCGTACGTCGTCACGATGGATCCGGCGGTGCCCGACCTGCCCCGAGGTGACGTGCTGATCGAGGGCAGCCGGATCGCGTCGGTGGGGCCGGACCTCTCCGCCCAGGGCGCGGAGGACGGCGCCCTGGTCATCGACGCGGAAGGGTCGATCGTGGCGCCCGGCCTGGTGGACACGCACCGGCACGCCTGGGAGGCGACGCTCCGGCGCAGCATCCCCGACGTGAACGACCTCGGTGAGTACGTCGTGTCGACGCTCAGCGGCGTCGCCCCGGTGCTCGACCCGGAGGACGTGTACACGGGCACCCGCCTGGCCGCCCTCACCGCGCTGGACAGCGGGATCACCTGCATGCTCGACTTCGCGCACAACTCCCGCTCCGCGGAGCACTCCGACCGTGCCATCGCGGCGCTGGCCGACTCGGGGATCCGCGGGGTGCACGCGTCGATGGGCCCGCACTTCGGCGACTGGGACCACCAGTGGCCGGCCGATCTGACCCGGCTGCGCTCCACCTATTTCGCGAGCGACGACCAGCTGCTCACCCTGCGCGTCGCGGCGCTCGCGACGGACGAGATCGCCGGGCCCGAGATCGCGTACGGTCCCCGGCTCGCAGGGGTCGCGCGGGAGCTCGGCATCGGCGTGAGCGTCGACGCCGTCTTCGGCGAGCCCTCCTCCCGCGCGGTGCTGGAGTGGGCGCGCCAGGGCATCCTCGGCCCGAGCACCACGCTGATCCACGCCACGGGTCTGACGACGGAGGCGTGGCAGGCCATGGGCGACGCCGGGGCGACCGTCGCGCTCGCTCCGACATCCGAGGCGCAGATCGGCCTGGAGACCGCGATCCCCGCCGTCGACGAGGCGCTGGCGGTCGGGATCCGCCCGGGGCTGAGCATCGACGTCGAGGTCGCCCTCGCGAGCGACATGTTCACCCAGATGCGCGCGCTGCTCGCGATCCAGCGGATGCGGGCGGTCAACGCCGCCTACGGCACCACCGACGAGGTGCGGCGCATCACCGCGCGCGACGTGCTCGACCTCGCGACGCTCCAGGGCGCCCGGACCAACGGGCTCGACCACGTGACCGGCTCCGTCACGCCCGGCAAGCAGGCCGACCTGATCCTGGTCGACGCCGAGGCGGTCAACAACATGCCCCTCAACGACGCCGTCGGCACCCTCGTGCTCGGCAGCGACCCGCGCAACGTCCGGGCCGTGTTCGTCGGCGGACGCGCGCGCAAGTGGGACGGCGAGCTCGTCGACGTGGACCTCGGCGAGCTGCGGCGCAGCGTGCACGCGTCCCGCGCGGGGATCCTCGCACGGGCCGGCGAGGCCGCGGCGGCACTCTCCGTGCCCGGCCGGCCGTGAGCGAACGGTAGAGCGACTTCGATGCACACCCTTGAACTCGTGGCCGCCGTGGTGGTGGCCGTGCTCGCCGGCGCCTGGCTCTCCCGCCGGTTTCGCCTGAGCGAACCCGTCGTCCTGCTCGCCGTCGGCGTGCTGATCGGCCTCACCCCGCTGGGCGACGCCGAGCTGTCACCCCACGTCGTGCTGTTCCTGTTCCTCCCGGCACTGCTGTACTGGGAGGCCCTGAACTCCTCGGTCCACCTGATCCGCAGCAACCTGCGGGCCATCACGCTCCAGGCGACCCTCCTGGTCATCGCCACGGCCGCGGCGGTCGCGGCCGTCGCCCACCTGCTGGGACTGCCCTGGCCCATCGGGCTCGTGCTCGGTGCGGTCCTCGCCCCGACCGACGCGGTAGCGGTCTCCGCCGTCTCCGGCTCGCTGCCGCGTCGCACGCTCACCGTGCTGCGCACCGAGAGCCTCCTGAACGACGGCACGGCCCTCGTCCTGCTGGCGGTCACCCTGGAGTTCCTCGTCGAGGGGCAGCCGCTGTCCGTCGGCGGCACCGCGCTGCGCCTGGCGGAGTCCTTCGGGGGCGGCATCGCGATCGGCGCCGCCGTCGCCTACCTGCTCGTCCCGCTACGGCGCCGGCTGGGCGAGCCGATCCTGCACAGCGGTCTGAGCGTCGCCACCCCGATGCTGGCATTCCTGCCGGCCGAGCTCCTCCATGTCTCCGGGGTGCTGGCGGTCGTCACGTGCGGGCTGCTCACGAGCCGTATCGCACCACGCCACATCGAGGCGCAGGCCCGCCGCCAGTCGTACGCGTTCTGGGAGGTGACGGCGTTCCTCCTCAACGGCGCCCTGTTCGTCCTCATCGGCACCCAGATCCCCGGCGTCGTGGGCGGCCTGTCCTCCACCGGTCTACGGGACGCGACGGTGATCGCGGTCCTGGTGGCACTGACCGTCATCGTCGTCCGCCTCGCCTGGTTCTACACGGTGCCGTACGTCGTGCGGGCCCTCGACCGCCGTGCCGCCCAGCGTTCCCTGCGCATCAGCCCCCGCGAGCGGCTACCCATCGCCTGGGCAGGTATGCGCGGCGCGATCTCGCTGGCCGCCGCGCTCACCGTCCCGGTCGCGACCGCCTCGGGCGAGCCGATCGAGCAGCGCGACGCGATCGTCTTCATCACCGCCGTCACCGTCACGCTGACCCTCGTGCTGCTCGGCCCGACCCTCCCTCTCGTCACCCGGGCCGTCCGGCTGCCCGCCGACCACGAGGGGGCCCGCGAGGCGGAGCTCGTGCGGCAACGGATCGCAGCCCGGGTCCAGCGCGAGCTCCCGGCGCTGCTGGAGCAGTTCCCTGCCCCGCGCGCCGCCAGCGGAATCGCCGAGGAGTCGTATCTCCCGGAGCAGGAGACCGACGATCCCTCTGCTGCGCGCGCGCTGCGCACCGCCGTGCTCGACGTCAAACGGGACGAGCTCGGTCGGATCCGGGCCGAGGGAACCCTGGACGACGACGTCCTGCGCGCGGAGGAGAGCGCCCTGGACGCCGAGGCCGTGCACGTGTCGCACGTGACGCAGGCCCCGTGACCGACCCACGCACCAGACGGGTGCGGCCCACCCGCATCCGACGACATCTCAAGGAATGGAGCGACAAGTGACCGAGCAGATCGACGGACCGTTCGTGCTGACCGGTGCGACCGTCATGAGGACGCCGAGCACACCCGCTCGTGACGCCCTGTACGTCTCGGCGGGTGTCCTCGCCGCAGAGCCGCCGGACGACGACACCGAGGTGGTCGACGCGAGGGGCGCGTACGCGGTCCCGCTCATGGTGGACAGCGCCGTGGCACAACGCCCCGCATCGCAGCGGGGTAGCTACGACCTGGTGCCCGGCAACCGCGCCACATTCGCCCTGGTACGCCGTGCCGTCGGCGAGTCGCAGATCCGTCGCATGCTCGTGGTCCATCCCGCGGACCTGGCCGCGGTGTACGTGTCCGGCCACCTGGAGGCGCACGACGGACGACCGACGCGCCCCGCGGGCGTGGACCTGGCAGACCCGGCCGTCGGGGAGACGTGGGTCGGCACGTGGGTGGACCCGGGCCGGGGGCTGGAGCAGCACCTGACAGCCGACGGACGCTACTCGGAGACCCGGAACGGGCGGCCAGACGCCTACACGGGTCGCTACTGGGTTCGCGACGACCGGATCACGTACCTCGACGACTCGGGGTTCTGGGCCTTCGGCGAGCTGCTGGACGGCACGCTGCACCACGCGGGGTTCGTGATGACCCGGCGGTGACGGGTGTTCAGGCGGCGCCCGGCTCGACACGACCGGGCGTCCGCCGCAGCCAGTACCACCCGAGCACGACGCACACGAGGCCGTTGAGCACCCCGACGACGACGTCGCTCGGATAGTGCATCCCCCGGTACAGCCGGGAGCAGACGACGAGCAGGGGCAGCACGAACAGCACGACGGTCACGCTCACGCGCAACCACGCGTTCCCGATCCGCTGGGCCATCAGCGCCAAAGAGACGTAGAGCGCCATCGAGGCGCCGGAGTGGCCGCTCGGGAAGCTTGAGGTAGGCGGTGCCGGGTCGAGCTGCTCCACCTCGGGGCGTTCGGCGCTCACGACGAGCGCCGCCAGCATGAAGACCGCCGCCTGGACGGCGACCGCGATCGCCGGGACCACCGCGTACCACCACTGCCGGGTACGCCACCAGACGACGCCGGACACGACGAGGCAGATCCCTATGATCGTCTCGGTGGTCCCCAACACGCTCCACACCTCGGTGAGGGTGTCGAGGGCCGCCGTGCGCTGCTGGACGAACCACTCGCTGACCGCGGTCTCCCGCTCTCTGAGCCCTGCCAGCGGGCCGGTGAGCAGGAGCCCGAGCCCGACGACGACGGCCCACCACACCGCTGCCGGGACCCCGACACGAAGGCCGAGGTCGCGCCGCACCTCGCGCCCTCCAGGTGCCGACGGGTCGTCCGCCCACCGATCGAGGTCGAGCATCAGGACGCCGTACCGTGCTCGCGGCGCGGCGTCGACCAGTGCCGGTAGGCGAGGTACGACGCCAGCACGAAACCGACCCCGAAGAGAACGCCGGCCAGCACGTCGGAGGGGTAGTGGACGCCGAGCATGACCCGGTCGACCGCTGTGGCGGCAGTGAGCACCGCCGCCCCCGCCACCGCAGCGACCCGCACGACCCGCGACCTGAGCGACGGCCACACGAGCACCACCAGTGCCGTGGTCATCGCCGCCGTGTTCGCGGCGTGCCCCGACGGGAACGAGAAGCCGCCCGCGCTCTCCACCGGCTGGTCCAGCACCGGTCGCGTGCGTCGCACGAGCTCCTTCAGCAGGTTGGACAGCCCCCAGGCCGCAAGGATCGTCGAGACCGCCCACCATGTGCGCGTGGCGTTGCCGGTGCGCCACCAGTAGACGAGGCAGATCGCGACGACGGGTATGAGCAGGTGCGCCGCGAGGAAGACCCACTGCCAGACGACGAGCGCGCGCAGCAGCTCGGGGTGCGCTGCGGAGAACGCTGTTCCGGCGGTCACGGCCCGCTGGTCGAGCTGGACGAGCGGGGGCCACTGTTCGCGCACGAGAAGGGCGATGACGACGACGGCGACGCCGGTCGCGACACCGGTCAGCACGGCGCGTACGAGGCGGCGTGCGCGACATGCGGTCGATCGCGCTGCCCCGGCGGTCTGCGGACCGCGCCCGGGAGTGCGGTGCGGTGCGGGCCT
Organism: Promicromonospora sp. NPDC050262; assembly: GCF_040655935.1. Taxonomy (NCBI): domain Bacteria; kingdom Bacillati; phylum Actinomycetota; class Actinomycetes; order Micrococcales; family Promicromonosporaceae; genus Promicromonospora; species Promicromonospora sp. NPDC050262. The sequence continues at coordinate 32,675 of NZ_JBFAKX010000015.1, read as the reverse complement.
CATGTCGACACGCTGCCACAGGGCGTCTCCACTGGCGCGTCGTGACGCATGCGGCGGAGGCGTCTGGTGTGGCACCGTCATTGTTCACCTGGCAGGAGCACACGCAGGTACCGGCGCCGATAGATGCGCTGAGCAACCAGGATCACCGGAAAGGCACCGCGCCAAACACCCCGGCCGGCACGCGTGAGGGAACGCAGCGTCAGGCTCACGGTCCCGTCGTCGTCCTGGTGGACGATGAACGCTTCCTCCCCGGAGACCGGGTGACCTTCCAGGGTTCCGTAGGCGAGTGCGGCGCGGTTGTCGGTCGAGACCGTCGTGATGATCTCGACGGGCTCTCGCACACGGATGACGCCGATTCGGGCGATAAGCCAGTAACGCTCGCCTGGACGAGCCGACTGCCCCGGTTCAAGCGGCGGGTCGACGGCGAAGCCGCTGCGGGTCTTGATGCCCCAGGAGAGGACTGCCGCCGAAGCCGCGTCCCAGAGCTCATCCCCGGAGCCGATCTGGACGGTGTGCTCGTATGCCCGCCATCCGGCGGGTGGATGCCACTGCTTTGTGGCGGGTGCTGTGGCGCCCACGACGGAGTAGTTGCGGGTGCGTCGGCTGAGGTGGTGCTCGACGAGACCGACAAGGTCATCAGGGTCGCCGCCCGCACCGGCGATGGCGGTTCTCACCGCGAGCTCCTCGGCAGCGGTGAGGGCAAAGGCCGCGCTCGTGCCGGTGTCGTTCGCGTCCCAGATGAACTTCCCGTCGGTGCCGATCCCCGTACAGCAGATGCTGAACGGCGCGAGCGCCAGAGCGATCTCGAAGTCCTGATCGACGCGTGGGTCGAGCGTGAGTGAGATGTCGCTGCGCGGGTTCGCCAAGAGACGGCGTTCGGCAAGCCGGACGGTTGCGCGAAGGTCCGCGGGCCAGTCGTCGTCGGAGGCGATGTCGACCTGGAGGAGCGCCAACCGGTCGCGCTGAGCTGTCAGGGCGCTTCGGATCGCGACCTCAACCGTCGCTCGTGCAACGCCGTCGTTCACGCCGAGCCAGCGTGCGCCGTCCTTCTCTGCAGTTCTGCCCACGTCGCACATCCTTCCGCACTGCGATCGCAGCGCGGAGTCGCTGTCCCGCCCAGTCGAAACCGTCGACGTACGCGGCGAGCGTGGCCCGGGCCGGGGTCACCCCTCTGCCTGGTGAGGCTCGCGGCATACTGGCCGGATGAGTCCTTCGCGTCACCGGGCCCTGACCGACGAGCGCGAGGTCCTGGACGACGTCGCCAACGTGCTCGGGACAGAGGTCACCCTTCTCGGGCGCCTACCTGGAGGCGTCAACGGGGGTGCGGTACGCGTCCAGCTGGCCGGAAGGGCAGATGCGGTGCTCAAAGCGGTGCCCCGCGCACACCCCGGCCACCTGGACGAGACGTTGCGAGCCCAGAGAGTGGTCGAGCACATGCGTGGGCGCGGTTATCCCACCCCGGCATGGCTCGGGGTGGGGGCCACAGCCACGCATGTCTGGCACCTGACGGACTTCGTCGACGCCGCTCCCGCGCCAGAGCTGACCCCGTCCCTCGTCGAGCAGCTGATGGAGATCATCGAGCTCCAGGCCGGCCAGGCCTCCGAGCCGTACGACCACTGGTCGTACGCCTGGCGGGTCGCCACCGGCCAGGAATCGGATGTAGCCGGGCCGGATCTCGACGAGCCGCCGGAGCAGTCGCTTCTTCGCGAGTCCATTGCCAGGCTCTCGGGATATTCCTCCGAGGTGTCGGCCTTGATCGAGCGGCTGCGACTCGTGTGTGCCGACGTCCCGCCACCACGAGAAGCACCTGACATGGTCCATGCCGATCTCGCGACCCCCAGCAACATCCTGGTCCGTGACGGAGCGGTGGTGGCGGTCGTGGACATCGGGAACGCAGGTAGCGGCACGCGGGCGATCGATCTCACCGCACTCGGGTGGTACACCTTCCAGGACCCGCTGCTGGACGGCGTCCGAGGGCGTCTGTGGACGAGGATCCTCGACCTGGTCGGCTGGGAGGGGGCGGCGATGCTCGCCGCGGCACACATCCTGCACATGCTCGAGATCCCCATCCGTCACGGGCGCCACGATGCCGTTCCAGGGGTGGTCAGGCGGGGCCATCGCGCCCTCGACGAGCTGAACGCGCGCTAGATCGAAACGCCGATCCGGGTCCAGGTACCGTCTCAACCTGCGAGGGGTCCGGCGCGTGGATGAGGGCATGGAGACACTTTCGGGAGAGCCGGTCGAGGTCCGTGTGGCCGGCCGCACGCGGGACGAGGAGTTCGTCGCGTTCGTGGAGTCGGACGGCCCGTACCTGTTCAGGACGGCGTTCTTCCTGGTCGGCGAGCGGGCCCTGGCCGAGGATCTGGTCCAGGGCACCTTCGAACGTGTCTACCGGCACTGGGACAAGGCCCGGGACGGCGTCCCGCGTGCGTACGCGCGGAAGGTGCTGGTCAACCTCCGGACCGATGCGTGGCGACGGACGCGGCTGACCGACATCCCGGGTGACGACAACCTTCCGGCGGCTCACGCGGACGACCACGCCGCGCACGTTGCGCTCCGGGACGAGCTCGCCCGGGCGCTGGGGGCGCTCTCGCCGCAGCAGCGACGGGTCGTGGTTCTGCGACACGTCCTCGACCTGCCGGAGGAGCAGGTAGCCCGCGAGATCGGGCGCTCGGTCGGTACCGTCAAGGCCGCGAGCTCCCGCGGACTCGAACGGCTTCGCTCGCTCCTGACCACCGCTGCCCCGGAGACCGCGGACGAGCCGGTCTTCGACGGCCGCGAGACGCTGACCCGCAGCAAGGCCGCGGCGGCACGTCGGGCCCGCCGCAACGGTGCGCTCACCGGCGCGGCGGTGGTGGTGTGCGCGTTCATCGCGCTGGTCGCGCTCGGCCCGGTGGGGCTACCGGTCCTGGACGTCGTCGCGGACCCGGCTCACCGCTGGCTGGTGGAGACGTTCGACCTGCGCCCTGACACCTCCGACACCCGTCGTGACGACACCCCCGTCGAGGACGACGACGCGGTCCGGGGCGACGACGCGGTGGTCGGGCAGGACGCCGCCGTCGGGCTGGGCGACATCGACATCCCGGAGATGGCTGCCCCCGCCGTCGACTGCACCGGGCAGGATCTCGCGACGCCGGACGCAACCCGGACCATCCCCGTTCCCGCGGACGCCCCGACCGGCGACTACACGATCGTCCAGGCGCTCGACGCCGAGGACGCCCGCCCGGCGATCGAGTGCGTCGACTACATCACCGACCACTGGGTGGAGCTCGGAAGCCCTCCGGAGGTCATGGTCGGCTCCAGCATCGGGATCGACCCCAACGTCCCGTTCGCGGTTCGTCGCGACGGGACGCTGATCGCGTCCCTGGCCCAGCCCGACGTCGGACCCGGCTCCGAGCCGATCACCGCGCTGGCCCGGCCGGTCGTCGGGGAGGACGGTGAGTCCGTGCTGGAGCACTGGCAGCTCACCACCGGCGCGCCCGGCTCCGACAGGGAGCAGCGCAGCTACTCCGGGGTCGGCAGCCCCGTCCTTACCAACACGCACGTTGCGTGGGCCGAGGGGTTCCTCGAGGACAGGACCGCCGTGGTGAAGGCGCAGGGGCCTGATGGTGAGGTCCGCACGATCGCGACCTACGAGCCGGACCCTGACCGGCACCTCTGGAGGATCGCAACAGGCGGGCGAACGCTGGCGATCCTGTACATCACCAACGAAACTCCCGCCGACCCGGACCGGTGCGACGGGCGCGTCGACCTGGTCGACCTGGAGGCACCCCAGGCCGACATCGTTCGGGACGCAGTCACGGACGTGTGCGCAGTCTCCGACAGCGACGACGGTGTGGTCGTGTCACGCAACCCGGCTGACGGGCCCAGCACGATCGGGCTGCTCTCGGCCGGATCCGGACTACGCGACCTCGTGCGGCTCGACCAGAACACGGCGTGGAACCACTACGCGTACCTGTCCGGAGACACGCTGCTGTTCGAGTCAGGCGCCTGGATCGTGGCGGTCGACACGGACTCGCGCGAGGCCACCGTTGTCCGGGAGGACGCCGCGTGGACGGTCAGCGCGTTCGACGACGGCGTCCTCTGGGCCGACGGCGAGAACATCTACTTCCTGCGGGTCCAGCCCAGGGAGGGCGTCGCCGTGCCGGCCCTGACCATGCTCGGTCCCGGACCGGACGGTGACGGGGACGCGTGGCTGGACGTCGCCGGCGGTGGGCAGCGGGTCGTGTGGACCGAGCACGACAGTGCTGAGATGAAGAGCTTCCAGGACCAGGACTCGTGGAGCTACATGGACCTGCACCAGACCGTGGTGTACGTGCGGACGTCGTGGTGACGGCGGCCGTGGACGATCGGCAGTTCGCCGTGTGCCTGGCGGCTTCCCAGAGCTAGGCGGACGAGGACGGCGTGGCAGCTCGCGCCAGCCGGCTGGCCAGCTGATCGGCCAACGACCTCGCGCGCGCCAGCTCCTCGATGATCCGACGGACCGCGTAGTCCCCGCCGGGCACGAGGTACCCGGGGCCCTCCGGCCATGGACCCGTCGGCGTGGAGCGCGCGACGTCGAAAGCGGTGGCCGGGTCGTCGCGCCGGATGCCGCCGGCGTCGAGCAGCTCCATCGCGGCCTTCCACGCACGGTTCATGCCTCGGTCCCGTCGGTCGGTGGTCTCTTCCCCACCGTGGTCGCGGTGAGCACTGGTCCAGCGTCGCCGGGTGACGGCCGCCCCGCCAGGGACCAAAGTCCCGTTGCGTCCGGGCCGACGCCGCGACGTCCCGCACTAGGCTGAGCCGCATGCCCGACCGCGTGCTCAAGCTGCCCACCCTCGACGAGGTCGCGCAGCGGGCCGGGGTGTCGCGTTCGGTGGCGTCCCGGGCCATGAACAACGCCCGCAACGTGAGTCCGGCCAAGCGGGAGGCGGTCGCCCGGGCGGCGACCGAGCTCGGCTACGTCCCGAACGCGACGGCCCGCGCCCTGGCGACGAGCACGGGCGGGTCGGTGGTCTTCGCCGTCTCCGACGACGACCCGGCGCTGTTCGGCGACCCCTTCTTCTCGCAGGTGCTCGTCGGCGTGGCGGGGGCCCTGGACCGGTCGGAGCTGGACCTGACACTGATGCTCGCGTCGTCGGAGCGCGGTCAGGCCCGGCTCGACCGGCTGCTGCGGTCCCGGCGCTCCGACGGGTTGATGCTCATGGCCCTGCGCGGGGACGACCCGCTGAACCGGCTCGTGGCGGCGAGCGAGCTGCCGGTCGTGCTCGGTGGCCGGCCGTTGCGCGGCGAGGCCCGGTGGTACGTCGACGTCGACAACCGGGGCGGCGCCCGCCTCGCCACCGAGCACCTGCTCGGGTCCGGGCGCACCCGCATCGCCACCATCACCGGTCCGATGGATCTGCAGGCCTCCGTCGCCCGGTACGACGGGTTCGTCGACGCCATGGCGGTGGCTGGACGTGGTTCGGACATGGTCGAGCACGCCGACTTCAGCTTCGAGGGCGGTGCCCAGGCGATGGCGCGGCTGCTCGCCGTCCACCCCGACATCGACGGCGTCTTCGCCGCCTCCGACAACATGGCGGCCGGCGCCGTGCGCACCCTGAAGGCGCAGGGACGCCGCGTTCCCGACGACGTCGCGGTGGTCGGCTTCGACGACCTGGAGATCGCGCGCCACACGGAGCCGGCGCTCACCACCGTCAGCCAGCCGATCCGTGGCCTCGGCCAGGAGATGGCCACGATGCTGGTGCGCCTGATCGGTGGGGAGTCGCCGACCCCGGTCATCCTGCCGACACGCCTGGTCGTGCGGGGTTCGGCGCCCGGCGGGGTCTGACCCCGCGCCGGGCGAGGTCAGTACTGCGTGTACTTCACCCACTCGTAGGTCGCCGTCCGCTGGCCGGTGTAGTTGAACGGCCCGAGCCAGCCGTCGACGCCGGTACCCGGCCACAGGTTCATCATGATGCGCTGCGGACGCGTCGGGAGCGGCCCGCGCGAGCCGTTCTCCTGGTGGACGAGGCGCCCGTCGACGAACCAGTTGATCGTGCCGCCGTTCCACCACTCGATCGCGTAGTCGTGGTACCCGGCCGCGGCGTCGAAGCCGAGGTCGATGACCGCCTCGTGGCCGCCGACGCCGTTGGTGAAGTAGTTGGTCTGCATCTGCCGGGTGTTCTTGCCGAGGATCTCCACGTCGATCTCGTCCCACGGCTGGCCGTCGCCCGGCCCGGTGTAGGTGAAGAACGACGTGACGATGCCCGACCCGGACGCCGCCTTCATCCGTACCTCGAAGCGCCCGTAGGAGTACAGCTCGTTGCTGCGGTACTCCCCGGAGGCGTACGGCCTGCCGGAGCAGCCGCCCGGGCAGGAGGCGTTGTCCAGGTTCAGGCCCAGGACGCCGCCGTTGTGCCAGACGTGGTCGGCCCGCCAGCCCGCGTTGAACATGCCGCCGTTGGTCCACCCGTCGGCCTTGTGCCAGCGCCCGGTGTTGTAGGTGTCGAGGTTGTCGGTGAAGCTGCCGCCGACCGCGGCGGCAGGGGGTGTCAGACCCGGTGTCGCCGAGAGGCCGAGCAGCAGGCCGAGGGCCAGGGCCGGGGCCAGGCCCAGGAGCCGGCGGCGGGAGGGGGAGCGGTGCTGTGTCGTCGTTGATCGCATGCGTGCCTCCGTTGGTACTCGTGGTGGGTGGTGCCTGGCTGGTGGTGGCCGGGGTGCCGTCGGTGGCGGACGCCGTCGGTCGCGGACGCCGTCAGCGGTGGGCGCCGAGCGGCGGCTGGGCGAGCTCGATGAGCTCTCGTGCCTGCTCGGGGAACCACTGGCCGGCGGGCGGGTCGACCATGCCGCGCTCGGGGTCCTCCGGTCCGCCGAGGCCGCGGAAGCACTCGCCGTCGGACTCGCCGGGAATCTTGATCCACAGCAGGGCGTCGACGAGCTCGTTGCCGGTGTCGGTCGTGGGCCGCAGGCCCAGTCCGCGGTCGGGCGGGTTGCACCACGTCTCGGCGTCGGGATAGACCCCCGCGGGCGCGGCCCAGGCGCCCCGGCCGTTGCGGCTGGTGTCGACGACGAAGTGCGTGGTGGGCTCGACGTCGCCCAGCACCAGCTCGTAGCGCGAGTCGATGCCCGCGGTGTTCAGGGCCGGGTCTGCCGCCGTCGGGCTCCAGACGCCCTGGTTGGACAGGGTCACGCCGGTCCAGTCGTTCGCCGGGCCGCCGCTCCAGTACTGGTTGCCGCAACTGGCGTAGTCGCCGGGCGAGACCTGCGTGACGTAGGCGATGCACTGGGAGATCCAGGTGCCGTAGGCGACGCTGTTCTCGGTGAACTCGTAGTTGGACACGTTCAGGAAGAACCCGTCCGCGCGCTCGACGCCGGCCTTGACGAGCCGGTCGGCGGACTCACCGACGTTGAGCCAGGACGCGCCCGTGCCGTCCAGGTACACGACGGCGTTCGGCAGCTCCTGCAGGCGGTCGACCGCGTAGTTGAGCATCTCGAAGCGCTCCGCCGCGGCGTCCCTGCCGCTGGTCTCGGGGTCGTACTCCGGCGGCCGGCAGTTCTCGAGCTGCCCGTCCAGCGTCGTGTACCAGGGGATGACGCCGAGCCCGTCCGGTTCGAGGACGACGGCGACCTCCTCGCGGCCGATACCGGAAGCGAAGCCGTCGATCCACGCCTTGTACTCCTCGACATCGCGGGCGCCGCCGGCCGAGTAGAGCGCACAGTCGCGGAACGGGATGTTGTACGCGACCAGCACGGGGACCTTGGTGCCGGTGCGCTTGACCAGCTTGTGGACGTCCTTCCTTACCTCGGCGGGGCTGCCGTCCGTGAACCAGGTGGAGCTGGGGATCGTGCTGAGCAGGAGCGCGTCCCGCTTCGCTTGCCCGCGCAGGGCGTGCGCCGCCTCCTTCGTGGAGCTCTGGGGGTTGTCGTAGAGCTTGGTGCCGGGGCCGAGGACGTCGTTGGCTGCCCAGGCTGGGGTGGCGCCTCCGTAGAGGAGGGCGGTGCCGCCGAACAGGGCGGTGCCGAGCGCGCACGCGGTGAGCGCGGCCAGGAGCCGGCGCAGTCGTTTCATGAGGGTTCTCCCAAGGTCTCTGCGAACGCGTCATTGCGTGTTCGTCGCGGTGCTGCATGGGACGTGCACAGAACTGGAATATTGTGGAAGCGCTCCCAGTTTGACCATGGTGTTGGGAGGTGGGGGAGCGTGTCAAGGGTTGCCGGGCCGACTGGCTCGGCGACGTGCGGACTCGCTACCGTTCCGGCCGTGACCACTGATCCAGAGATCTCGCTAGCAGCCAAGACCGAGCTGCTTGCCATGGCGCTCCGCGAGGCCCGGGAGGGTGACTGGACGGTCACCGAGCCCGGTTTCGTTCGCGGCCCGGGTTCGACGGCCGTCGCGATCCGGCCTGATGACTCCGGGACACCGTCGCACCTGGACCTGGAGTTCATCCTGAACGTCGACCGACGCAAGGAGACCGCGATCGTGGACTGCGTGACGGGAGTCGCGAAGGACCCGTCCGATGCCGTCCGGCATGCGATCTTCCAGTGGTTGCAGACGACCGGCGCGGCTGTCTTCGAGCTGTTCGAGCGGCGGGGCGAGGCCGCCGGCCACTTCCCCCACGACGACCCGTTCGGCGTCCCGGGCTGGCACACCATCGGTGGGAACACTCTGGGGTGGGGCTACGGAGCGACAGACCTCGCTGTGCGCGACTGGATGGTGGCCAACCCGCAAGGCCGGTAGCGAGCGGCACGCCAGCGAGGACGCGCGGACCGTGAACCGAGGTGCCCCCGGCCCGCGGGTTGTAGTGGCACGCCCAGCTATCGACCATTCCATCAGTCCAGGGCCGGAACCGCCTTCAGCCGAACGGGCCGAATCGAGCAAAATGCATTGAGGAAGTCGGTCCCGGAGCGTCGTCCTGAGGGGTGCACTGCGGGTGATCTTGCAGGTGAACTACGCATGGGGGATGACACAGAGCCGCGCCACACCTACCGTCTAGCCCTATATCGCGCGAGAGTGCCGGCGACGAAGGATGGGCCACCCGTGGACTACTTGTACGAGAACTTGACGCCAGATCAGTTTCAGTACCTAGCGCAGTCCATGATGCTGCACCGCTACCCCGACCTTCAGTGCTATCCAATTGGGCAGCCTGATGGCGGCAGGGACGGCTACTCGTCGTCGAGCAGCACTGTCCTTCAAGTGAAGTTCAAGAGGCGCGATGAGGAGTCGAGCGCAGATTGGATGATCACAGCGCTCGAGGGCGAACTGCCGAAGATCGAGAATCTGATCTCGAGGGGCGCGAAGCAGTACATCATGGTGACCAATGCTCGTGGCACGGCGCATTTGGACCGCGGCTCAGTGGATCGGGTGAAGACATGGATCGATGACCACATAACTGTGCCGACGGAAGTCCTGTGGCGTGATGACGTTAGCAGACGCTTGGAAACGATGACCGCTCTAGCATTGCAGTATCCTGCGATGCTCAAGTTTACAGATGGTCTTAGTGCCCTAATATCCGGAATATTTGACGCAGAGGCTAATCGTCGGATAGACACCTTGCGGCGGTTCGTGCAACATCAGCAGCAACAGGACCGGAAAGTCAAACTACAGCAAGTCCAGGATGTGCAACTCGACAGTGATCTAGGGTCCATATTCGTGGACATTCCATTGGGCATACCGCGGGAAATTTTGGACTCAGAGAATGATCGGCGAGGTTACTGTCTCCGCAAAGCTGTCACTGCACTCGCAGACACTGAGGTTGCACGGGCGCACGATCGTGTGGCGATCCGTGATGGATTCAGCAAGGCGCAGAAACCCCCAGTAGTGGTAGATGCAGGCGCCTTGCTGATGTTCCCGGAGGTGCAGGCGGGTGTGACCCGCATTCTGCTTCATGGTGCGCCAGGCCAAGGCAAGTCCACGCTCGCACAGTATGTCTGTCAGGAGCACCGAACCGGCTGGCTCAAAACGTTTGCGGCATCTGGAGCTTCCCCTCTTCCGCCGAGCGGGCATAGTGGGCTTCGCCTCCCTGTCCGAGTCGACCTGACTCAGATGGGCGCTTTTCTCGCGGATGGGACGTTGTTTGGCACGCCGCCGGCTTCGGTGCGCAGTATGGAGACATTCCTAGCGAAATTCGTCGAACACTCGACGGGTGGCAATTCATTCAGCACCGATGATGTCTCATGGATGCTGCGCTCACTGCCTGTGCTCCTGTTCCTCGATGGACTCGACGAGGTGGCAGACCTAAAAAGCCGTCAGCAAGTAGTGGACGCGATTGCCGAAGGCCTTGCTCGTTGCCCCGAGAATGGCGATATTCAGGTGGTTGCCACTTCCCGCCCATCAATTTTTGGTGCAACCGCAGACTTTACTCAGCATGAGTTTCTTACGCTTGAACTCCAGCCACTAAGCGCTGTGCACATTGACCAACTTGCGAAGCGCTGGATGGATGCTAGGAAGAAGTTCGGTGATGGCCGCAGAGAATTCACCCTTCTTCTCGATGAGAAACTCGAGCAGCCGCACATAAAAGACCTCGTTCGTAGCCCTATGCAATTGACAATTATTCTCAGTCTCATTGACATGAACGGGACGATGCTGCCGGATGGCCGCACTGACCTCTATGAGAAGTATCTAGAACAAGTAATGGTTCGAGAGGGTAACAAATCGAAAGTCGTGGCCGAGCACCGAGATATCCTTGTGGACTTTCTCAGCGGGTTGGCATGGGATATGCAACTTGCAGCCGAGGTCGAACTAGATAACGGTAGTCTTACCCTGTCCGACCTGCAAGAGAAGGCTGCATTATTTCTTGCAGAGCGCAACGAGCCAGGTGAGTTGGTGCCTGTGATTTTTACTGGCAGTGAGCGCATGTACGTATTGGTTGCACGCCTGCAGGAGCGGTATGAATTCGAAGTGCTGCCATTGCAGGAGTTCTTATGCGCAAGGCATCTCCATCGTACGAAGCCGGTGAGGGAATCCTGGGATCCGGAACCAAGCGGTGATCTGGTTCGCCGATTCGTCACGGTTACTGCTAACCCGCGGTGGCTTAACGTCGCCCGATTCCTTGTGGGGATGTATGAACCGGGAGAACTAGCGGGGATCTCGTTTGGTCTCAAGGACCTGCTTGTCGAAGGCAGCCCTGCGGCCAGAATCCAAGCTAGGGCGGTCGGGCAGATGGTCCTTGCTGATCGCATATTTAGGAATAGACGCAGCTACCAGGAAGAAGTCGCCGCGCTCGCCTACGATTGGATTGGAGCGCACCTAGCGCACCGGACCGGAGTCTACGCGGGGCCGGCGCACATGTTCTCCGACGTTGCGGGTGAGGTGGTGGGTGCTTCTCTTGTTGCACTGATCGACGACGCTCCGAGCCCGATACATTTCTGGCCGCTTGCAAATATCTTGCGTAGGATCGGGCATCCAGGCGTCTTGAAGGTGCTAATAGAGCGCGCTGAGAGCAGCCGCGGTCGGGACCGCACGGATTGGCTGTGGCTGCTCTCTCTGGTTGGGATGCCAGATGATCCCGAGGTTCTTGAGAGCGTGATCGAATTAGTTAGTTCTGACAGTCCCGGCGAAGAAGAACTCAGTCGCCGTGTCGGCTGGATGATGAGAGTTCGGTCTGGTGACCTCGGGCTCCCGGCCGATCTGTTGGAACTATACGTCAATGAAATACTGGACAACGGGGTCGGTGTTGTCAAGTATCGACCGGATTCATGGCTTGAGTTCTTTGAAACTGTTGCTGGGTGGACGGAAGGGTATCGCTACCGAACGCTGTCCCAGGCCGTAGTCTCCAAGATTTCCGATTGGGTTACGCCCGATGATGTTGACAGTGGTGACTCCGTGCTAAACGCATTTGCGCGGGCAGTAGCTCGCCGATGGGTAGACGCTGATGAGCTTCCTCGCGAACGCTGGATGGTGATTGGCGCGGCGGCGATTTCGGAGGCGTTTCCGGGCCGCTGGCTACCCTACTTGACCGCTATTCAGTGTGCACGTGACTTGGCTAGGTTCGAATGGTTTGATACGGAACTCGGCAAGCCAGGATTAGAACTCGCCGCGGTCGCACGCGACGGTTTCTCGGATGAAGGACCCGAAATAGAATGGTGGAGATCAGAATTCCGCTTTGCGGACGATCCACTCCGGCGCCGTTTCGCTTTGCTTTTAGCCCTTACTGCGGGCAAGATTGAGATACTTATTGAACTTGCGGACGACGTGGATGCGGTGGTTAAGGACCTTTCCGCGGCTGAATTTGATCAGTTCTGGGGCGATATGCATCGGTTCCGCGAGGGGAACATGGAAGCGGCCGACATTGCACCTGCTCATGTCTTTTGTGGGGATGCTGCGGTTCTGGTTGGCGGCTGTCTCGGAGTGGACCCTGGTGAATTTCTGCGCCTCGATCCATCTTCAAGTGAACGGTTGGCGGAGTGGCATGCTGTAGAGGATTGGTATCACAAGGTCCGTGCCGACGTGGAATGGGACGACGTCCAAAGGGTCCGTGATTGGCTCGATCTAGTGAATTCACGGCCCCGCGGCGCCTCTGATCGGAACGTCGAACCTACCGCTGTGTTTCGCGACAAACTTTCGGCAGAGACTGCGGCAATGCTCCTGCAAGACGGTGCGCATTTGCAGTCTGAGGTGATCGAAACGTGCATTGATATCGTTATGCGCGCATACTCTCCTGAGCCGGTAAGGAATGTAGTTGAGCGAGAGGAATGGAAGTTTGTGTTGTGACAGCCGTTGTCTAGGCTGTGGCATGAGCGTATCCTTCGTCGCCCTCGATGCCACGTGCCTGGGGGAAGGGGTGCATGGTGCCGGTCTCTGTGGGGCTCGTGGCTCCTGCGGATCAACGGCGACCTAGTCACAAGGCCAAGATTCAATGGGAGCGGAAATCAGCCGACCAGAGGAACTTCGAACGCGACCGGTCCTTCATCGGTGCGGCACGCTGGTCCCTTGGGCGTAAAGAAGCGGGGCATCCAGTAAAGCAACTTTTCCCGGCAGCTCTGGTGACTCTCGGTGCCAGCGGATGTCCCGGGCAGTGGCCGGCATGCGGGTCGCCGTGTTCGCCATTAGAGGCCGGTTTTCTGGTGCCTGTTCAGTTCGCTCGGCTCCAACCGGTTGCTGGTGTGCTAACCGCAGCCGGTATAGTTCGAGAAGTCGTTAGCGCGGTATTCCGACCGTCTCGGCGGCCCGGGCTGCCGAGACCAGGATCGTCAACGGCGCACGTCGGCAAAGCCTGAGTATTCATCTTCGGCTCTCGTTCGATAGCGGTGAATTATAGGTAGGTCTGCCCCCGCCAAGTGCTTCCTGTTGCCTTGCCCGACGGAGGAGTACAGGGCAGTGGTAGTTGCCCCACTCCCGTTCAGCCCAGGTGTTCCACATCGGACTCGAACGTGCCGGTCGGACGACGCACGCCGTCGGACCAGGTGTACCTGGCTTGCCAGCGGCTCGATCTGTGCCGCCGGATGGTTGCGGTGGGCGCGACGGGTGCTGCGGCGGGGACGCTTGGTCATGCTTCGAGGTGTGCGCGGCTCCCTGGAGGGAGTGCCCTGTGGATCGGGTGAAGCGGGCACGGGGACTCCGGCTCGTGGCCCTGCTGCGAGCGACTTAGGGCCATTTAGGGCCAGCCAACACCGCTTCCAGCCCTCCAGAATGCACGAAGCCCAGGTCAGAAACAGTCTCTGACCTGGGCTTCCGCACTCTGAGCGGGCGACGGGAATCGAACCCGCGTAATTAGTTTGGAAGACTAAGGCTCTACCATTGAGCTACGCCCGCAAGCCCGCGCTCGAAGCACGGTGCGGGCGTTACCTTAGCAAACCTCACGCCCTGCCAGCGGCTCCGCCCGCGTGGCGGCGCCCCGGTGTGGCGCACGTCGCGGCCGGCTCGCGAGCCGCCTCAGGAAGGCCGCGTCCCCTCCGGCGCCTCCTGGCCGACGTCGGTCCAAACCTCCGTCATCTCCACGATGAGGCCGTCCCGCACGGTGATGAACGTCGCCACCTCGAAGTGCTGCACCACGCCGTCGGCCACACCCGTCACGTGCGCACGGCCGACCGCACGCTCGCCCTCCGCCACGCAGTCCTCGAGCCGGAGATTCTGGAAGCCCGGGTACTCCGCGTTGAGCCGCACCCACGCGTCGGCGTCGTAGGTCTCGCCCGTGTGCACGTAATGGCAGGCGAAGGCCGGATCGAGCAGGGTCGGCAGGTCGTCCCACCGGTGCCCGTCGATGACCTCCGCGAGCCGCTCCATGACCTCATGTGCTGACATCGCTGACATCGACGCAGCATCCCACACCATCACCCCACCACCTCAAGCCCGACTGCCCGGAACGCCTCCAGTGCCGTCCGCACGGCCAGCCGCTCCGCATGATCGGGCCGCAGGATCGCCACGATCCACCGGGCCGCGTCCATCCCGTGCACCGGTCGCAGCATCAGCCCAGCACCAGGCGCCGTCGAGTACCGAGGCAGCACCGCCACCCGGTCGCTCGCCGCCACGAGCGCCTCGATGAGCCGGTTGTCCCGCAGCCGCTGCGCCACCCGGACGGGCCGGCCCGCCGTCGTCTCGACGGCGATGCGCAGCCCGTCGAAGGGATACCCGAGCGGCACGCCGTACCACTCGTACGCGACCAGATCCCGCGCGGTGACCTGCGACTTCGCGGCAAGCGGATGGCCCGCCCGCAGCGCGATGTCCAGCGGCTCGCGCAGGAGAGGCTCGGTCACCAGGTGCGAGGCGCCGTCCGGCACGGGCCCGGTGAAGCTGTGGCCGATGACGATGTCGTGGTCCGCGACCATCCCGGAGTACTCCGACTCGGCGATGTCCAGGTCGGTGCACTCCAGCTTCACCCCCGTCGAGGCGAGCCGCTCCAGCACACCCGGCAGCAGCACCGTCGCCGCGCTCGGCAGCGTCGCCACGCGCACCGTGCCCGACGCCGAACCCATGAACTCGTCCCACCGCGCCTGCACCTGGGCGACGGTCCGGGAGAGCTCACGACCGCCGTCGGCCAGGAGGCGGCCCGCCTCCGTGAGGCGGAGGCCCCGGCCGTGCGGCTCGACGAGCGGGACGCCCTTCAGCTCGCGTTGTGCGGTGCGGAGCTGCTGCGACACGGCCGACGGCGTCCGGTGGGTCGCCTGGGCCACGGCCGTGACCGTTCCGCGGTCGGCGAGCTCGCGCAGCAGATCGAGGTGACGCGGATCCACGCGCGACAGGTCATTCATGTAGCCAGCCTACAAGGATGCGTAGAACATTTCGCTTGTCCTTCAGGACCACGAGCGCGAGGCTCGGGTCATGCCGATCTCCCACCGCCTGCTCGCCGTGTCCGTCGCGGTGATGTGGGGACTCAACTTCATCGCGATCCACGCGTCGCTGGAACAGTTCCCGCCGTTCCTGCTCGCGGCGCTGCGGTTCGCGGTCATCGCCGTCCCCACGATCCTGCTGGTGCCGCGCCCGAAGGTGCCGGTGCGGTGGCTGCTGGGCTACGGGATCGGGTTCGGCACCCTCCAGTTCCTGTTCCTCTACTGGGGCATGGCCGTGGGCATGCCGACGGGCCTCGCGTCGCTGGTGCTGCAGTCGTCGGCGCCGTTCACGGTGCTGCTGGGCGCGGTGGCGTTCCGGGACCGGGTGTCCGCGCGGCAGGTCGTGGGCCTCTCCGTCGCGACCCTCGGGCTCGCCGTCGTGGGCTGGTCCCAGGCGGCGGCCGCGGCGTTCGGGCCGTTCCTGCTGGTGCTGGCCGGCGGCTTCGGATGGGCGATCGGCAACGTGTCCAGCGCCCGCGCCAAGGCGCCCAACCCGCTGCACCTGACCCTGTGGATGTCCGTGGTGCCGCCGATCCCGATGCTGGCGCTGTCGCTGGTCATCGAGGGGCCGGAGGCCATCAGCAAGGCGTTCGTCCCGGGTCCCCAGATGCTCCCCGCACTCCTGGGCCTCGCCTACACGGTGCTGATCGGCACGCTGGCCGGCTCCGGCATCTGGACCTGGCTCATGGCCCGGCATCCCGCCGGCGTCGTCGCGCCGTTCTCCATGCTGGTGCCCGTGGTGGGCCTGACGGCGTCGGCGCTGATGCTCGGCGAGGCGATCGGGATGTGGACGGCGGTGGGCGCGGCGCTCGTGATCGCCGGAGTGCTGTGGGGTGCGCGACGCCGGACCGCGCCGCCGCGCATCCCAGAGCCCCGCACCCCAGAGCTGGTCAGCCCTTCACCGACCCCGACGCCAGCCCGGCCACGTAGTACCGCTGGAGCGCCACGTACAAGATGACGCACGGGATCATCGCGATGACCGACCCTGCCGCCAGCAGACCGAAGTTGACCTGCCCGTACGCCCCCTGCTGCAGGTTCACCAGCGAGACGGGCAGCGTGTAGAGGCTCGAGTCGGTCAGGAACGTCAGCGCCCCGAGGAACTCCGTCCACGACGCGAGGAACGCGTACAGCGCCGCAGTCGCCGTCCCGGGCACGACCAGCGGCCGCAGCACCGACACGAGGATCCGGAGGGTCCCCGCGCCGTCCACGTGGGCGGAGTCCTCGAGCTCCGCCGGGACGGCGGCGAACGTGTTGCGCATGACGAAGATGCCGAACGGCAGGTTCACCGTCGTGTAGAACAGCACGAGCCCGAGCAGGCTGTCCGTGAGCCCCATGACGTTCATCTGCAGGTAGAGCGGGGTGAGGATCGCCTGGAACGGGATCATCAGCGTGACCAGCACCAGCCCGAACAGCACCGTGCGGCCCCGGAAGGGGAACCGCGCGAACCCGTACCCGGCGAGGGTGGCGAGCACCGCCGTGAGCACCGCCGTCGAGACGGACACGATCGCCGAGTTGAGGATGCCGCGCCAGACCTCCGGCTGGTCGATCACGGCCTGGAAGTTGACCCAGGACAGGTCGAAGAACCGGTCGTCGGGGGCGGCGACGATCACGTCGCCCGGCTGACCGGCCCGCACGAACGCGACCACGAGCGGCACCAGGAAGACCAGCGCGGCCAGCGTGCCGCCCACGACGTAGAGCGTCCGCTTGACCCGGGTGTCCCGCTCGGGCCCGGACGGGCGGGAGCCCGGCCCGGGAGCGCCGGAACCAGAAGGACGGCGGACGGCGGCGGCAGCGCGCCGCGGCGCCGGGGACTCGGTGACGGTAGCCATGTCAGCTCCTCTCCCGCAGCAGCCAGAACTGGGCCGCGGTGACCAGACCGGTGATGACGACCAGCACGAGCGACATCGCCGTCGCCGCGCCGAGCTGGAGCTGCACGAACGCCCGCCGGTAGATGGCCATGACGATCGTCGTGGTCTCGGATCCCGGCCCGCCCTGGGTCAGGATGTAGAACTGCGTGAACGCCAGGAACGAGCCGATGACCGACAGGATCACGGTCATCGCGATGGTCCGGCGCAGCATCGGCACGGTGATCTGCAGCTCGCGCTGCCACCACGAGGCGCCGTCGATCTCCGCCGACTCGTAGACCTCGCGCGGGATGCCCTGCATGCCCGACATGAGGAGCACCATCGTCAGCCCCGACACGCCCCAGATCACCATGACGCACAGCAGCCCGGTGGCGAGCGGGCTGTCGACGAGCCACGCCGTCGTCCCGTCCGTGATCCCGAGGAAGCGCAGCGCCACGTTGACCAGCCCGCTGTTCGGCTGCGCCTCCAGCAGCATGAGGAAGCTGAGCGTCGTCAGGCCGATGACGAACGGCACGAAGAAGATGGTGCGCAGCAGCGTGGCGCCCCGCCGGTTGGACCGCACCAGCACGGCCAGCCCGTACCCGAGCAGCAGGATCGGCAGCGTGACGATCGCCGTGTAGAGCAGCGTGTAGCCCAGCGCGCTCCAGAACGTCGGGTCCGTGAGCACCGAGGCGTAGTTGTCGAGCCCGATGAACCGGTACGGCCCGATGAGCGGGAAGTTGGTCAGCGAGATGTAGACCGCCACGACCAGCGGCACGAACACGAACACCACCACCAGCGCGACCGCCGGCGTGACGAGCGCGAGCCCCGTGCGGTGCGGGTGCGTGAGGGTCCCGTACCTGCGGGCGCTCATGCCTGCGCCTGCCGCAGGATGCGGTCGTACGTGGTCTGGGCCTCCTGCATGGCGGCATCGACCTCCCCGTCGAAGACGGCAGAGCGGAACATGCGCAACCACGGTCCGTCCTGCTGGTTGTAGATCAGGTTGTAGGCGAGCGTGGTGGGCGCGTAGCCCCGGTCGAGCGACTCCAGCGGCGGCAGCACGAACGGGTTCTCCCGCGCGAACTGAGGCGTGACGACGTCGGACCGCACGGGGGAGTAGAAGCCCTCCGGCATCCGGGTCTGCTGCTCCACGGCCACGGCGAACCTCATGAACTCCCAGGCGGCGGAGGGGTTCCGCGCGCCGTTGAGCATGCAGAGGTTGTCCCCGCCGTCGAAGAAGGCGCGGCCGCCGTCGGGTCCGGGCAGCAGCACCACCTCGGTGCGGTCCAGGAGCGCCTGGTCGGCGTTGGGCACCACCACGCCGAACCCCGCGGGGAACATCCCCAGGCGGCCGGCGGTGTAGTCGGCCGACCAGCGCGAGGCGTCGTCGGAGAAGCTGCCCGGCGGCACGAGCTGCTCCGCCCACAGCGTGCGTTCGAGCTCCAGCGTGCGGCGCAGCGCGCCGTTGCCGACGACGTCGCCGCGCTGGTCGCCGACGTCGCCGGCGATGAGGTCGCGGTCGGTGGCCCAGACGTGCGGCTGCACCGTGAAGCCGAGCGCGCCCGACGCGTTGCCGGGGAACGACCAGCCATAGACGTCGTCGTCCAGGGCGGTGATCGCGCGGGCCGCCTCCAGGATGCCCGTGAAGTCCCGCGTGTGCTCCTCGACGGACAGGCCCGCGCGCTCGAACAGCTCGGTGTTGCAGAACAGCACCGAGAAGTCCCCGATGAACGGCAGGCCGTAGTGCCTGCCGTCCTTGGTGCTCAGAGCGAGGTGACCCGGGCTCAGCGCGTCGCCGATGCCCAGGTCCTCGATGAGCGGGGTGAGGTCGGTGAACGCGCCGCGGTAGGCGAACAGGGTCGAGTAGATGTCGTCGATGTCGATGACGTCGGGCACCCGCCCGCCACGGATCGCCGTGGCGAGCTTGGTCACGTACTGCCCGTTCTGGATGGGCGTGACCTGCACGCGGATCCGGTCCTGGGCCTGGTGGAACGCGTCGACGACGGCCTGGGTGCCGTTGACCGTGTCGGACCGGCACCACAGGTTGAGCGTGCCTGTCGCGTTCTCGCCGAAGCCGGCGGCCTCGACGTCCGGCGGCCGCAGGGTGCCGCCGCAGCCGGCCAGCGCGGCGGCGACCGTGGCCGAGCCCGCGAGGGTGAGCAGCTGGCGTCTGGTGAGCTCCATCGCTCTCCTTCCTTACGCGTCGTTACGCAGGGTGAGACGTGCTGGGATCGTGCTTGCCCAGGGGGCCGGGACCGGCCCGGCCCCCTGGGACGTGGGGTCAGCGGGTCGGGACCCAGACCCGCATGGGCTGCGGGCCGCGGTTGGCCCACGCGTAGTAGGGGATGGCGGTCAGGGTCACGTCGCGCACGGGTTCCGACGCCGCCGACGGCGCGGTGGCCGGTCCGTACGGCGACGTCGCGTCGGCGTCGGGCCCGGGGACGACGGCGCCGCGCGCTCGCACGATGGTGACGCCACCCAGGAGCTCCGGGCGGAACTCGTCGGACAGCGCGCCGGAGACGTCGATGCGCAGGTCGTCGACCACGGCGCCGGGCTCCTGGTCGGGCTGCTCCAGGGCGTAGACCAGAGGTCCGCGCTCGATGGCGACGCTGCCGCGCACGGCGTCCACTCGCGGGTCGGCCGTGGTGAGCCGGGGCGCCATCGGCAGATCGAGCAGCACGGTGTCGCCCGCGGCGAACCGGCGGGTCACGCGGGCGTAGGTGCCCGCGGTCACGGGTGCGCCGTCGAGGGTGGCGCCGTCGGCCCAGGCGGGGACGCGCAGGGCGAGGGACACCTCGCCGTCGGGCGCCTCCTCGACGTGCAGCGCGATGCTGCCCTCGTCCGGGTAGCGGGTCTCGACGCGCAGGCGCAGCGTGCCGCCGTCGAGCGGGGCGGTGACGGTGCCCGGCGCGTACTGGTGGAGCTGGAGGCCCGGCCCGTCCGCCGTCGCGAGGTAGCCGGTGAGGCTGGAGACGGTGCGCATGATGTTGGGCGGGCAGCACGCGCAGTCGAACCAGCCGCGGCGGCCGTGCGCGGGGCCTCGGTCGTCCTCGGCGTGCGCGTCGCTGCGCAGCTGCAACGGGTTCACGTAGAAGTACTCGGTGCCGCTCAGGGAGACCCCGGCGAGGAACCCGTTGAGCAGCATGCGCTCGATCTGGTCGGCGTAGCGGGCCTCGCCGGTGGCGAGCAGCATGCGCCACGCCCACTGCACGCCGCCGATCGCCGCGCACGTCTCGGCGTACCCGCGGTCGGTCGGCAGCTCGTACGGGTCGCCGAACGACTCGCCCTCCCAGCGCGCCCCGAGGCCGCCGGTCAGGTACTGCTTGCCGCGCTCCATGGCGCGGTACTGGGTGTCGAGGGCGGCGAGCAGCTCGGCGTCGCCGGTCTCGACCGCGACGTCGGCCGCGCCGGCCCCCAGGTAGACGGCGCGGACGGCGTGGCCCTCCACCGTGGTGGCCTCGCGGACCTTCACCCGGTCGGAGAAGTAGGTGGGCCGCTTGCCGTGCGCCTCGATGATGCCGGTGCCGCGGGCCTCGACGAACCAGCTCGCCAGGTCCAGGTAGGCGCGCGTGCCGGTCTCGCGGTAGAGCTCGACCAGGGCCATCTCGATCACGGGGTGGCCGTCGACCTCGCGGAGCTGGCCCGGCCCGTCGCCGAACGTGGCCACGAGGTGGTCGGCGAGCCTGATGGCGACGTCGAGCAGCTCCCGGTGGCCGGTGCCGCGCACCTGGGCGACGGCGGCCTGGAACAGGTGCCCCGCGCAGTACAGCTCGTGGCTCCACGGCAGGTCGCTGTAGCGCGGCACGTTCCGCAGGGCGGGCACGGAGTCGAGGTAGCCGTCGTCGGCCTGGGCGGCCGCGAGCAGGCTCGTGACGTGGAGCTGGTCGGCCAGGAGCTGCTCGTCGGGTTCGCGGGCGTACTCCCAGGCGGCGGCCTCGAGCCACTTGTGCACGTCGGAGTCGGCGAAGATCGGGCCGATCGCCTCGCCGTCCGCCACGCCCGCGGCGATCTCCAGGTTGCGCAGGTTGCCGGCCTTGGCGAGCTGTTCGAGCCCGCCGGGGATGGCGGCGGCACGGTTGACGTCGGCGGTGCGGCGCCACAGCCCGCCGTCCACGGTGACGTGTCCGGGGGCGAGGGGGCGGAGCAGCACCCGGGCGTCGCTCGTGGGGGCGGCCGGGCCGCTCGTCGTACCGCTGGGCGTCGGTGTCGTCATCGATGCTCTCCTCCGGGACGGAAACTAGGAATCCGATTTCCTGATCGTAGGGACCCGCACCACCAGCGTCAAAGGTCTGGGCGAAACTTGCTGCAAACTGGGCTCTGAACTGGGGTGGGAGGTACGATGGCGCTGCGTTCCGCGTTTGCCCCGCCGATGTGGCGGAAAACCCGGAAGGAAACCTGTCGGAGAAGGGGCGGTGCGGATGGACCGGGGAGCGGTCGTACGGATCACGGACGTGGCCGCGCTCGCGGGCGTCTCGCCGAGCACGGTGTCGAAGGCGCTGAACGACACCGGCTCGCTGCGGGAGAGCACCCGCGCGCGCGTGCGGGAGGCGGCCGAGCGGCTCGGCTTCGTGCCCGACGCGACCGCACGCTCGCTCTCGGCCCGGCGCAGCTTCACCGTGGGTCTGCTGAGCACCGACTCCGCGGGCCGGTTCTCGCTGCCGGTGGTGCTCGGCGCGGAGAACGCGCTGGTGGGCGGGGAGCTGTCGGCGCTGCTGGCGACGGCCCGCCACGACCCGGTACGCGAGCAGCACCACGTGCGCGCGCTCGTGGCCCGGCGGGTCGACGGGATCATCGTGACCGGCCGCACCACCGAGCCCCGCGAGCCCATCCGGGTGCCGATGCCGGTGGTCTACGCGTTCGCGCCGTCGTCCGACCCCGACGACGCCTCGGTGGTGCCCGACGACGCCGCCGGGATGCGGCTCCTCGTCGAGCACCTGGCCGGGCTCGGGCGCCGTCGGATCGCCTACGTGGGCGGGCGCGCCGAGCAGGCGGCGTCCCTGGTGCGGTACGAGACGCTCGCGACGGAGCTGGCGGCGCGCGGCCTGGAGCTGGTGGGCACGCCGCTGTACGGCGACTGGTCGGAGCAGTGGGGACGGCGCGCCGTCGACCTGGTCCTGGGTGGTGCCGTGGGTTCCGGGCTGCCCGTGGACGGGATCGTGTTCGCCTCCGACCAGCTCGCCCGGGGTGGGTGCGACCGGCTGCGGGAGCTCGGCGTGCGGGTGCCCGCCGATGTCGCGGTGACCGGGTACGACGACTGGGAGGTCATGTCGCTGGCCAGCCGCCCGCCGCTGACCACCGTGGACATGCAGCTCGAACGCCTGGGCCAGCGCGCGGCGGAGCTGCTGATCGCGGCGATCGAGGGCGAGCCGGCATGCGGCGTGGAGCGGCTGACGCCGCGGCTGGTGGCGCGGGCGTCGACGCTGGGTGACGGGTAGGGCGGCGTCTCGACGGTCGTCGCTGTCGCCGCCGCTGCCGGCGTCGCGCGGCCTGCCGCACCCCAGTTTGTGGGCCCGCCGGCGTCGCTGCGGCCGTCTCCTCTTCTTCGAGGCCCGGGGTTTCTCACTTTTCGAGGCCCGCAAAGCGGAGAAAGTCGGGTCTCAAAGAGGAGGTGCCCCCAGGGCTGAGTTGGGGCAGGCCGCGTCTCGACGGCCTTGTCTCCGGATTCCAGTGCTGTAGATCCCGCTCGGACCCGGGATGGTCCGGGATGCCGGGCCTCAGGAGAGCCAAGGCAGCTCGTGGGGGTGGCGGAGGCGGCGCTCGACAGCGGAATCGGCGGCGACGCCTGGCGCGACCTTCCAGGGCAACGACACCGGAGGGCGTACCAACCTGCTGGCGGGCGCCGAGATCGTCTGGACGGAGGGGCGCCCCGCGCTGCGCGAGGGGTAGGTCTCGCGCAGTCGGTGGGAGCGGCTACTGCCGGAAGGCGAAGGCGACCGACGCGTCGTCGACCCGGACGGTCCGCACCTCGTCGGCGGGGTGGTCGACCGGCAGCACCACGACCTGGCTCACCGCCAGGTGGTCCGGCGCGCACCTGGTCTCGTCGCTGGGCGCGGTGGTGACGTGCACCGTCCAGGGGTCGTACCAGGTGACCGACACCGGGTACGGCATGCAGCCGGGGGTGCCCCACATCGTCACCGTGAGGCGCGCGGGCCGGACCGTGGCGTCGACGATCGCGTTGGTCATGCCCTCGATCGGCGGCCCCGGTGGCGACTCCTCGGCCGCTTCGGCGGGAAAACTCTCGACGACGAGCGAGCGCGGCGTGACCTCCGGCGGCGGGACGGCGCCGTTCCCGGCGCAGGCCGCGAGGCCGACCGGGAGTGCGGCGGCGACCAGGAGCGCGAGCCCGAGCACCCGTGGGAGGGTGAGCGACGTCGTCCGCTGCCGGAGCATGCTCGGTCCCTCCCGATACGTGTGGTGTCGTATCGACGATGGCAGGCGCGCCGGGGGAACTTCAAAGGATTACTTCGCTGCTTGCGGCCCCGAAACACCCGGCCGTCGGAGGCGCCGATCGGATACACTCGGGCACGTCCTACCGGGAGTCTCCCGGTCCGGCCCGGGAGACTTCGGGCCGTCGCGGACCCACGGGGTGTAGCGCAGCTTGGTAGCGCATCTGCTTTGGGAGCAGAGGGTCGCAGGTTCAAATCCTGTCACCCCGACCAGCGAGAACACGGTGGGGGAGTAGTTCGCTCCCCACCGTGTTCCCCACCAGGTCCGATTCGCGCCCGCTCTTGGTCAGCCTGCGTCAATTACTACTGGTGAGGCGGTGGCACGGAGTGGCAGTGCAGATCGTGCTCTGCATGGTTGCGTTCTTCGGCGCCTTTGGCATCATCGGGAGCGCCTTGAGCGGGCGCTTCTGGGGTTGGGGCAAGCCTGCGGGCAGGTGGCTCGGGATCCTATTCCACGCGAGCACGATAGCCGTTGCTTTCGAGCGAGTTCTGGACGAGGGAATGCTCGTCGTCTGGGCGGTGTGCCTGATTGCAGGTACCGGGCTCGGCCTTGCACTAGCCGCGAGAGACCTCAAGGCCGCGCGCCATTCCGGTCAGGAGCCCACGGACCGGGCGGGCTGACGGTTTCGATGGCCGCAGCGCCACGTGTCACCCCCACCACAAACGGCCGGACCTACGCATGGGTGGGTCCGGCCGTTCTTCGTTCGCCAAGCCCGGGCCGCTGTACAACGCCGCGCGATCAGAGACCTGCGGCCAGCCCCCGGACGACCTCGGCGGCCGGGCCCGTCGTCGCGTGCCGGTAGCCCGTGCCCGCCCACAGGTGGAGCCGTTCGGCGTCCCCGGCGGCCGCCGCCCGGCGGCGCAGGTCGCGCGTGAGGTGGTGGATCGCCGGGTAGCCCACGGGCGCGACGGCGTCGTGCCGGTCGACGAACCCGTTGCGCACCGCGCGCGCCGGCCGGCCGGTGAACGACCTGGTCACCACGGTTCCGCGGTCGGACGCCGCCAGCGCGTCCCGGTAGGTCGCCGACGCGCCGGACTCGTCGGTGCGCAGCAGCAGCGTGCCGACGGCGACGGCCTGCGCCCCGGCCGTCAGCAGCTCCCGCACGGCCTCGGGCCCGCCCACGCCGCCCGCCGCCACCAGCGGCAGGTCGACGGCGGCCGCGACGGCGCGGACCACCGACGCCGTCGGCGCGTCGGCCACCCGCCGGGCCGGGTCCCACGTGGCGCTGTGCCCGCCGGCGGCCGGGCCCTGGACCACGAGCCCGTCCACGCCGCCGTCGCGAGCGGCCGCGGCCTCGTCGGCGGTGGTCACCGAGGCGAGCACCACGGTGCCCGCCCGGCGCAGGGCACGGATGTCCGCCGGACCGGGCAGGCCGAACGTGAACGACACGACCGGCACCGGGTCGTCGAGCAGCAGGGCGAGCTTGTCCGGCCACCGGTCGTCGTCGTCCACGGGATCGGCGGAGAGCTCGACGCCCAGGGCGTCCGCCTCCGGGGCCAGCCGCCGGGCGTAGGCCGCGAACGCCGCCCGGTCCAGGCTCTCCGTCCCGGGGACGAAGAGGTTGACCCCGAACGGGCTGTCCCACGCGCGTGCGGCAGCGATGTCGGCCGCGAGCCGTTCGGGCGTGAGGTACCCGCCCGGCAGGAAGGCGAACGCACCGGCTCGCGTGGCCGCCGCGGCCAGCGCGGTCGTCGTCGCGCCGCCGGCCATCGGGGCCGCCACGATCGGCAGGTCGCTGCCCAGCAGGTTCGGGGTCGTCACAGTCGTGCTCCGTTCGGCGGTTCCGCGAGAGGCACCCTACTCGGCGGGCTCCCCGGTGCCCGCGAGGTCGTCGAGGAACCGCAGGACCACCTCCCGCTCCTCCGGCTTGAGCCGGGCGACCGCCTCGAACCGGTGGGCGTGGCTGCGGCCGACGCTGCGCAGGGCGATCCGCCGGGTCTCCTCGGTGACCTCGACCGCGAGGCTGCGGCGGTCCGTCGGGTGGGGGAGCCGGCGCACGTGGCCGGCGTCGGCCAGCCGGTCGAGCATCTTGGTGGTCGACGCCGACGTGATGCCCAGGTGCGCGGCGATCGCACCCGGGGTCGCGGTCTCGCCGCGGTGGTGGGCCGCGATGACGAACCGCAGGGTGCGCATGTCGGTCTCGCCGAGCTTCATGTAGCGGCGCGACGCCTCGCTCATCCGGCGCTCCGTCTCCCGCCAGTCACGCAGTCCCTCCAGCACGCGGACCACCTGGTCGACGTCGCGGTCGTCGAGGCCCGCACGCTGCACGATCTCCTCCTGCGGGTCGAGCACCCGGGGATCCAGCATGGACGGAGCGGGTGGCTGGGTCGGCTCGGGTTCAGGAACCACGGAGGATCCCCTTCCTGCTATCACTCGCCACTCTTGAAGGTAGCCTGGCTAGCGAAAAAGTACCACGGCTGGCGCCTCGGTGTGACTATGGTCGAGGGGGGAAGCGGGCAGGTACGTCGCGAGGGGGCGGGAGCGCCATGCGGGTACGGGTGCGTAGGGAAGGAGACCGAGGGGCGGGCGTCGCGCGCCGGCTCCTGACGGTGTCGGTGGCGGCCGGCGTCGTCGTCCTGGTGGCGGGCTGCGGCATGTTCGACCGCGGGCACGACGGCGGCCCGCCGCACGGCGGGATGGGGTCCCGGTCCGCCCCGGCGGGCGCGGGGCTGCCGCAGTCGGACGAGCCGGCCGACCTGGACCCGGCGGACCTGACCACCGAGATCGACAACGAGTACTGGCCCATGGTGCCCGGCACGCAGTGGGTCTACCGCGAGACCGACGAGGAGGGCCAGGAGCTGCGCGTGGTGGTGACGGTCACCAGCGAGACCAAGGAGATCGCCGACGGCGCCACGGCGCGCGTCGTGCGGGACACCGTGACGCGGCGCGGCGAGGTGGTCGAGGACACCTTCGACTGGTACGCGCAGGACCCCGACGGCACGATCTGGTACCTCGGCGAGGACACGGCCGAGTTCGAGGACGGCCGGGTCGCCACCACGGAGGGCTCGTTCGAGGCGGGGCTCGACGGCGCCCTTCCCGGCGTGATCGTGCCGGCCGATCCCGCCGTCGGGATGGCGTACCGGCAGGAGTTCTACCGGGGCGAGGCCGAGGACAACGGCGAGGTGCTCAGCCTGGACGAGCAGGCCGAGGTCCCGGCGGGGCACTACGACCGCGCGCTGCTGACCAAGGACACGATCACCATCGAGCCCGACGTGCTCGAGTACAAGCTCTACGCCCCCGGCGTCGGGCCGGTCCTCGTGCTCGGGGTCTCGGGCGGGGGCGGCCGCGAGGAGCTCGTCGAGGTCGGGACCGTGCCGGCCGAGGTCGCGGAGTCTGCGGGCACCGTGCCGCTCGGCGAGCCGTACGAGTGAGCCCGCCTCGCCGGAGCGCGAAGGCGGGTCAGATCCAGCCGCGCTCCTCCGCCACCAGCACCGCCTGCTGACGGGTGTCGACGGCGAGCTTGCCCAGCACGGCGGAGACGTGGTTGCGGACCGTGCCCGGGGCGAGCGACAGGGTGCGCGCGATCTGCCGCGTGGTCTCGCCGTGCCGGCCGGCGCGCAGCACGTCCAGCTCGCGGTCGGTCAGCGGCGACCGCTCGTCGCGCAGCGCGTCGGCCGCGACCTCCGGGTCCACGTACCGGCCGCCCGCCGCGACGCGGCGGATGACGGCCGCGACCTCGTCGGCGGGGCGCGACTTGGGCAGGAAGCCGACGGCGCCCGAGGCCAGCGCGCGCCGCAGGACGCCGGGCCGGGCATGGCGGGTGACGATCACGCAGCGCGTGGGCAGCGTGCGGTTCAGCCGCTGGGCCACCTCCACGCCGTCCAGGTGCGGCATCTCGAGGTCCAGCAGGCAGACGTCGGGCCGCAGCCGCTCCGCCTCGGCGACCGCCTCCGCGCCGTCGGCGCACTCGGCCACGACCTCGATGTCCGCCTCCAGCCGGAGCAGCGCGGCCAGGGCGGACCGGATCATCCCCTCGTCGTCGGCGAGCAGCACTCGGATCATCGGGTCAGGGTACGGGGCAGGTCGTCGCCCGGGCGTTCGACATGTCGACCGTGCCCGGCGCAGCCAGTATGGAAGGGCGCCGTCTCGGCGCACGGGAGGTGCGTCGTGTCGTCATTCCTCTATCGGCTCGGGCGTGCGGTGGCCCGGTACCGCGGCCTGGTCGTCCTCGCGTGGCTCCTGGTGTTCATCGTGTGCGGCACCGCGAGCGCCCTCCTGAACAAGGGTACGGACGACACCTTCGCGATCCCGGGGTCGGAGTCGCAGGACGCGATGGACCACCTCGACCATGTCTTTCCGCAGGTCAGCGGCACCTCTGCGCAGCTCGTGCTGCTGGTTCCGGAGGGGCAGCAGGTCGATACCGCCGCGACGCGGCAGGCGGTGTCGGACGCCGTGGACCGGATCGGGGACGTGGCGCAGGTGGAGCTGGCCTCCGACCCGTTCGACCCGGACGTCAACGACGCGGTGTCCGACGACGGCCTGGCGGCGAACATCGGGGTGCAGCTCAGCGTCGTCTCGACCGATGTCCACGACAGCACGCTGACGGACCTGAGCGGGATCGCGGATGATCTCGCGGGTGAGGTCGGGAGCGGCGCCCGGGTCTACACGGGCGGGGACGCGTTCGCGGACCGGGTGCCGGGGCTGAGCTCCACGGAGGCCGTGGGTCTGCTCATCGCGCTCGTGGTGCTGCTGCTGATGTTCCGGACGATCGTCGCGGCGGTGATGCCGCTCGTGACGGCGGTGGTGGGCGTGGGTGTGTCCGTGGCCCTGGTCTACCTGGGGACCCTCTTCGTGCCGGTCTCCTCGACCGCGCCCATGCTCGCGGTGATGATCGGCCTGGCGGTGGGCATCGACTACGCGCTCTTCCTGCTGTCCCGGCACCGCGACCAGCTCGCCGAGGGCCTGTCGGTCGAGGAGTCGATCGCCCGTGCGACCGCGACGGCGGGCTCCGCGGTGCTCTTCGCGGGGCTGACGGTGCTGATCGCGCTGCTCGGCCTGTCGGTGGCGCGCATCCCGTTCCTGACGACCATGGGCGTCGCGGCGGCGCTCGGCGTGGCCGTCGCGGTCTGCGTGGCGGTGACGCTCGTGCCGGCGCTGCTGGCGTTCGCCGGACGCCGGCTGGTGCCGAAGGTCCGGGCCCAGGCAGGAGGAGAGCGCTCCGGACGCCGTCGCCGCCCCCGGTTCCGCAAGCCTCGGGTCGCCCGGCCGTGGGTCCGCTTCGTCACGCGCAGGCCGATCGTCACCATCGCCGTCGTGGTGCTCGGGCTCGGCGCCCTGGCCGTGCCCGCGGCGAACCTGCGCCTCGCGCTGCCGGACAACGGCAGCCAGGAGCCCGGGTCGCCGGCGCGCGAGACCTACGACGTGGTGGCGGAGCACTTCGGCGCCGGCTACAACGGGCCGCTGCTGGTGACGGCGGACGTCATCCAGTCCACCGACCCGTCGGGACTGGTCGACGACCTCGCGGACGAGATCCGCGACATCCCCGGCGTCGCGGCGGTGCCCCTGGCCACGCCCAACGAGAAGGGCGACACGGGCATCATCTCGGTGGTCCCCACCACGGCGCCGGACGACGCCCGCACCGACGCGCTGGTGGAGCGGATCCGGGACCAGGAGCCGCACTGGCTCGCCGAGCACGACACCCAGACGGCCGTCACGGGCCTGACCGCCGTCGGCATCGACGTGTCCGCCCGGCTGGGTGCGGCGCTGGTCCCGTTCGGCCTGCTCGTGGCCGGGCTCTCGCTCGTGCTGCTGGCCATGGTGTTCCGCTCGGTCTGGGTGCCGGTCAAGGCGACCGTGGGCTACCTGCTCTCGATCGGGGCGGCGTTCGGCCTCACGTCGCTCGTGTTCCAGGAGGGGCACGGCGCCGCCCTGCTCGACGTCGCGCACGTCGGGAGCGTCATCAGCTTTCTGCCGATCATCCTGATGGGCGTGCTGTTCGGGCTCGCGATGGACTACGAGGTCTTCCTGGTCTCGCGGATCCGTGAGCACTACGCCCACCACGGCGGCGCGCAGGAGGCGATCGAGGAGGGCTTCGTCTCGGCCTCCCGGGTGGTCGTCGCGGCGGCGCTCATCATGTTCGGCGTCTTCGCGGCGTTCGTGCCGGACGGCAGCGCGACCATCAAGCCGATCGCGTTCGCCCTGGCCGTGGGCGTCTTCATCGACGCGTTCGTGGTCCGGATGATGTTCGTGCCCGCCGTGCTCGCGCTGCTCGGCGACCGGGCCTGGGGCCTGCCGCCCGCGCTCGACCGCCGGCTGCCGGTGTTCGACGCTGAGGGCGACGGGCTGCTGCACGAGCTGCGGCTGGCAGACTGGCCCGCGCCGGACAGCGATGAGGTGATCAGCGCGCGGGCCCTCAGCCTGGACGACGACCGTGGCCGCCCGGTCTACCGCGACGTCGAGCTGCACGTGCCCCGGGGCGAGGTGCTGGTGCTGCACGGGTCCGGCGCGGTGGGCAAGTCGGCGCTGCTGCTCTCGCTCGCGGGGCGGGTGACCAGGCATCGCGGCGACCTGAAGGTGCTGGGACAGGTGCTGCCGCAGCACGTGCACGCCCTGCGGCCGAAGGTCGCCGTCGTCGACGGCCGCGGCGACCGGGACCCCGCGGGCCGGGTCACGGAGGCGCTGGCGCGCGACATCGAGCTGATCCTGGTCGACGACGCCGACCTGGTGCTCCGCTCCGAGGCCCGCGCCCGCCTGCGTGACCAGCTCGGCTTCCGCGTGACCTCCGGCGGATCGCCCGCCACGTTCGTCCTGGCCTGCCAGGACCCCGACCGGGTGGTCGACCTGCTCCCGCTGGAGGCCACCCAGCTCTACGCGATGACCCGCCGACCCGCAGAGGTCCTGTGATGACCATGTCGTTCGCCGCCTCCGCCCGCTCCCTGACGACCCGGCCCCTGACCTGGCGCACCTGGACCGCCCTCGTGGCCGTGCCGCTGCTCGTCATGGGCCTGCTCACCTGGGCCTTCTGGTCCCCGGGCACCGACCACCAGACCGCCCGGGCCGCCGTCGTGAACAACGACGAGCCCGTCGAGGTGAACGGGCAGCAGATCCCGCTCGGCCGCACGCTCGCCGGGAACCTGACCCACGACGACGACTCCGCGTACGCCTGGGTGCTCACCGACGCCTCCGACGCGCGCGACGGGCTCGACAGCGGCACCTACGCCGCCGTCGTCACCATCCCGAAGGACTTCTCCGCCCAGGGCATGTCGGCCGCGACCGCGGACGACCCGATGGACGCCGTCCAGGCCGGCCTGGACGTGCAGACCACCACGGCCGCCGGGGTGGCGGACCCGTACCTGGCCGGCGGCGTGGCCGACGACACCCAGGACGCTCTGAACCAGACGATCGTGGAGTCGTACCTCGGCACCATCTACGGCAGCTTCACGACGCTGCACCAGCAGCTCGGCGACGCCTCGGACAGTGCCGGGCAGCTCGCCGACGGCACCGCCCAGCTCAGCGACGGCGCCGACGAGCTGTCCGGCGGCGTGGACCAGGTCGCCGACGGCGCCGACGAGCTGTCCGGGGGCGCCGGGACGCTCGCCGCCGGTACAGGCCAGCTCGCGGCCGGGTCGGCGGGGCTCGCCTCGGGTGCGTCCGTGCTGGCCGGCGCCACCGGCGACCTCGCCGCCGGGGCCGGGCAGGTCGCCGACGGCACGGCCGCGCTGTCCTCCGGCCTGGACGACGCCGCGCAGCGTGCGGCACGGCTCCCCGCGGCCGCCCAGGAGCTGGCCGACGGCGCCGACCGGGTCGCCGACGGCACCAAGCGGCTCGCGGACCGGGTGGTCCCGGTGGCCGACCGGGCGATCGACGGCCTGGACCGGCTCCCCGACACGCGGGACGTCGTCGCCGAGCTGGACCGGCTCGCGGAGCGGTGCGGCACGAGCGTGGTGGCCGACCGCGACTTCTGCCAGGCGCTTGAGCGCGCGGCCGGCCGGGCCGACTCCGCCGCACAGCGGATCGAGGACGGCAGGGCCCGGGTGCGCGCCGACGTCGTGTCCGCGCGCGACGCGGTGCAGGCGCTGCGCACCGGCTCGCGGCAGGTGGCCCGGGGCAACGCGGAGCTGGCCACGCGGTCCGCCGAGCTGGCGGCCGGGATCGCCTCGGCGGCGAGCGCCGCGGACGACCTGAACGCGGGGGCGCAGGGCGTCGCGTCGGGCGCCGGGCAGGTCGACTCCGCCGCGGGGCAGCTCGCCGTGGGGGCGGCGGACCTCGACTCCGGGGTGGCGCAGACGAACGCGGCGGCGCAGCAGGTCGCCGTCGGCGCGAGCGGGCTGGCCGCGGGCGCGGACGACCTGGTGCCGGGCGCGGACCAGGTCGCGAGCGGCGCCCACGACGCGGACGACGGCGCGCACCAGCTCGCCTCGGGGCTGTCGGACGCCGTCGGGCAGGTGCCCACGTACACGGACGACGAGCAGGACCACCTGTCGGCCGTGGCGTCCGACCCGACGACGTCGACCACCACCTCCGCGCCGTTCGGCGTGCTGTCGATCGCGCTGTTCTCCGCGCTGGCGCTGTGGGCCCTCGCGCTGGTGACGTACCTGGCGACGCGCCCGCTGCCGGCCGGGATCCTGACGTCGCGGGAGCCGACGTGGAGGCTCACGCTGCGGGCCGCGGTGCCGGGGTCGATCGCGGCGGCGAGCGCCGCGCTGGTCATCTCGGCCGTCGCGATCCCGGTGCTGCGGCTGCACCTGTCGGCGGCGGTGGGCTTCGTGCTGGTCGCGCTGCTCTCGGCGGCCACGTTCGTGGCGCTCAACCAGGCGCTGGCCGCGATCTTCGGGCCGGCGGGGCGGCTGGCGTCGCTCGCGGTCGCCGTCCTGACCGTGGCGACGGGCGTGGTGACCACGCTGCCCGGCCCGTTGTACGCGCTCGCCGACGTGCTGCCGACGCACGGCGCGATCATCGCGCTGCGGGCAGTGACGACCGACAGCGCGGGCCTCGCCGGCGGCGTCGCGGAGCTGGTCGCGTGGTTGGTCGTGGGGCTGCTGGCCACGATCGTGGTGACCGACCGCCGCCGGTACGTGTCGCCGCGCCGGCTGCGGCTGGACGCCCCGGAGCAGCAGGCGGCCGCGGCCGCCGCATAACGGGCGTGGGCGCCGTCGCCCGTCTCGCCATCTCCTTCGAGGCCCGGGTTTCTTCGCTTTGAGGCGCCTCAAAGCGAAGAAACCC
>NZ_JBFAKX010000014.1:0-181033 GCF_040655935.1 Promicromonospora sp. NPDC050262 | reverse complement strand
CGACCGGTCAGGCCCAGGGTCTCCACGAGGGTGTTCAGCCACGCACGGTCCAGGGTCGCGCCGGCGAGCTCGACGGGCAGCGTGATGTTCTGCTCCGCGGTGAACATCGGCAGCAGGTTGAACTGCTGGAACACGAACCCGATCCGGTCGCGCCGCAGCCTCGTGAGGGCCTTGTCGTTCAGGCCGGTGATCTCGGTCTCGCCGAGGAACGCCTGTCCGCCGGTGGCGGAGTCCAGGCCGGCCAGCAGGTGCATCAGGGTCGACTTGCCGGATCCGGACGGGCCCATGATCGCGGTGAACCGGCCCTGCTCGAAGTCGACGTCCACGCCGTCCAGGGCGCGCACGATCGCCTCACCCTTGCCGTACGTCTTCGTCAGGGAACGGGCGCGCACTGCGGGCGACGACCCGGGCGCGTACACGGTGGTGTCCATGGGAAGGACGCTACGGACCGGGGGCACCCGACGGCGTCCGGCTCCGGGCTGGTCTTGGTCGGCCCCTGGGTCATACCCAGGTCGTACGACCCACCCTGACCAGCCCGGGGGCGTGCGTCAGTCCACGGCGTCGAGCTCGATGACGATGCCGTGCGCGGGGTGCAGCAGCGGGAGCCGCAGCCCGACTGCGCCCAGCGCCGCGCCGGGCACCTCGGCCGGCGCCTCACCCGGCGCCGCGAACAGTGGCGGGGCGTTGCGGGGCGGGTCGGCGGCCAGCGGCAGCGACACGCGGTACCGGCGTGCCGGGTCCAGGCCCGGCACGCGCAGCAGCGCGGGCAGCGACCGGTCGCCGGTCACCGACCGCACCACGCGCACCACCGCCCTGCTCCGGTCGGGCGCGACGACGACGGTCGCGCTCGTCCCCGTGTCGCCGGTCGGCGGGTGGTGCACGTCGCCGGCGTGCAGCAGCGGCCGCAGCCGCCGGTACGCGGCGATGCCGTCGCGCAGCCGCTCCAGCTCGTCCGGCGTGCCCGCCGTCAGGTCCCACTCGATGCCGAAGTGCCCGGTCAGCGCCACGGCGATCCGCAGGTCGAGCCCCGTGGCGCGCCGGGTCGTGTGGGCCACCGGCGGGCCGACGTGCGTGCCCACGAGCTCCGGGGGCAGCAGCAGCTCGGTCCAGCGCTGGATGGCCAGCCGCTCGACCGGGTCGTTCGTGTCCGAGGCCCACACCCGGTCCGTGTGCTCCAGCACGCCGAGGTCCACGCGCGCCCCGCCCGAGGCGCACGCCTCGATCTCCAGCCCGGGGTGCCGCGCCCGGAGCGCCGCCAGCAGCCGGTAGACCGCCGCCGTGTGCCGGTGCACGTTCGCCCGGCCGGCGGTCACGGCCTCGATGAGGTCCCGGTTCTGGTCCCACTTGACGTAGTCGAGCCGGTACTCCGTCACGAGCGCCGAGACCGCCTCCAGCAGG
This sequence comes from Promicromonospora sp. NPDC050262, assembly GCF_040655935.1. NCBI lineage: Bacteria > Bacillati > Actinomycetota > Actinomycetes > Micrococcales > Promicromonosporaceae > Promicromonospora > Promicromonospora sp. NPDC050262. Next base: position 179,635 of record NZ_JBFAKX010000014.1, on the reverse strand, counting down.
TGGTCGAACACCTCCGGCCGCGACACGTCGAGCACGAACTGGTTGCGCCAGGGCCGCACCTCGTTCTCCACCGGCTGCAGCAGCCAGTCCGGGTGCTCCCGCGCGAGCTGCGAGTCGAGGTTCACCATCTCCGGTTCGAGCCACAGCCCGAACTCCATGCCCTCGTCGCGCACGACGTCGACCAGCGGGTGCAGCCCGTCCGGCCACGGCTCGGGGTCGACGCGCCAGTCGCCCAGGCCGGCCGAGTCGTCGCGGCGGCCGAGGAACCAGCCGTCGTCGAGCACGAACCGCTCCACGCCGAGGTCGGCGGCGAGGCGGGCGAGCCGCTGGAGCTTGCCCAGGTCGTGGTCGAAGTAGACGGCCTCCCAGGTGTTCAGCGTCACCGGGCGGGGCGTGCGCGGGTGCCCCGGGCGGCCGCGCACGAACCGGTGGAACCGCTGCCCGACGCCGTCCAGACCCCCGTCGCTCCACACGAACAGGGCGGCCGGGGTGCGGAACGAGGCACCGGGCCCGACCGTGATCTCGCCCGGCCGCAGCAGCGGCCCGGCGCCGAGCACCGTGCGGCTCTCGGGCAGCGCGTCGACCCGGTGCACCGAGTCGCCGCTCCACGCGAGGTGCACCGCCCACACCTCGCCCCGGCCGTCGTCGAACCCGGGGGTCCCGAGCGCGAGCACGAGCGGGGAGTCGTGCCCGGTGCGGCCGCGGCGCGACTCGCGCGCGTGGCTGCCCTGCGCGAGCGGACGGCGCTGCGGCGTGCGCTCGCGCGTCCAGCGCCCGGAGAAGTCCAGGACCTCCGCCGCGAGGTCGCCGACCGGCAGCGTCGCCTCCAGGATCGCGAGGTCGACCGGCTCGGCGCCCGTGTTGTGGAGCTCGTGCGCCACGGCGAGCACCCCCGACGGATCGAGGGCGAGGTCGACGACGACGCGCAGCCCCACAGCCTCGGCGGTGACGCGCAGGTGCCGCTCGTCGCCGTCGGCCGCGGTGCGCCGCCAGCGCGGCAGCAGCGCCCGGCGGCCCACGTGCCCGGCGAGGCCCGGGCGGCCCTCCCAGCCGTCGTGCTCGCCGGGGAGCACCGTGAGTGGCCACGGCGCATCGAGCGCGCTGGGCGACGCCGGGCGCGCCACCGACCGCAGCAGCCGCCGGGCGTCGTCCGCGCCGAACGGGCCGACGTCCCGGCCCCAGTGCACCACCTCCGGCAGCCCGTCCCGCGGCAGGGCGACGACGACGCCGACGCCGGCCGCGCGCAGCACGTGCACGCGCGGGCCGGCGCCGGGGTCGGCGCCGGTCAGCTCGGTGCCGGCAGGGCCGGTCACCTCGGTCGCGTCGAGCGTCACTCGGCGGCGCTCTCGCGCAGCACGACCACGCGGCCCGCGGGCACGAGCGCCGCGCCGTCGAACGTCGTGTCGTCCAGGAGCGAGCGGCCGGACACGGCCACCGTCTCGTCGGCGTCGGAGTGGTTGACGAGGAACAGGACGTCGCCGTCCGGCGTCCGCCGTCGGACCGCCTCGATCCCCGTGCCCGCCTCGACCGCGCGGGGCAGGCCGAGCTCGTCGATGAGCCGGTCGGCGATCCGCGTGGCCGAGTCGAGCGGGAGCTGCGCCGACACGTACCAGGCGGCGCCGTCGCCGACGGCGTTGCGGGTCACGGCCGCCCGGCCGGCGGAGTCCCCGTCGGCGTAGGTCACGACCGCCTCGGCACCGTGCAGGTTGGTGTCCTCGCTCCAGTCGGTGACCTCGCCGCCGTCGGACAGGCGCACCGTCTCGTCCGCCTGCAGCGGGCGGAACTCCTCGGTCGTGACGCCGAGCAGGTCGCGGAACGCGCCGGGGTAGCCACCGCCGCGCACGCGGCTGGTCTCGTCGACGACGCCCGAGAGGTACGTGACGAGCGCCGTGCCGCCGCCGCGCACGAACGCGTCGACCCGCGCCGCCTGCGCGTCGGAGACCACGAGCAGCGTGGGCAGGACCACGAGGTCGTAGCCGTCGAGGTCGGCGTCGACAGGAAGCACGTCGACCAGCACCTGCCGCTGCCAGAAGACCCGGTGCCAGAGCCGGGTCTCGCGGGAGTACCGCAGGGCGCGGTGCGGCTTGAGCCCCTGCTGCAGCGCCCAGGCCGACTCCTCGTCGACCAGGAGCGCCACCTTGGCCGGCTCCACCGGCGAGCCCGCGATGCTCCGGAGCCGCCGCAGCGCGTCGCCGAGCCGCACGACCTCGCGCCACACGCGGCTCTCCGTTCCGGCGTGGGGCAGCATCGCGGAGTGGAACTGCTCGGTCCCCGCGGTCGAGGCCCGCCACTGGAAGAACATCGCGCCGTCCGAGCCGCGGGCCACGTGGGCGAGCGCGTTCCGGAGGATCTCGCCGGGTGCCTTGGCGCGGTTGCGCTGCTGCCAGCTCGGCGCCCCGGTGGAGTGCTCCATGAGCAGCCACGGCGTGCGGTCGGCGGCCAGGCCGCGCATCCGGTCGGCCGCGAAGGCGAGGTCCTGCTCGCGCACCGGGTCGTCCACGATCGTGTAGTGGTCGTTCGCCACGACGTCGACATGCGCGGCCCAGTCGGAGTAGTCGACCACATGGCGGCCGGAGCCGACCATGAAGTTGGTGGTGACGGGCGCTTCGCTGTGCGCACGGAGCACGGCCGCCTCGGCGAGGTAGTGCTCGAGCAGCTCGTCGGAGGAGAACCGCTCGTAGGCGAGGAACAGCCCCGGGTTCACCTTGTGCTGCTCGCTCCGGGGCGGCTCGATGTGGTCGATGTCCGCGAAGGTGTGGCCCCAGAACGCCGTGCCCCACGCGGCGTTGACCGCCTCGACGGTGCCGTACTCCGCCCGCAGCCACTCCCGGAACCGGGCCGCCGACACGTCGCACCAGCACCGCCCGTTGCCGCCGCCGAGCTCGTTGCTCACGTGCCACAGGCGCACCGCGGGGTGGTCGCCGTAGCGCTCGGCCAGCGCGGTGGTGATCCGCAGCGCGTGCTCCCGGAAGACTGGTGAGCTCGCGCACCAGCCGAGCCGCCCGCCGGGTTGCTCCCGCACGCCGTAGGCGTCGACCGGCAGCACCTCCGGGTGCGCGTGCAGCAGCCAGCTCGGCGGCGCGGCGGTCGGGGTGGCGAGGTCGACGGCGATGCCGGACTCGTGCAGCAGCCCGATGATCTCGTCGAACCAGCCCCAGTCGTACTCGCCCTCGCGCGGTTCGAGCAGCCCCCAGGAGAACACGCCGAGAGTGACGATGTTGACGCCCGCCTCGCGCATGAGCCGCACGTCCTCGCGCCACACCTCGGGCGCCCACTGCTCGGGGTTGTAGTCGCCGCCGTAGCTCAGGCCGTCGGTCGGCCAGCCGGTCAGGGCGTGGCGGGTGGGGGGTCGTTCGGTAGCGCGGCGGGCCATGGGGCATCCCCTTCGATGTCGGCGAGGAGGCAGTCGCCTCCTCGCTCAGACTTGTCGAGAACCCGGGCGTTTGTCAATCTGTGAAACAAACATGAGGCGGCGGACTCAGAACTGGAGCATCGTGCGGATGCCCAGCACGGCCCCTCCGCGCGCCCACTCGTCGAACTGGAACGGCTGGATGTCCAGGGACAGCGGGGGGATGCCGGGGGCGCGTACCTGTTCGATCGTCGCGTACACCTCGTCGCCGGCGAGCTCCATGACGACCAGCCCGTCGCCGGCGAGCACGATCTTCTCGGGGTCCAGGGCGTTGGCCACCGTGCCGATGAGCACGCCGAGCGCATGGCCCGCGTCGGTGAAGGCGCGCCGGGCGCCCGCATGGCCGTCGCGCGCGAGCTCGACGGCGCCGGCGAAGTCGAGGCCGGGGACCCGGAGCGCGTCGACGATCGCAGCGTTCGGCAGCAGTGCGCTCACGCAGCCGCGGTGTCCCTGGCCGCAGATGGGCCCGGCGGAGTCGACGGGCAGGTGGTCGAGCCTGCCGGCGCGCCCGTGGTGGCCGGTGACGACGCGGTCGTCGACGACGAAGCCGGTGCCGACACCGGCGCCGACGGTGATGAGTGCGAGCGAGCTGCAGCCCACGCCCGCACCGAACCAGTGCTCGGTGGCAGTGAGCGCGCGCACATCGTTCTCCGCGCTCGCCGGGATGCGGAGCCGGGCGGTCAGCCGCTCGGCGAGATACACGTCGACCCAGCCCAGGAACTGGGACTTCTTGACGACCTGCCGGCCGTCCAGCAGGGTCAGGTCGCCCGCGAGAGCGACGCCGCAGGCGACGATCGTGCCGTACTCCTCGACGAACCGGGCGTGGATGACGGCGATCTGGTCGATCACCGCGTCGGGTTCGCGCGAGCTGATGGGCTCCTCGTGGACGGCCACGATGCGCGCGCCGAGGTCGGTGACGACTGCGAACACGGTGTCCCCGGTGAGCTTCACCCCGAGGAAGTGCCGCGCGTCGTGCCGCACGACGAGCAGCTCGCTCGGGCGCCCGGTCGCGCCGCGCAGCTCGACGGCGCCCTCGGCGACGAGCCCGTGGTCCATGAGGGCCCGGGTGGCCCGGGTCAGGCTCGCCCGCGACACACCGAGCCGCCGTGCGATCTCGGCACGGGGCAGGGGTCCGTGGATGAGCAGCTCGCGCAGCACGCCGCGCTCGGCGTCGGCCAGCACCGGCCACACAGCCGCGCTCGACGGCACCTCGGACTGGGCTCGCGACATCCCGCACCTCGTCTCCTCGCCCCGGATCCTAACCATCTTCCGAGGTCGAACGGGCCGCATCGCCTCCAGCGGCGAAAAGCGTCTTTGTTTCACTGATTGACAAAGCATGCCCCCGCCGCCATGCTTTGGTCCAGTTGGCGCATGATCGCCGACTCGCACCCGTCAAAGGAGACCCCCATGCGAATCAGACCCCTCGTGGCGTCCGCGACCGCCGCCGTCAGTGCTGCCGCCGTCCTGACCGGCTGCGGCGCCGCCGGCGGTGCCGGTACCGACGGGCCCGTCACCCTGGAGCTCTGGTCCTGGACCGCCGAGGGCCAGAGCGTCGTCGACCAGTGGAACAGCGAGAACCCGGACATCCAGGTGAAGCTGACCGATGCCGGTGGCGGGGACGAGTCGTCCCAGAAGCTGCTGACCGCGTCGCGTGCCGGGAACGCCCCCGACCTCGCGCTCGTCGAGTACACGACCCTCCCGTCCCTGATCGTCGCCGACGTCCCGCAGGAGATCACGGACTATGTGGGCGACGTGCAGGACGCCTTCACCGAGGGCACCTGGGCCCAGACGACGTTCGACGGCGCCGTGTTCGGCGTGCCGCAGGACGTCGGCCCGATGGCGTTCGTCTACCGGACCGACCGCTTCGAGGAGCTCGGCGTCCCCGTGCCCACGACGTGGGAGGAGTTCCGCACGGCGGCGGCCGCCGTCAAGGAGGCCGACCCGGACGCCGTCATCACGAGCCTGCCACCCACGGAGTTCGGCTTCTTCGCCGGCGTCGCCACGCAGGCCGGCGGCGAGTGGTGGTCGGTGGACGGCGACGAGTGGACGGTCGGGATCGCCGACGAGGCGTCGCTCGAGGTGGCCGACTACTTCGAGGAGCTCGCCACCGACGGCCTCATCCAGACCGAGCCGCTGCTGACCCCGGAGTACAACGCCATGGTCAACGCCGGCACGATGCTCTCCTGGCCCTCGGCCGTCTGGGCGCCGAGCGTGATCGAGTCCGTCGCCCCCGACACCGCCGGCAAGTGGGCGATGGCGCCGCTGCCGCAGTGGACGCCCGGCGACAAGGCGGTCGCCTACCAGGGTGGCTCAGCCCTCGTCGTGACGAAGGACAGCGAGCACCCCGAGGAAGCGGCCAAGTTCGCCACCTGGCTCAATGCCAGCGAGGAGGGCAACGGCCTGCTCCTGGACACGCAGAGCCTTTACCCGGCCTCGGACGAGGGCCAGGAGATGGCGGAGAGCAACGACCCGCCGAGCCTCATGCCGCAGCAGAAGGACTTCTACTCGGTCGCCGCTGACATCTCGTCCGACACCGTCCCGGTGACCTGGGGGCCGGACGTGAACCTCGCCAAGTCGGTGTTCGAGGACGAGCTGGGCAAGGCCATCAAGAACGGCACACCCTGGCGTGACGCGTTCGTCGCCACGCAGGACGCGGTGGTGGCCGACATGAAGGAGACCGGGTTCACTGTGAGCAACGGCTGAGGACGGCAACGATGTCGACCACCGTGCAGGCCCCACGCCGCCGTCCCCGACGGTGGCAGGTCGCGCCCTACCTGTTCACCGCCCCCGCGGTGATCCTCTATATCGCCTTCATGCTCGTCCCGGTCGGCTACGCCGTCTGGCTGAGCCTGCGTGCCTACCGCATCGAGGGGGCGCTCCTGGGGCGCAAGACCGACGTGTTCGTCGGCCTCGAGAACTATGCCGCCGTGCTGACCAACCCCGACTTCGCCGCCGGGTTCGGTCGGCTCGCGGTCTACGGCATCATCGCGGTGCCCCTCACGCTCGGGCTGGCGCTCCTGTTCGCGCTCGTGCTGGACACCCCGGCCGCGCGGCTCAAGCGGTTCGGGCGCACGGCGATCTTCATCCCCTATGCGGTACCCGGCGTCGTCGCCGCGCTGCTGTGGGGCTTCATGTACCTGCCGAGCACGAGCCCGTTCTCGTACCTCACGCGGGCGGCCGGGCTGGGCACCATCCCGTTCCTCGAGGAGCCGGGGCTGTTCGGCTCGCTGGCGAACATCGCGGTCTGGGGCGGCGTCGGGTTCAACATGATCATCATCTACACGTCGCTGCGGAGCATCCCGAGCGAGATCTACGAGTCCGCCCGTCTCGACGGCGCCAGCGAGACACAGATCGCGCTGCGGATCAAGGTGCCGCTCGTGGTGCCGGCCCTCGTGCTCACCGGCGTGTTCTCGCTGATCGGCACCCTGCAGCTGTACAGCGAGCCCGCGACCCTGCAGCCGATGACGAGCGCCATCTCGAACACCTGGGTCCCCCTGATGACCATCTACCGCGACGCCTTCGGGACCGACGACCTGCCCCAGGCCGCCGCCGCGTCCACCGTGCTCGCCGTCGGGACCGTGCTCGTCTCGGTGATCATCCTGCGGATCGTCAACCGCAAGCGCATGGGAGTCGAACGATGACCACCACCACCACCGCCCGCCCGGGACCGGCGGCGACCGCCGGACGGCGTCCGTCCGACCGCGCACGCACCCGCAGGCGCCAGGGAGGCTGGGGCGTGCTGCCCACGATCGTGCTGCTGGTCGGCGCGATCTACTGCCTCATCCCCGTGATCTGGGTGTACGTGGCCGCGAGCAAGACCCGCGGCGAGCTGTTCACCACGTTCACCTTCGCCCCCGGCACCGGGCTGTGGGAGAACCTGGTCGCGCTGTTCGCCTACGAGGGCGGGCAGTACCTCCTGTGGTGCCTCAACTCGCTGGTCTACTCCGGCGTCGGGTCGCTGCTGTCCGTGCTCGTCTCGACCATGGCCGGGTACGGCCTCGCGAAGTACGAGTTCCGCGGCCGCTCGTTCCTGTTCCTGTCGATCCTCGCCGGCGTGCTCATCCCGGGGATCGTGCTCGCGGTGCCGCAGTACCTGCTGCTGTCGCAGCTCGGGCTCGTCGGCACCCACTGGTCGGTGCTGCTGCCGAGCATCATCAGCCCCTTCGGCATCTACCTCTCGCGCGTGTACGCGATGTCGGCGGTGCCGCAGGAGACCCTGGAGGCCGCGCGCATCGACGGCGCGGGGGAGTGGCGCATCTTCCAGACCATCGTGCTGCCGCTCATGGTGCCCGGCATGGTCACCGTGTTCCTGCTGCAGTTCATCGGCACCTGGAACAACTTCCTGCTGCCCTACATCATGCTGTCGGACCAGGACCTGTACCCGCTCACCGTCGGCCTGTTCACCCTGCTCGCGAAGGGATCGGGCTCGCCCGCGCTCTACTCGGTGGCGATCACCGGCGCCGCGGTGTCGATCATCCCGCTGCTCGCGCTCGTGCTGTTCCTGCAGCGCTACTGGCGCCTGGACCTCGTGTCCGGCGGGCTCAAGGGGTAGCGCCGCCCTCTCCACCTTCTCTGTTCGACCTGAAGTGTTCGACCTGAAACGAGGACCATGCAGATCCATGACCTGGGCGGCGACGCCTGGACCGTTCGAGCCCTGTCCGGACCCGTGCCCGAGCAGCTGCGCGAACGGCTCACGACCGGCGTCCCGGCGACCGTGCCCGGCGTGGTGCATCTCGACCTGCTCGCCGCACAGCTCGTCCCCGACCCGTACGACGGGGAGAACGAGGCGGCCCTGCAGTGGATCGGGCTGACCGACTGGGAGTACTCGCGCACCTTCGAGTGGGCGGGCACCGGCGAGGCGCGCACGCAGCTCGCGGCCGACGGTCTCGACACCGTCGCGACGGTCACCCTCAACGGCGTCGAGGTCGGCCGGACGGCGAACCAGCATCGCAGCTATCGCTTCGACGTCGCCTCCGCGCTGCGCGAGGGGCAGAACGAGCTGCGTGCCACGTTCCGCTCGCCCGTCGAGTACGCCCGCGAGCAGGAGCTGGTGCTCGGCGAACGGCCGCACGTGAACCACCACCCCTACAACGCCATCCGCAAGACGGCGGCGAACTTCGGCTGGGACTGGGGCCCCGACGTCGCGACCTCCGGTATCTGGAAGGCGCTGCGGATCGAGAGCTGGTCGGGGGCGCGGATCGCGAGCGTACGCCCGCTCGTCACCCTGGACGGATCGACGGGGCGGCTGACGGCGCACGTCGCGCTGGACTGGGCCGGCTCCGACCCTGCCGGCTCCGACCCCGTCGACGTGTCGCTCGACCTCGAGGGCAACGCCCTGTCGGCCCAGGCGCGGCCCGGAGCGGCCGAGGTCGTGCTCGAGCTCGAGGTGCCCGACGTCGAGCCGTGGTGGCCGCGCGGCTACGGCAAGCAGCGGCTCTACCCGCTGACGGTCACCGTTCCCGGGCAGCAGTGGGAGTCGCGTGTCGGCTTCCGGGACGTCGCGCTCGACACGACGCCGGACGCCGACGGCACGCCCTTCACGATCGTCGTCAACGGTCAGCCGGTGTACGCGAAGGGCGTCAACTGGATCCCGGACGACACGTTCTTCCCCCGCATCACGCGGGCCTCCCTCGGACGCTCGCTGACCGACGCGGTCGAGGCGAACGTGAACCTCGTCCGCGTGTGGGGCGGCGGCATCTACGAGAGTGAGGAGTTCTACGACCTCTGCGACGAGCTCGGGCTGCTGGTCTGGCAGGACTTCCTCCTGGCCTGTGCCGCGTACTCCGAGGACGAGCCGCTGTGGAGCGAGTTCGAGGCCGAGGCGCGCGAGGCCGTGACCAGGCTCACCGCGCACCCGAGCCTCGCGCTCTGGAACGGGAGCAACGAGAACATCGTGGGCTGGGTCGACTGGGGCTGGCGCCCGCGGCTCGCCGGCGCGACCTGGGGCGACGGCTACTACACGGAGCTGTTCCCGCAGATCGTCGCCGAGCTCGCCCCCGGCACGCCCTACTCGGCCGGCAGCCCGTTCGGCTTCTCGAAGTACGTGCACCCCAACGACCCGGCTCACGGCACCGTGCACATCTGGGACATCTGGAACCAGGTCGACTACACGCACTACCGCGGCTACCGGCCCCGGTTCGTCTCCGAGTTCGGGTTCCAGGGCCCGCCTGCCTGGTCGACCCTCACCGCCGTCGTGCACGACGAGCCCCTCGATCCGTTCGGCCCCCAGATGTTGGTGCACCAGAAGGCGAACGACGGCAACGGCAAGCTCGAACGCGGCCTGGGCACGCACCTGCCGCGACCGGGCGACATCGACACCTGGCACGCGACCACCCAGCTCAACCAGGCCCGGGCCGTCGCCTACGGGATCGAGTGGTTCCGGTCGCTGTTCCCGCTGAACACCGGAGCGATCGTCTGGCAGCTCAACGACTGCTGGCCCGTCGTCTCGTGGGCCGCCGTCGACGGGCTCGGCCGCCGCAAGCCGCTCTGGTACGCGCTGCGCAAGGCTTTCGCCGACCGGCTGGCGACGATCCAGCCGGCCGGCGAGGGCGCCACCCTGGCGCTGCACAACGACACCACCGAGCCGTGGAGCGCCCACGTCGTGCTGTGCCGGATCACCCTCGACGGCACCGAGCTCGCCCGTCACGAGACGGAGGTGCTGGTCGAACCGCGCACCCTGGAGCGACTCGAGCTCGGTGCCGACCTGCTCGCGCCCTCCGATCCCGGTGGAGAGCTCGTCGTCGCCGAGCTGTCGACAGGCGAGCGTGCGCTGCACTACTTCGTCGAGGACACCGAGCTCGCTCTGCGCGACGACGCCCTCACCGTCGAGACCGCGCGCGACGGGGACGAGGTGGTGCTGCGACTCAGCGCCACGTCCGTGGTCAAGGACGTCGTCGTGCACGCCGACCGGGTCGACCCGGAGGCAACAGCGGACGAGTCCCTCGTCACGGTGCTGCCCGGCGAGACGCGCGAGGTGCGCATCCGCACCTCCGCCGAGCCCGAGGCACTCACCTCGGCCCCGGTCCTGCGCTCGGTCAACGACCTCGTCTGAGACGACTACCTGGTGCAGAACGCGTCTCGCTGCTGATTCCCATGTCGAACGTAGGGTCGGTCGCTGCACGTGGGCGCACGCAGCGACCAGCCCTACGTTCGGCCACCCTGGTCGAGGTCGCCGGCCGGCGGGCGGTCTCAGGCGTCCCAGGCGATCGTGAACTCGGCCAGGTCGATCTTGCCGTCCTGGTCGTGGTCGGCCTTGCCGAAGATCTGGTCGAGGTCCTTGTCCGTGGTCTCCTCGCCGCGCGTGGCCATGGCCTGGCGGAACTCGTCCGCGGTGATGCGGCCGTCGCCGTCGGAGTCGAACTCGACGAAGGTCCGGGTGAGCTCGTCGGCAGCCATGCTGATACCTCGCAAAGTCGGAAACGATTCGGAGAGTATGCAACCACATATCGGTTTGATCGGTCGTTGAATTGCTGGGCGGTAAGTCCGATACGGTGCGGCGTGCCGAACGTCGAGACCCGGAGGTCCGGACCATGAGGTTGTACGCCGCCGCGCCCGCCAGGGGCGCCCGCCAGGTGCTCGGTGACCTGCTGCTGCTCGCCTGGATCGGGGCCTGGGCGTGGGCCGGCCGCGAGGTCTGGGCGGCGACCCTGGAGCTCGGCCGGCCCGGCCGCGCGACGGCCGGCGCCGCCGACGACATGGCCGCCCGGTTCCACGACGTCGAGGGCCGCATCGACGGCATCCCCGGCGTGGGCGACGACCTGGCCGCGCCCTTCGGCGGCGCCGCGGACGCCGCCGAGAGCCTGGCTGAGGCGGGCCGCTCCCAGGCCGAGACGGTGGCCGACGTCGCGCTGCTCGCCGGGCTCGCGGTGTTCCTCGTCCCGGTGCTGCTGGTGGCCGTGCTCTACGTGCCGCTGCGGGTGCGGTTCGTGCGGCGGGCGAGCGCGGGCCGCCGGCTGGTCGGGGCCGACCCGGCGCTGCTGGCGCTGCGCGCCCTGACGAACCAGCCGCTGCGGGCCCTGACCAGGATCTCCGACGACCCGGTGCGCGCGTGGCGGGACGACGACCCCGACGTCGTGCGGCGGCTGGCCGACCTGGAGCTGCGGGCGCTCGGTCTGAAGCGGTAGCCGGGCTCAGGAGGCGGGCGCGGTCCGCGTCGCTCGCAGCCGGTCCGTCCCGGCGAGCAGGTCGCTGAGCCCGCCGCGGGCGTCCTCGATCACGAGGGCCTCGGCGGCCGCGGCGTCGCCCGCGCGCAGCGCGGTGACGAGCGCCCGGTGGGTGGCCCAGCGCTCCATGCCGAACTCGTCGTCGTGCGCGACGCGCTCCAGGCGCCGCGCGCGCTGCTCGGGGCGCGAGAAGACCCGGGTCTGGTCGAGCAGCCGCACCAGCACGGGGTTGCCCGCGCAGGCGTCGACGGTGTCGTTGAACTGCTGCATGACGTCCAGGAGCTGGTGGAGCTGCCGGGTGACGTCCTCGCCGGACCGGTGCCGCTGCCGGGCGACGATCAGCAGGTCGTCGGCCTGGTCGAGGAGGGCGTCGAGCCGGTCGAGCCGGTCCGGCGTCGCGTGCCGCGCGGCGAACCGCGCGACCATGCCGCGCAGCGCCACCTCGACCTCGGCCAGGTCCTGGACGGCGGTGTCCCCGATGGGCGAGACCTTGACCGTGCGGGGCCCGGTCCGCTCCAGCAGGCCGTCCTGCTCGAGCCGCCGGATCGCCTCGCGCACCGGCGTGGGGCTCACCGAGAGCCGTTCGGCCAGCCCGCGCTCGGTCACCTTCTGGCCCGGGCGGAGCTCGCCGGTCGTGATCGCGTCGCGGATGGCGCGGTAGGACCGGTCGGCGAGCGTGTTGCCGGCCAGGGCTGCCAGGGCTTCGGAGGTCACAGCCCCATCCTAGGCCCGTGCTATCGCAGCCCGCTTTTGCAACCGTTGACAGTTTTGCTATAGCAAAAGTACGGTGAGCCCGACACGCCGACGTGGCCACGACGAGGTGGCAGAGGGAGAAGGTTCCATGTCCACCACCGCGCCGCCGGTGCGGCACGCGCAGACCAGGATCACGTTGCTGGTGGCGCTGGCCGTCTTCGCCCAGGAGTCCACCTGGAACTTCTACGACGCCCAGGTGCCGCCGCTGCTGCGGGAGCACATCACCAGCGCGGCGCTGGTCGGCTTCCTGATGGGCATGGACAACCTGCTCGGCGTCTTCGTCCAGCCCTGGCTCGGCAACCGCTCCGACGGCACGCGCACGTCGTGGGGCCGCCGCATGCCGTACCTCGTGGTCGGCATGCCGGTCGCCGCCCTGCTCTTCCTGGTGCTCCCGCACGTCGCCGCGTCGCTGCCGCTGCTGGTGGCGGTCATGTTCTGCTACGCGCTGGTCGCCAACGCGTTCAAGCCGATCGCCGAGTCGCTGGTGCCCGACTTCGTGGCGCCCGAGAAGCGGAGCCGGGCCAACGCCGCCGTCAAGATCGCCTCCAGCCTGACCGTGATCGTCGCCGCGCTGATCAGCATCCTCGTCGTCGACGAGCACCCCGGGATCGCGTTCGCCATCCCGTCGGCGCTCATGCTCGTCTCGATCGTGGTGCTCGGCCTCACGGTGCGCGACAGCCGTTCGCCCGGCTACCAGGCGGCCCTGGCCGAGGACGCCGCGGACGCCGCCGCACCCGCACGGCCGGGCGTGCGCCGGGTCGTGCTCGACATCGTCCGCGACCCGGACCGCAGCCGGCTGCTGATGATGGTCGCGATCCTGCTCTTCGGCAGCGCCTGGTCGGCGTCGCGCGCCCTGGCCACGCCCTACGGCATGGAGGCGCTCGGCCTCTCCCGCGGCGACGCCGGCGGTCTGCTCCTGCCGAGCGGCGTCGCGTTCCTGCTCGCCGCCTACCCGACCGCGCTGCTCGCCGAACGCATCGGCCGGCTGCGGACCATGATGATCGGGATGTCGCTCTTCGCCGCGGCGATGGTGGTGGGCACCGTGGCGCAGACCCCGGCGGGCACCGTCGTCGCCTTCTGCGTCGGTGCCGCGGGCGCCGCCGCCTTCCTGGTCAACGCCGTGGTGGTGCTCTGGAACCTGGCCCCCTCGGCGCGCGTCATGGGCACCTACGCCGGGCTCTACGCCGTCGGCTGGGCCGGCGGCGGGTTCGTGGGCCCGGCGCTGGTGGGCGGCATGGTCGACCTGACCGGCTGGACGCTGATGCTCCTCGACGTCGCCGTCGTCGCGGTGCTCGGTGTGCTCGCCGTCGCCCGGGTCGAAGCCCTGCAGCGGCGCACCGACACCGCGAAGGCGGTGTGAGCGATGACCCGCGTGCTGATCACCACCGACTACCTGCGCCCCGGCGACGACGTCGACCGTTACCTGCGGTCCGCCGGCCTGGAGACGGCGCACCGGCCGCTCGTGGGGCGCCGCGACCCGGAGGATCTGGTCGCCGCGCTCGACGGCGTCGAGGCGGCCCTGGTGGCCAACGAGCCGATGACGGCCGACGTGCTGTCGCGGGCCCCGCGCCTGCGCGTCGTGGTGCGCACCGGCGTGGGTTACGACTCGGTCGACGTCGCGGCCGCCGCCCGCCGGGGCGTCACGGTCAGCAACCTGCCCGGGATCAACGCCAACGCCGTGGCGGAGTACACGCTCGGCCTGCTCCTGGCCGCGGCCCGGCGCCTGGTCCAGAGCGCACGGGGCGTGGCGGACGGCGGCTGGCCACGCGTGGACGGGCACGAGCTGCGCGGCGCCACCCTCGGGCTGATCGGCTACGGCGCGGCCGCCCGCGCCGTCGTGCCCCTCGCGCGTGCGTTCGGCATGACCGTGCTCTGCACCACCCGCGTGCCGGAGCCGGAGCGCATCGCGGTGCCCGCGGAGCCCGTCGAGTTCGTCGACCTGGCAGAACTGCTGGCCCGGTCCGACTACGTGTCCGTCCACACCGCCCTCACCGACCGGACCCGCGGCCTGATCGGACCCGCCGAGCTGCGGCAGATGAAGCCCACCGCCGTGCTCGTGAACACCGCCCGCGGCGCCGTCGTCCAGGAGCGGGCCCTCGTGGACGCCGTCCGCGACGGGGAGATCGCCGGGGCCGCGCTCGACGTCGTCACCGAGGAGCCGCTCCCCGCGGACGACCCGCTGCGGGGCGTGGACGGCATCGTCGTCTACTCCCACATGGCCGGGCAGACCGCGCAGGCGCGCGCCGCCGCGGGCCTGGAGGGCGCGGCCGAGCTCGTCGCGGCGCTCGCGGGCCGCCCCCGGTACGCCGTCAACGCCCACCTGCTCGCCGTCCCGGCGACGACCCCCGAGGAGACCGCATGACCAGCAGCCCACCCGAGTTCCGCATCGCGGTGATCCCCGGGGACGGGATCGGGACCGAGGTGATCCCGCCCGCCCTCCAGACCCTCGACCTGGTGGCCGCCCGGCACGGGTTCGTGCTGCGCTACGACCACCTCGACTGGTCGTGCACCCGTTACCTGGTCACCGGCGCGATGATGCCGGACGACGGGCTCGACCGGATCGCCGGGCACGACGCCGTGCTGCTCGGGGCGGTGGGGTGGCCCGGCGTGCCCGACCACGTCTCGCTGTGGGGGCTGCTCATCCCGATCCGGCGGCGGTTCCGCCAGTACGTCAACCTGCGGCCCATCCGGGTCCTGCCCGGGCTGCCGGGCCCGCTGCGGGACGCGGGCGCCGTCGACCTCGTCGTGGTGCGCGAGAACGTCGAGGGGGAGTACAGCGAGATCGGCGGGCGCCTGAACCGCGGCCTGCCCGACGAGATGGCCGTCCAGGAGTCGGTCTTCACGCGCCCGGGGGTCACCCGCATCGTGGACCACGCCTTCGAGCTCGCGGCGACCCGGCGCGGCGACGTCACGTCGGCGACCAAGTCGAACGGCATCGTGCACACCATGCCGTTCTGGGACGAGATCGTCCGCGAGCGCGCCGCCCGGTACCCCGGGGTCACGTGGCGGCAGGAGCACATCGACGCCCTGGCCGCTAAGCTCGTGCTGCGCCCGTCGGCGTACGACGTGATCGTGGCGTCCAACCTGTTCGGCGACATCCTCAGCGACCTCGCCGCCGCCGTCGCGGGCAGCATCGGCATCGCCCCGGCCGGCAACATCGACCCCTCCCGGCAGTTCCCGTCGATGTTCGAGCCCGTGCACGGCTCGGCCCCCGACATCGCCGGCCAGGGCATCGCCAACCCGGTGGGCGCACTGTGGTCCGCCTCGATGATGCTCGACCACCTGGGGCAGCCCGGCGCCGCGCGGGACGTCATGGCGGGGATCGAGACCGCGCTCGCCGACGGCGGCGTGCGCACCCCCGACCTCGGGGGCACCGCGACCACCCGGGAGATGACCGACGCCGTCCTGGCCGCGATCACCGCAGCGCCCACCGGCGCGTGACAGAGATGAGAACCATGGACAACGCACCCGCCGGCTCCGTCCGGATCCTCACGCCGAGCGGCATGCTCGGCGCGGGCTGGGACGAGTCGACGATCGAGCGCGGCCTCGCGCTCGGCGTCGACGTGATCACCCTGGACGGCGGCTCCACCGACTCCGGCCCCTACTACCTGGGGTCGTCGACCCCCAAGACCGCCGCCCAGGCCGTGGCCCGCGACCTGCGCAGCCTGCTCAAGGCCGCGGCCCGCGCCGACGTGCCGCTGATCATCGGCTCGTGCGGCACCAGCGGCACCGACTCCGGCGTCGACTGGGTGGCCGGGCTCGCGGCCGGGGTGATGGCCGAGGAGGGGCTGGACCTCAAGGTCGCCCGCATCTACAGCGAGCAGGACGCCGCGGACCTCAAGGAGCACCTCGACGCCGGCCGGATCCACGCCCTGCCGCCCCTGGGGGAGCTGAGCGCGGAGACCCTGGAGAGCTGCACCCACGTCGTGGGCATGATGGGCCACGAGCCGATCGTCGAGGCGCTCGAGGCCGGAGCGCAGGTGATCCTCGCGGGCCGGGCCACCGACACGGCGCTCGCCGCGGCGTACCCGCTGCTCAAGGGGATGCCGGCCGGCCCCACCTGGCACGCCGCGAAGATCGTCGAGTGCGGCGGGCAGGCCACGACCAACCCGCGCACGGGCGGGGTCCACACGACGATCGACGCCACCGGGTTCACCATCGAGCCGCTGGACCCGGAGACCGCGTGCACACCGCGGACGGTCGCGGCCCACATGCTCTACGAGACCGTCGACCCGTTCCAGATGCGCGAGCCCGACGGCACGCTCGACGTCCGCGACGCCGTCTACACGGCGCTCGACGAGCGGACCGTCCGGGTCGAGGGCTCGCGGTTCCACGTCGCCGACCAGCACACCGTCAAGCTGGAGGGCGCCCGGATCACGGGCTACGAGACCATGTCGTTCTCGGCGATCCGGGACCCGCTGATCCTGCGGGACATCGACGCCTGGGCGGACCTGATGCGCACGATGATCCGGCAGTGGGTGAGCGGCACGCTGGGCCTGGCCGACGACGAGTACGCGTTCGACCTGCGCCTGTACGGCCACGACGCGGTGCTGGACGACCTGGAGCCCGAGAGCGGGCCGCCGCGCGAGGTGGGCGTGATGCTGCTGGTCGACGCGGCCGACCAGGCCACGGCGACGGCGGTCGCCAAGCTCGTCAACCCGCTGATGCTGCACCTGCCGACGCCCGCCATGGGCTACCTGCCCAGCCTCGCGTTCCCGACCTCGCCCGCGGAGGTCGAGCGCGGCGCCGCCTACGAGTTCGTGCTCAACCACGTGGTGGACAGTCCCACCCCGACCAGCCTGTTCCGCATCGAGTACGGAGTGCAGCGATGACCGACCCCCTGACCAGACCCACCAGCCCCACCGTCGCCGACCTCGCCCACGAGGTGCGGTCCAAGAACGCCGGCCCGTTCTGGGTCACCATGGAGCTCTTCATGCGCGACGCCGCCGGCTACCGCGTCGTGGCCGACGAGGAGTTCATCAACGAGGACGTGGTCGCCGGCCTGTACGGGGTCGAGGCGAGCGCGGTGCGGATCTTCCGGATCCCGTCCCTCGACGTCGTCAAGATCTCCTTTCCCCGGCCGGTCTCGCAGGGCTCGCTCCGGGACCGGGACGTGCATGCGGGGCAGCACCACGTCCCGCTCGCGCTGCTGCGGGTTCCGGAGGGCGCCCCGGCGCGTGGATAGGCTTGCGGCGTGGATCACTCAGCGGCTCAGGGCGTCCGACGTGTCGACTTTCTCCCCTGGGAGTACGACCCCGCCTCGGCGGAGGGCGCGGCGCAGGCGGCCCGGCAGCGCGAGCTGGTCGACGCCGGGGCGCAGCTCGGGGCGGGCGTCTTCGTCGCCCCGAACGCCGCGGTCTACTGCGACCGGCTCGCTCTCGGCGACCGCACCTACGTCGCGGCGCTCGCCTACCTCTCGGGCGACCTGACGATCGGGGCGGACTGCTCGGTCAACCCGTTCGCCGTCGTGCGCGGGGAGATCCGGATGGGGGACGGCGTGCGGATCGGCGCGCACACCTCGATCCTCGGGTTCAACCACCAGATGGCCAACGACCGGCCGGTCTTCCAGCAGGGCACCTGGAGCAAGGGCATCACCATCGGCGACGACGTCTGGATCGGCTCGAACGCCACGATCCTGGACGGCGTGACCGTGGGCGACCACGTCGTCGTCGCGGCCGGCGCCGTCGTCACCAAGAACGTGCCCGACTGGGCCGTGGTCGCGGGCAACCCCGCGCGCGTGCTGCGCGACCGCCGCGCGGAGACGAAGGGCGCGACCGCCGGTGACCTCGCCGCCCGGCTGGCGGCCTTCGGCGACCGCGCCCGGGAGCAGGCCGGCGACGTGCTGGCCCGCTGCTTCGAGGACGGGCGGTTCGTCGACCGCCCGTCCGCCGCCGCGGGACCGCTGCCCCTGGCCGTCCGCCCGTGGGCGGACGCCGTCGAGATCGCCGACCTGCTGCTCGGCACCCCGCCGCCCGGGTTCGACGCCGCCGACCTGGTCCGGCGGCTCACCGCCCGCCAGGACCCCGCGACCGGGCTGATCCCGGAGGGCGACCTCTCCGACCGGGGTCTGTCGGCCGGGACCGCCGAGCAGCCGGACGCCGCGGACGAGCCGCTCTCGCCCACGGACGGCGCCGCGGCCTACCACGTGCTCAGCGTCGGCTACGCGGTGCGGCTGCTCGGCGCACGCCTGCCGCACCCGGTCCGCGCGGTGCACGCGCTGGGCGACCGCGACGTCGTCGCCGCCCTGGAGGCGCGCGACTGGGGCGCCCAGGCCTGGGGGAGCGGCGCCGCCGTCGACTCGCTGGCCACGGCCTGCGCCCTCAACATGGCCGACTTCTCCGAGGAGCTGCCCGACGGCGGCGTCGGCCCCCTCCACGGGCTGCTCGGCTGGCTGACCGCGCGGGCGAACCCCGCCACGGGCCTGTGGGGCGCGCCGCAGCCCGTGCCGCGCTGGCTCCAGGCGGTCAACGGGTTCTACCGCCTGACCCGCGGCTCGTACGCCCAGTTCGGGCTGCCGCTGCCCTACCCCGAGGCGGCGGTCGACACGGTGCTGGAGCACGCGGCCGACCCCGTGCTCGCGACTCCTGACGGCTACACGGCCTGCAACGTCCTCGACATCGTGCACCCGCTCTGGCTCGCGGCGAAGCAGACCGCGCACCGGCGCGCCGAGGGCGAGGCCTGGGCGCGCGACCAGCTCGACCGGGCGCTGGAGAACTGGGCCGACGGCGCGGGCATCGCGTTCGCCCCGCGCGGCGACGGCCCCGACGGCGTCCCCGGTCTGCAGGGCACCGAGATGTGGCTGAGCATCGTCTGGTACCTGGCCGACCACCTCGGCGTCGCGGACTCCCTCGGCTACAGGCCGCGGGGCGTGCACAACCCCGACCCGCTGGTGCGGCTGACGCCGGTCGACGAGGCGGGCTGACCGGGCCGGACCGCGGCGAGGTCAGGTGTTCTGGACGGCCGCGATCGCGATGGCCGCGCTCGCGGTGGTGACCGCGATGGTGGTCCTGAGCACGGCCTCGCCGGCGGCGGCCGCGCCCCAGTCGCCCTGCTCCAGCTCCTTGCCGCGCGTGTAGACGGCGCCGGACCAGGGGATGTCGCGGTGCAGCGTCGGCAGGCTGCCGCTGGCCGAGAGCAGGGCCGCGAGCACCGCGGTGCGCGGGTCGGGGTCGGCGCCGTCGGCCAGCACGGGACGCACCGCGGCGACGAGCTCCGCGCGGCGGGGCGTGCCGCCGTCGGTCAGGGCGGTGGTGGGGATGAACCCGAGCGCCTTGCGCTTCTCGCGGCCGACGTGGCCGCGCTCGACGAGCCGGTCGAGCAGCGGCTCGCGCAGCCGCGGGCCGGCCTCGGCGAGGAACGTCTGCGCGCCGCGTGGCTTCTCGACGAGCAGCTCCCAGCGTTCGCGCAGCAGCGGGTCGGCGGGTGGGCTGCCGGCGTTCGCGGTGATCCGGGGCCCGGTCAGGCCGGGCTTGCCGTCGATCTCGACGTGGTCGCCCACCGCGAGCTCGGTGAGCACCGCGCCCGCCAGCGTGTAGAAGAGCGTGTTCTCCCCGGCGATGGTGCCCGACCGGGGGTCGAACAGCAGCAGGAGCAGGTCCTCGGCGATCAGCGCGGTGTCGGGCGTGGTCGGTGCGGTCAACGTCTCGTCCGTTCGTCGGGGTCGGCTGGTCGGGGCGTCCGGTCCACGACGAGCTCCTCGTCGTCGAGCCGTTCGTCAGTCTGTCCGGTGACGATCAGGTGCGCGCGGTAGAGCACCTCGAGCTGCGCCGGGTTGTAGAACTCGCGCAGCGCCTGCACGACGGCGCTCCCCGTCAGGCCGGGGCCGTGCAGCGAGTGCGAATCGGCGTCGCCGAGCGCGGGGTAGGTCGCAAGCTGCTGCCGCATGATGGGCGCGATCCGCTCGGCGAGCGCCTGCCGGGTCGCGCGGTCCGCGTCGGCGGGCAGCGTCTCGAACTGGTCGTCCGCGTCCGTGTGCGGCTGGTCGTGCATCAGGTCGCGCAGCGCGTCCATGGCGTCGTCGTCGAACACCTGGGCGTAGATCATCAGCATGGAGCGGTCCACGTCGGTCAGGTCGCGCGCAACGGCGCTGAACCCCACCGGCAGGTCCGCCGGGGCGCGATGGCGCAGGATGACCGCCAGCTCCGCCCGGACGCGCTGGAGCCGGGTGATCGTCGCCTCCAGCTCGGAGTCGAGCACGCGGAGCGCCTCGTCGGGATCCTGGTCGGCGCGGCTCATCGTGGCGATCTGCGCGAGCGGCACGCCGAGGTCGCTCAGCCGCTTGATCTGCAGCAGCCGCACCAGGTGCGCGGTCTCGTACTGCTTGTACCCGTTCGAGCGGCGGGCGGGCTCCTCCAGCAGGCCGATCTCGTGGTAGTGGCGGACGGCCTTGATCGTGGTCCCCGCGATCTCCGCGAGCTGGCGGGTGCTCCAGGCCACTGTCCGCTCCTCTCGGTCCGCCGGCGGACCGCCGGCAGACACCAGTCCAAACCATGCCCCCGGGGCACAGTCAAGCGGAGCGGATGTCGTCCGGCGGGCCGCCGCCGACGTCAGAACTGGCCGGGCACGTAGTCCCCGGCGGGCTGCCGGTTGATGACGTTGATCCGGTTGTAGGCGTTGATGATCGCGATCAGGGAGATCAGCGCGGCGAGCTGGTCCTCGTCGTAGTGCGCGGCGGCCCGGGCCCAGGTCTCGTCGGAGACGCCGCCCGAGGCGTCGGCCAGGCGCGACCCCTCCTCGGTCAGCTCCAGGGCGGCCCGCTCGGGCTCGGTGAACACGGTGGCCTCCCGCCAGACGGCGACCAGGTTCAGCCGGAGCTGCGTCTCCCCGGCGGCCGCGGCGTCCTTGGTGTGCATGTCGGTGCAGAAGCCGCAGCCGTTGATCTGGCTCGCCCGGATCTTCACGAGCTCCTGCGTGACGGCGGGCAGGGTCGAGTCCACGACGAGCTTGTTCGCGGAGTTGATGTGCCGCAGGACCTTTCCGGCGAAGGGGTTACCGAAGAAGTCGATCCTGGCGTCCATGTGTGTGCTCTCCTTGGTGAGGGTGACGGCCCGCGTCGCGGGTCCGCACACCTGACCGGGACCGGCCCACGAATGTGACCGGCCGCCCACGACACCTTGTCTGCCCCTGGCGAATCTCCTCCCGGCATGCCCGTCGCGCGGTGTCTGATGGGACCTATGGACGATCAGGAGGCACTGGACGCCTACTCGGCGGCGATCGTGCGCGTGGTCGACGCCGTGCTGCCGTCGGTCGCGGCGGTCTCGGTGCGGACGGCACGCGGGGCCGGGGCCGGCAGCGCCTCGGTCGTCCCGGGCGAGCGGCTGCTGCTCACGAGCGCGCACGTCGTCGAGTCGGCCACCGACGTCCGGGCTTCGTTCTCCGACGGCTCGGAGGTCGCCGCGCGGGTGATCGGCCGGGACCCGCTCTCCGACCTCGCCGTGCTGCGTGCGGACGACGACGTGCCGCCCGCCCTCCCGCTGGGGGACGCGGCCGGCCTGCGGGTGGGGCAGCTCGTCGTCGCCCTCGGCAACCCGCTCGGCCTGGCGGGCAGCGTCACGGCCGGGATCGTGTCCGCGCTCGGCCGGTCGCTGCCCACCGGGGCCGGCCGGATCATCGACGAGGTGGTGCAGACCGACGCGGCGCTCAACCCGGGCAACAGCGGCGGAGCGCTCGCGGACACGTCAGGCCGGCTCGTCGGCGTCAACACCGCCGTGGCGGGCATCGGCCTGGGTCTCGCGGTGCCGGTCAACGCCACGACCCGGGCCATCATCGACACCCTGGTCCGGGACGGGCGGGTGCGGCGCGCGTGGCTGGGCATCGCCGGCGCGCAGGTGGTGCTGCCCGAGCCGGTCGCCGAACGGGTCGGCTCCCGGACCGGCATGCAGGTGGCGCAGGTCATCGCGCGGTCCCCGGCCGACCTCGCGGGGATCCGGCGCGGCGACATCCTCGTGGCGATCGACGGCTCGACCGTCGTGACGACCACGGCCGTGCAGCGCCTCATGGTGGGCGACGCGATCGGGCGGCGCACCGAGGTGACGGTGTGGCGCAACGGCGCCCTCGTCGACGCGGTGGTGCTCCCGCAGGAGCTCGTCACCTCGCCGTGAGGGCACCGGGCGCCGTCGTCACACCGCCGCGGCCGCGTCCGCCAGGAGCCGGGCGAGCTCCGCCGGGCGCGTGAACATGGGCCAGTGGCCCGAGTCGATGTCGACCAGGTCGACGCGCTTGGCGCGCGCGAGCTCGGGCACGTCGCCGGCGTCGATCCACTCCCGCGCCTGGGCGGGCGTGAACTCGGGGCACACGACCACCACGGGCACGTCGAACCGGCGCTCGTCGCTCAGGTGCACCACGCCGCGGGCGACCCCCTCGGGGACCGGGACGGCCTTGGCCGCGAAGGTGCTCCGGGCCGCCTCGTCCAGGTCGTCGGAGTCGGGCCCCGCGAACGGCTCCCAGCCGGGGAACGGCATCACGCCGTCCGTGACGGGGAACAGGTCGGCGTAGGGCTTGCCGTCGTCCCACGGGAAGCCGCCGATCTGGACCACGCCGGCCACCGCCTCCGGGCGGGCGTCGGCCGCGAGCCACGCCAGGGTGCACGCCGCTGAGTGCCCCACGACGAGCGGCCCGCCGGACGCCGCGTCGACGGCCGCGACCACGGTGGCGACCTGGTCCGCGAGCGTGGCGTCCGCCCGGCCGTCGCCCTGGCCGGGCAGCGTGACCGGCACGGGCCGGTGGCCCAGCGCCTCGAGCTGCGGGACGACGTCGTCCCAGGCCGAACCGTCGAGCCAGAGGCCGCCGATGAGCAGGATGTCCATGATTCTCGTCTCCCGGGCTGATCCCGTGCTGGGTGGTGGATACGGTGCGGTGCGATCCCCGCGAACACCACGTTAGGACCGGTTCCGGACGTTCCGCTTCCGGATCGAAAATCCCGCGCGAAGCCGATGAGTTTGCCGCCACGCTCCCGTCCAACCCGTAGAACCCACCCCACACACCCCGCCCGCAGGACGCCGCACCGCGCGGCCACCACGACAGGAGATCCACCGCATGCGCACCATCGTCGCCACGCACTTCGTCTCGCTCGACGGCAAGGTCGACCCGACCGGGGGCGACCCCGAGCTGCACGACACCGCGTGGACCTTCAAGACCGTCGACATGGTCCCCGAGGCCTACGAGCTCAAGGGCCGCGAGCAGGAGGAGGCCGGGGCGCTGCTGCTCGGCCGCACCAGCTACCAGATGTTCGCGCCGGTCTGGCCGGACATGGCCGAGTTCACGCGCTACAACGAGCTGCCCAAGTACGTCGTCTCGACGACCCTCACCGACGCGGACCTCACCGACAACTGGGGTGAGACCACCATCCTGCGCTCGCTGGACGACGTCGCCCGGCTCAAGGAGACCGACGGCGGCGAGATCCAGGTGCACGGCAGCGTGTCGCTCACCCGGGCGCTCGCGGACGCGGGCCTCGTCGACTCCTACCACCTGCTGGTCTTCCCGGTGCTCCTGGGCCAGGGCAAGCCGCTGTTCAGCGACACCGACAAGCCCGCGCAGAAGCTCCGGCTGGTCGAGCACGAGGCGTACAGGAACGGCGTCCAGAAGCAGGTCTTCGACGTCGTGCGCTGACGGCATAGCCTGCAGGGGTGCCGTCCGAGACCAGCCCCACCGCCCGCGCCCTGCGCGCCCTGGAGATCCTGCAGACGCGCCCGGGCACGACGGCGGACGAGCTCGGGGACCGGCTCGGCGTCACGGAGCGGGCCGCCCGCCGGTACGTCGAGATCCTGCGTGAGGCGGGGATCCCCGTCACCTCGGCCCGGGGGCCGCACGGTGGCTACCGGCTCGGGCGGGGCACCCGGCTCCCGCCGGTCACGTTCACGCAGACCGAGGCGCTCGGCCTGGTTATGGCCGTGCTCGACAGCCACCCCGAGGCCGACGACCTCGTCAGCACCGCGCTCGGCAAGGTCATCCGCGCGCTGCCCGAGGACGTCGGCCGGCAGGCCGCCACCCTGCGCGAGCACGCCTCCGCGGCCCCGGACCGGTACGCGGCCCGCCCCGACACCGCCGTCACCAGCGAGCTCGTCGCCGCCGTCGCCGCCCGACGGCGCGTGCTGGTCACCTACCGCGGCGAGTCCGGCAGCGAGTGGGTCGCCGAGGTGGACCCCTGGGCCGTCGTCGTGCGCTACGGGCGCTGGTACCTGCTGTGCCACTCGCACCGCGCCGACGCCGTGCGCACCTACCGCGTGGACCGGGTCATCGCCGTCGAGCACACGGACCGGCCCTTCGAGCCGCCCGCCGACCTCGACCCCGTCGCGGCGCTGGAGGAGCACCTCGGCACCGGCTGGCAGTTCACCACGCGCGTCGTGTTCGACGCCCCGCTCGCCGACGTCGCCCCCTGGGTCGGCGCGCAGATGGGCCGCCTCGAAGCCGTGGGGGAGGACCGGTGCGTCCTGACGGGCACCACCCGCAACCCGGCCATGTACGCGCAGGAGTGGCTGGCGAGCGTGCCGTTCGCCTTCCGGGTCGAGGACGGCCCCGAGCTGCGGGCCGCGGTCGCGACGCTCGCGGAGCGGCTGGCGGCCGCGGTCCGGGACTCGTAGCACCTGCGGTCCCCCTGGTCAGTGGTGGGCCCGGCGCTCCAGGTCGCCCAGGGTGGCCGGGAGGTCCGCCAGGGCGGACAGGGCCCGGCCCTGGCACAGGTCCACCACGCCGTCGTAGGCGCGGGCGTCGTCCGTGTGCGCGCGGGCGTGGTCGCGGACGTGCTCGGCGAGGAGCAGCGCGTCGCGGTGGTCGCCCAGCACGGACTGGATCCGGTGGCCGACGGCGCCCAGGTCCTTGGTCCTGCCGCCCAGCAGCCCGACCGGCTCGCGGGTGACGGCGTCGCAGGTGTGCCGCAGCCTCCGCGCCGCCTTGCGCAGCTCGTGGGCGGCCTCCGGGTCCGCGAGCCGGGGCGCGGCGTCGAGGGTGCGCGCCGCCTGCCGCCGCACTGTCCGGCGGGCCGCCTTCCTGGCCGGCCGCCCCGCCCGGTCGCCGAGCCGGGGCAGGGCCGCCCACTCGGCCAGCAGCCGGTCCAGGTCGCGGCTCTGCTCCGACCGGATCCAGCGCACCGCCTCCGCGTGGGCGTGCAGATGGGCCGTCCGCAGCGGGTCGACGAGAGCGGAGCGGGCGGCGTCGTCCAGTCCCGCGGTGTCGGACGCCGCGGCGGCCTGCTGCGCCCGGACCTCCAGGTCGCGGGCCTTCCCCAGCACGTCGCCGAGCTCCTTGAGCCGGGACCGGAGCACGGCCGCGGCGTCCCGGTCGAGGTACCTGCGGAACGCGGCCAGCACGTTGCGCAGGCGCCGTACCGACGTGCGCAGGCGGTGCACGGCGTCGGGCTCGTCGGCCAGCGCCGCGGGGACGTCGTCGTGGATCCGGCGCACCAGGTCGCCGACCGCGAGGGTCAGCAGCTCGCCCGCGGTCCCGGGGCGCGTCGTGCCGGCGTCAGAGGTGGCGATCCCGCCAGGCTACCGCGCGTCATGCGACGGGGGCCCGGACGACACCATCTGGGGCCGTCGATGGTGATCATCGGCCCGGTCGTCACGCTGCTGACGATGGTCGTGCCCTTCCTCTGGGCCGGTACCGCAGCTCAGGGCAGGATCGAGTCCACGTAGCCGCCGTCCACCCGGACGGCGGCTCCCGTGGTCGCGGAGGCGAGCGGCGAGCTGAGGTAGGCGACCATGTTCGCGATCTCCTCCGGCTCGATGAGCCGCTGGAGCAGCGACTGCGGGCGGTACAGCCGCATGAACACCCGCTGCGCCTCCTCCCAGGGCAGGGTCTCGTCCACGAGCTCGTAGACGAAGTTCTCGACGCCGCCGGTGTGGGTGGGGCCGGCGATGACGGAGTTGACCGTCACGCCGGTGCCCGCCGCCTCCTTGGCGAAGCCGCGGGAGACGCCCAGCAGCGCCGTCTTCGAGACGCCGTAATGGATCATCTCGGCCGGGATCACGATGGCCGAGTCGCTGGCGATGTTCAGCACGCGTCCCCAGCCGCGCGCCGTCATGCCGGGCAGCGTCTCGCGGATCAGGCGGACGGCCGCCAGGACGTTGACCTCGAAGTACCGGCGCCACTGGTCGTCGTCGATGTCCAGCGGCGGCACGCTGCCGAAGATGCCCAGGTTGTTGACCAGCACGTCGACGTCGCCCACGGCCGCGAGCACCTGCGCGGCACCTGCCGCGTCGGTGACGTCGCCGGTCGCCGCGACGAGCTCGCGGTCCGCCGACTCCTCGAGCAGCTCGTCGATCGTGGCGACGACGCCGTCCGGGCGGCGTCCGTTGATCGCCACCCGGGCGCCCGCGTCGGCGAGCTTCGCGGCGATCGCCCGCCCGATGCCCTGGGTCGAGCCGGTCACCAGTGCGGTCCTGCCGGTCAGATCGATCTGCATGCTTCCCCCTGCTGTGTCGTGACGGCTCTACCCGGTGCACCCAGACTGAACCATCCGGCACGGCGCGCAAGCGCGGTGTCTGCGTCCATATGGAAGGTTTTGTAGTGCGTGACCTCGCGGGTGCCGTTGGCCCTGGGTGGGTCAGGTGGGGTGGGTCCAGGAGAGGTCGGGGTGTCGGGACCGGGTGCGGGCTCGAGCAGGTGACCGGCTGGGTCGATTCGCCGGGCGTGGTTGGTGGGGTGGTGGGCTGGGTCGGTAGGCGATCGCGCTGTGGGTGGGGGTGGTGTGGCAGCCGATCTGGTAGCGGCTGCGTGGGGTGTGGCCGGGTGCGGGGCCGGTCATGCCGACGGCGGGGGTCCAGGCTGGTGTCGTGGTGCGGTCACGGGCTGCGGCTGGGCTTGGAGTGTGGTCGGTCTCGTTGGCTGCTGGTCCGTTTTCGGGCGCACTGGGGTGCTGGCCGGGGTCCGTGGCGCTGGTTCTGGCTGGTGTTGGTGGTGGGGGCGCGATCGAGACATAGGTGTGCCCCGTGGGTGTGATGGTCTCGACGGCGTGCCGGCCGTGGAGCTGGGTGGTTTTCTGTGACCAGCCGGGTGCCTGCTTGGCGTGGTTGCATCTGGCGCATAGGCCCTGGCCGTTGTCGAGGCTGGTCGGGCCGCCCTCAGCGTGCGGGGTGATGTGGTCCAGGTGTCTGATCGGGGCGTCGCACCAGGTGGTGGCGCAGATCCCCTGCTCCCGGGCGCGGAGAAGGGCGGCCAGGCCGTGGGGGTGGAACCGGGACGTGGAGGTCGTGGCCAGCAGCCGGCCGTGGGGGTTGACGTAGATCGAGCGCAGCCACGCGGTGTCGGTGTCGATCGCGTGCGCTGCCAGGTGGCGGGCGACCGGAGCCGGGACGACGCCCACACCCGCCGGGGCTCCCTCGACCACCACGGCGGGCTGGTCACCGTTAGCCAGGAGGGTGTCGTCCGAGACCAGGAGGTTGATCGTGACTGGCACGTCCTGGGCGTGTCCGGACTCGCGTCCGGTGGTGCGTTCGATGAGGGTGTCGGCCATGATCTGCCCCGCACTCCGCTCATCACCCGCCGCTTTGACAGCGTCTGCGTGGGCCTTGAGCTGGGCGTAGGCCTGCACGCCCTCAGCCATCGGGACCAGGGCGGTCAGGTAGACCATCAGGTCGGGTGCGGGCCGCACCGACACCCGCCGCTCCGACACGGCCTTGGCGTTGCGCTTGACGCACGCGTGCACGTCCAACTGGGCGGCCAGTTCCTTGATGCGTGCGATCAGGCGGCGTGTGCCCATCCGGGCCAGCTCGGCCAGATGCGCTGGGCCGCAGATCTCCTCGTCGATCAGGGCGCGGTGTTCCAGGGTCAGGTGGGAGGTCTCGCGGACCAGGAGCGTGGCGCGCCACGGGGAGAGCACCCCGGACTGCAACGCGGCGAAGGTGCGGGGCATCTGGGTGACCCAGACCCGGGACGTGCTCACGAACCCGGCCCCGGCGTGCGGGCTCACCCGCAGCGCGGCACCGACCTGGTTCGGGACACCGCGTCCGCGCCGCTCGGACCGGATGCTCTGCCGGGCCTCCTCGGTCCGGGTTGCCTCGTCCAACACGACCGCCAGCCGGGCCTGCGTCGCGGTGATCGTGTTCTTGACGGCCTCCAGCTCACCGAGCAGGTCGACCCACTCGGCCTGTACCGCACCGGAAACAAGAGCACCTGGCCCGGTGTCAGTGGCACCGGGCAGGATCATGCCTGCCAGTAGTTCCCGCACCGCCCGCACGCCCGCCACGTCAACGACCCCGCCGGGCGCGGACGCGGGCGCACCGGACGGCACGGCACCACCGCGCTGCGGAGCACCACCGTGCTGCGGAGCGCCGTCGGGCAGCACCGAGCGCGCAGGCTGCTCGCCTGCCGCCGTCAGCATCTCACCCGTTCGCGTCATGCCATCAACATATGGCACACCCGTTCGCATCGCTCGTCGAACCAACCCGATCTGCCAACAGCAGAACTGGCAGTTCGTCTTGTGGACAAGTCTTGGAACTCGGCGGCCGGCGGCCCCGAACGGGCGGGCCGTCTCGTCGATCACGCCAGACGCTCGTCGCGGGGACGGAAACCTCAGGAACACCCGCGCCGGCCACAGCACAGGACCGCGCAGCACAGGACCAGGCAGCGCAGGACCAGGCAGCGCGGAGCGACGCAGTGCCGAGCCGGGCAACAGTCCCGTTCGGTTGAAGACCGCACGGCACAGAGCCGGGCAGTGCAAGGTCGAGACGAGTGCGCCTATCACCGGTGAGGCGAGCAGCCTCCAACACCGCTCCGAGCCGCGTTCCTGCGCGGTCCCCGCCGCCCCGCCGCCCCGGGACGCCAGGCGACCGGGGTACCGGACTGCCGAAAATCGTGAGTTCGACACTCCCAAGTCGCAGCACGTTCAGACGTAGGGCATCAAACTTCGCTGCATCAGCGTCAGCGTCAGCACTTCACTTGCCGCCGGAGCCTGACCCCTTCGACCACCGACCCCTGTAATCAACCCTCTAGTCGTCCGCGCGGGACCAGCGGTCCCAGAGCCAGAGCAGGAAGACCAGTAGCAGGAACGCGGGGATGCCCGCGATGCCGAGCCGCGTGAACCAGTCCGACAGCTCCGCGCCGAAGCCCGGTCTTGCGCCGTCCGCGCTGCTGGGTCCGTCGGAGCCGGAGTCGACGGCGCCGCCGCCGGTGCCTCCGCCGTTGTTGTCGCTACTGCCGCCGTCTTCCTCGGCACCG
This sequence comes from Promicromonospora sp. NPDC050262, assembly GCF_040655935.1. NCBI lineage: Bacteria > Bacillati > Actinomycetota > Actinomycetes > Micrococcales > Promicromonosporaceae > Promicromonospora > Promicromonospora sp. NPDC050262. Next base: position 150,160 of record NZ_JBFAKX010000014.1, on the reverse strand, counting down.
TCGGCGGTGCTGTCGGGACCGGCGGGGGAGTCGGCGGGCGCGCCGTCACCTGTCGCGGTGTCGACGCCGTCGTCGGACGAGTCGCTCAGCGTGCCGAGGTTGTCGAGCCACGTCGACACAGTGCCGGCGATATCGCGGGCCGAGTCCTCGACAGCGGTCAAGCCGTTGTCGTCCGCTCCGTCACCGCTGCCCGCGCCGCCCCCGCCACCCGCGCCGCCCCCGCCTCCCGCGCTGCCCGCGCCGCCCCCGCCGCCCCCGCCACCAGGGTTGGCGACCGACTCCGCGGCCGGCGGGTCGTCCGGCTGGTTGGCCACGAGCGCCGCCGCACCGCCACCGAACGCGAGCGCGGCGAGCACGCCCGCCACGATCGCGGCCTCCTTCTTGCCGAACGACGGCTTCGCGCCGCCCGCAGCCCCGGCCGCCCCCGCACCGGCTCCGGCACCCGCGCCCGCCGCACCGGCCACCGCGGCGCCCAGCGCACCCGTGGCCACGGCGCCCGCGACGAGGTGTTGTCCCAGGTCGCGCAGCATCCACGACACCTCGCGCACGTCCGTGAACGCGCGCGTGCACTCGGCGCAGCCGTCCATGTGTGCCTCGACCCGGGCGCGACGCCGGGGGAGCAGCCGCTCCTTGAGGTAGTCGTGCATGGCGGCGCGGGTGGTGCGGCACTCGGGTTCGTTGACGGTTTGTGCGTGGGCGGCGGCGAAGGCGCCGGCGAGGCGTTCCTCGGCACGGCGCAGCCGCATGGTCACCGCGTGCGGACGCACGCCGAGGTCGCCGGCGATGTCCGCGACGGCCATGTCGTGGACGTGGCGGTCCAGGAGGATCTTGCGGTCGTCGTCGGCCAGGTCGGACAGCGCGGTGCGCAGCATGGAGACGTCCGCCTCGCGTTCGGCGTCCAGCTCGGCGCCGGCCACCGGCGGTGTCAGGGCATCGAGGGTGTCGTCCTCGACCGGGCGTGCCCGCCCGGCCTCGCGGGTCATGGAGATGGCCTCGTTGACCGCGGCCCTGCGCCAGTAGGGGGCGGGGTCGTCGATGGTGCCGCCGGTGGAGACGATGCGGACCATCTTCTCCAGCGCGCGGCTGGTCGCTTCTTCGGCGTCGATGCCGGGTACGCGTGCTGCGACGGAGCGCACGACGTTGGGCCGGTGCACCACCCAGTCGTCAAGCTGCATCGCGCGTGCGGCAGTCATACCGGTCCATCCCCTCCCGTTCGGGGACCATTCCACCGAGGCCGGGCACCGGCCGCGCGACGAAAAGCAGAATGTGCGTCAACGCACGATCGCCTTGACGGGCGGCGTACGGGCATCTAGTTTGAGTGAAACTTCACGTAAATCTGGAGGGGTGCCATGTCGGATCCGAGGCTCGAGAAGCTGATGCGCGCCAACCTGCTGGAGGTCTTCGGCGAGCGTGACCCCGCTCGCCGGGTGGAGGCGATCCGCCGCACGTACACCCAGGACGTGGTCTTCGCCGACGCGGAGGGTCAGGTGGAGGGGCACGAGGCGCTCGACACGAAGGTGCGGGAGATCCAGGACGGAGCGCCGGGTCTCGTGTTCCGCACGGACGGGGACTTCTACCAGGTGCAGGACATGGGCTACCTGGCGTGGGCGCTCGGACCCGAGGGGGCGCCGCCGGTCGTCCGCGGGACGGACATGGGCTTCGTCCGCGACGGACTGCTCGCGAAGGTCTACACCGTCCTGTTCCGCTGAACCGCATGGGCGGGTACGAAGTCCCTCCTGAGTCGCCCTTCGCCTTCCTCGACGACGACCAGGCGCGCGCCTGGTACGCCTACATGAAGGTGCACCTGCGCCTGCGGTACGAGATGAACCACCAGCTCCAGGCCGACGCCGACGTCTCCCTGGCGGACTACGACGTCCTGGTCGCGCTCACCAGTGACCAGGACGGGAGGATGACGGTCTCCGACCTGGCCACGCGGATCGGTGCCGAACGAAGCCGGGTGTCCCACCAGGTGCTGCGCATGGCTCGCCGAACCCTGGTCGAGGTCACCCCGAGCGTGCACGACCGCAGGGCGACGGACGTCACCCTGACCGACGAGGGGCGTGCCCTGCTCGGACGGGCCTCGCCGGGGCACGTCGCGTTCGTGCGCTCCGTCTTCCTCGACGCGCTGTCAGGCGCGCAGACCCGGCAGCTGGCGAGCGCGTTCGAGGGCATCTACGACCACCTGATCGCGCACGGGTCGCTTCCGCGCCCCGCGGATCATCCCTGAGCGACGGCCTGGCATCCGGGACCGAAGTACGGCAGGTCGGGCGCGACCGCCCCGGCCCCGATCGCGGCCGCGCTGAACGGATGGCACAGCAGGGGCAGCACCGCGGCGGGGTGCGAGAGCGTGAACGGCATCAGCTCGTCAGCGACGGCGGAGCACGAGCCCGCGCACGTACGACGCCTGGCCCGCGTGCTGCAGGTCGTCGTTCACGACGCTGACCAGCCGGACGCCGAGCGTCACCGGCGGGTCCCACCGCGTGTCGACCACGCGGTCGAGGTCCTCGTCGGACAGCCGGTTCAGGTACCGCACCGTCTGGTCGTGCACGGCGTCGTGGTACGCCGTCAGCAGGTCGCCGGAGGGGACGCGGACCGCGGCGACCTGGTCGGCGTCGTGCCGGTATCCGGTCTCCTCTGCCGGGAAGGGCAGCCCGAACCGGCGGTCCCAGCCGTCGTCCGACCAGATCTGGCTGGTGCCCGCGGCGTCGGCGACGTGGTCGTCCTGGACCCGGGTCAGGTGCCAGACGAGCCACGCGACGGAGTTGGACCCGTCGTCGGGCCGGAAGGCGAGCTCGTCCGCGGTCAGTCCCCGGACCGCGCCGTGCACCGTCTCCTTGATCCGGCCGAACGCGTCCACCAGCAGATCCGTACCCCGCATCGTTCCCCCTCAGGCCTCGACGTCGCGTGCGGTGCCACGATGCCACAGCGCCGCCGACGGCGGCTGCCCAGCCCCACCGACGGCGGCTGCTCAGCCCCGCCGACGCCGCACGCTCAGCCCGCCGAGAGCCGGATCATCACCTTGCTGCTGTCCCGGCCCGCGGCGGCCGCCAGCGCCGCGCCGGCCTCCTCGATGCCGAACCGGTGGGTGATCACGCCGGACACGTCCAGCCCGTCGCGCAGCGCGTCGAGCGCGTCGCTGATCTCCTCGACGAACCGGTAGGCGCCGATCCACGTGATCTCGCGGGTCACGAGGTCGCCCAGGGCGGCGGGCGCCGCGGTGCCGGGCAGGTTGCCGACCTGCACGAGGGTGCCGCCGCGGGCCGTGGCCCGCAGCACGCCGCCGAGCGCCGCGGGGGCGCCGGAGGCCTCGAAGACGAGCTCGCTGTCCGGCGGCAGCAGGTCACCGCCCGCCACGTTGAGGACGTGGTCGGCGCCGAGCTCCTTGGCCACGGCCAGGGAGGCGTCGGAGACGTCGGCCGCGGTCACGGAGGCGGCGCCGGCGTGCTTCGCGGCGGCCACGACCAGGCACCCGATGGGGCCGGCGCCGTTGACCACCACGTCGCGCCCGACGACGGCGCCGGCCCGGCGTACCGCGTGCATCGCCACGGCGAGCGGCTCGGCCAGCGCGCCCAGCTCCGTGCCGACGCCGTCGGGCAGACGGCGGAGCTGAGCCGCGGGGACGGCCCGCAGCTCGCTGAACCCGCCGTCGGTGTGGGGGTGGAAGGCGGCAGACCCGAAGTACCGGACCTGCGAGTGCAGGTTGGTGCGTCCGGCCAGCCGCTCGGGCAGCACGGACTCGGCAGTGGCCTGCGCCGGGTGCACCGTGACCGCGGTGCCCGGCGTCCAGCCGGTGACGCCGGGGCCGCTCGCGACCACGCGCCCGGCCACCTCGTGGCCCAGCACGAGCGGGTCGCGCAGCACGGCCGTGCCCGAGGCGCCGTTCTTCCAGTAGGCGACGTCGGACCCGCAGACGCCGCCCCACTCCATGGCCACGACGACCTCGCCGGGCCCGGCCACGGGGTCGGGACGCTCCTCGACCCGCAGGTCACCGGCGCCGTGGACGACGACGGCCCTCATGCCGCGTCCTCGAGCTGGACCAGGTCGCGCCCCTGGGTCTCGGGCGCGAGGCGCGCCGCGACCAGGGTGATGGTCGAGTAGACGATGAGCATCGCGGCGATGGGCCACCAGCTCCCGGTCGCGGCGGTCAGCGACGCCGCGATGACCGGCCCGATCGCGGTGGCGAGGATGCCGCCGATCTCCTTGGACAGGGCGAGCTGCGTGAACCGGGTGCGGGCGCCGAACAGCTCCGCCATCGTCACGCTCTCCAGGGCGAACAGGCCCAGCACGCCGAGGTTCAGGCCGGCGATCATGCCGAACAGGAGCGCGGCGGTGCTGCCGCTCGTGATGAGCAGCATCATCGGGAACGCGAACGCGATGGTCAGCAGGGAGAGCGCGGTGTAGATGGCGCGGCGGCCGAACCGGTCGCCGAGCATGCCGACCAGCGGCACGGTCGCGAAGCCCGCGATGGAGCCCCACATGATGGCCTCGGTGGGCAGCGCCCGGTCCGTGGCCAGGCTGGTGGCGATGTAGCCCACCAGGAAGGTCTGCACCAGGCCGGAGTTGCCGGCCTGGCCGAACCGCAGGGCCAGGGCCAGGAAGAACGCCTTGCCCTTGCGCTGCGCCAGGGCGGCCTCCAGCACGGGCGCGGTCTCGGTCTCCTTGACCTCGGCACGGGTCAGGGCGACGCCGTCGACGACGTCGGGGCGGGCCTCGAAGACCGGGCTCTCCTTGACGTTCCGGCGGATCCAGACGGCGAAGATCATCAGCACGAAGCTGAGCAGGAACGGCAGGCGCCAGCCCCACGACAGGAGCTGTTCCTCGCTGAGCACGACCAGCAGCAGGGCCCAGAGGGCGGAGGCCGCCAGGGTGCCCGAATTGGTGCCGAGCGAGACCAGCGAGGCGACCAGGCCGCGCCGCTTGACCGGCGCGTACTCGGCGAGCATCACCGTGGCGCCTGCGATCTCCGCGCCGGCACCGAAGCCCTGGACGAGCCGCAGCGCGACCAGCAGGATCGGCGCGGCGATCCCGATCATCTGGTAGGTCGGCAGCACGCCGATCAGCGTGGTGGACACGCCCATGAGCGCGATGGTCAGGAACAGCACCTTGCGGCGTCCGATCCGGTCGCCCATGCGGCCGAAGTAGACGGCGCCCGCGAGCCGCGCGACGTACCCCACGCCGTAGGTGGCCATCGCGGCGATCAGCGCGATGGCGGGGCTGACCCCGGGGAAGAAGATCTGGTTGAAGACGATCGCGGCCGCCAGCGAGTAGAGCTGGAAGTCCATGAACTCCATGGCCGTGCCGAGCCAGCCGGACACGGCGGCCCGGGTCAGGTCCTTGGTCGACCGGGTCACTGCGTTGCCCGGCGAGGTGTTCCCCGGTGAGGTGTCGCCCGGTGAGGTCATAGCGGTGTCCGCCATGGGAGGTGCTCCTTGACTTCTTTGACTGACGTCATTGTCCGAACGGCCGCGTCGGCCGATGTGTGGCAGGCCTTGTATGTAAGCAGCGTCCACAAGCCTGTGTCAACCGTCGGTGGCGTGGAAGAGCGCGTCGTCTCGTCTAGACTCCGGGCATGGGGCAAGCCTCGACCCGATCCAACCGGAGCGTCGTCTACGAGACGCTGCGGCGCAAGGTGCTCACGCTGGAGCTCGCTCCGGGTGCCTCCCTGTCGGAGAACGAGCTCGCCGCGTCGCTCGGCGTGAGCCGTACGCCGGTGCGGGAGAGCCTGATCCTGCTCGGTGAGGAGGGCCTGGTCCGGGTCTTCCCCAAGGTCGGGTCCTTCGTCTCCCGGGTCGACGCCGAGCGGGTCGCGGACGCGCAGTTTCTCCGCGAGGCGGTCGAGCTGGCGGCGTTCGACGACATCCCCGAAACCCTCGACCCCGACCTGCTCGCGGAGCTCCGGGCCAACCTGGAGCAGCAGCGCGAGCCCGGGCTCGACATCGAGCGGTTCTTCGCGCTCGACGAGGCGTTCCACCACGGTCTGCTGCGGCTGAGCGGGCACGGCAGGGCCTGGTCGACGGTCGTGGCGGCCAAGGGGCACCTGGACCGCGCACGCCGCCTCGGCCTGCACGAGACCAACGGCGTCGGCCGGTTCGTGGACGAGCACCATGCCATCCTCGACGCCGTGGTCGCCGGTGACATCTCCAGCGCCCGCGCCAGCCTCCGGGCGCACCTGCGCGCCGTCTTCGACGACATCGAGAAGACCCGGCAGCGCTCGCCCGAGCTGTTCGCCGCGGACGACGGGACCGTGCCCGTGCGCCGCAGCATCGCGGTCTGGGAGTAGCCCCTCCCTGCCGCCCGGGCGAGCGGTCCGGCGACCCCGTGTACTACCAGGGGGGTACACAGGAGTCATCGCTGGGACGATTCGCGGGCGCCCGTGGTGGACCAGAGTCGGTCACGTCAACATCTCCGGCACCACGAGAGAGGCGGCCGACGTGGCCTCCCCATTGATCACCGTCAGCAACCTGCGCAAGACCTACGGGTCCGGCCCCAGCGCCTTCGAGGCGCTCAAGGGCCTCGACCTGGACATCGCCGAGGGCGAGTCCCTGGCGATCGTCGGCAAGAGCGGCTCGGGCAAGTCGACCCTGATGCACCTGCTCGCCCTGCTCGACCGGCCCACCGCGGGCACCATCACCCTCGACGGCACCGACACCTCGCGGCTGTCCGCGCGGCAGCTCAACCACACCCGCAACAGCGCCTTCGGGTTCGTCTTCCAGCAGTTCTTCCTCAACGCCCAGGCCAGCGTGCTGGACAACGTGACGCTCCCGCTCAAGATCGCCGGCGTGCCGCGCCGCGAGCGCACCGCCCGCGGGATGGCGGCGCTGGCCCAGCTCGAGCTCGACGACAAGGCGGGCAACCGGGCCAACGACCTGTCCGGCGGGCAGAAGCAGCGCGTGGTCATCGCCCGGGCGCTGATCAACACGCCGCGCGTGATCTTCGCCGACGAGCCGACCGGCAACCTCGACACCGCCACGGGGACGGTCGTGGAGGACATCCTCTTCGACCTGAACCGGCGCCAGGGAATCAACCTGGTGGTCGTCACGCACGACGAGGAGCTCGCCTCCCGCTGCGACCGCAGCGTCTACATCCGCGACGGCCGCGTGGCCGCGCACGCGGAGGTGGCGGCATGAGGGCGCTCGACGTCGTCACCACGGCGTTCCGCAACGCGTTCCGGTCCCGGTTGCGGACCGGCCTGACCGTCCTGGCCATCTTCATCGGCGCGTTCACGCTGTCGGTGACCAACGGCCTGGGTACCGGCATCAACCGGTACATCGACGACACGGTGGCCTCGGTGGGCGTCGACGACGTCATGACCGTCACCGCGACGAACGAGGACGCCCCGGCCGACGGCGGTCCCGCCGAGTACGACCCCGACCAGATCGCGGTCGAGGGGCCGCCGGGGGCCACGACGACCGCCCTGACCGACGACGACATCGACACGATCGCCGGCATCGACGGCGTGCTGTCCGTGGAGCCGGTCAAGAACGTCACCACCGACTACGTGCAGCACGACGGCGGCGACAAGCTCCAGCTCTCGATCTCCCAGTTCGTGCCGGGGATGAAGGTCGAGCTCGCGTCCGGCACCCAGGTCGACCTCGACGCCGCCGACCCGCAGGTCGTGCTGCCCGAGAGCTACCTGGAGCCGCTGGGCCTGGGCACCGCGGCCGACGCCGTCGGGCAGACCGTCGTGCTGGCCGTCACCGACGGCACCGGCACGCAGGTGACCACCGAGGCGGACGTCGTGGGCATCGCCGAGCCCGGTGTCATCAGCATGGCCGGGGCGATCCCCAACGACACGCTCGCCGAGACGCTCTACGACCTGCAGACCACGGGGGCGCCGGAGGCGGAGACCGCGCGGTACGCCCAGGCGTCCGTCTCGTTCGACGCCGCGGCGGGCGACGAGGCGACGCAGGCACTCAAGGACCGGCTGGAGGACGCCGGCTACACCGCCAGCACCCTGGAGGACCAGCTCGGCACGATCACCTCCGTGATCGACGCCATCGTGCTCGTGCTCAACGGGTTCGCGGTGATCGCGCTGGTCGCGGCCGCCATCGGCATCGTCAACACGCTCTTCATGGCGGTCCAGGAGCGCACCCGCGAGGTGGGGCTCATGAAGGCGATGGGGCTGTCCAGCCCGCGCGTCTTCGCCCTGTTCAGCATCGAGGCGGTGGTCATCGGCCTGGTCGGCAGCGCCCTGGGCGTGCTCGCCGCGATCGGCGTCGGGCAGCTCGTGGGCGGCGTGTCCGGGGACCTCCTGGCGAACCTCCCGGGGCTCACCCTCATCGCGTTCGACCCGGTGACGGTCGCCGCCGTGGTGCTGGGCGTCATGGCCATCGCGTTCGTCGCCGGCACGCTGCCCGCCCTGCGGGCCGCCCGGCAGGACCCGATCTCCTCGCTGCGCTACGAGTGACCGGACGGCGGGCGGCGCCTTCGCCGGGCGGCGGAGCAGGCGTGCGGCTACTTTTCAGGTCATGGACTTCTGGGACGACGGCGGCGTCCTGACCGGCCCGGCCCGATGCTCGTAGCCGCGCTGTGGGGTGCGGTCGGTGCGGCGGCGCTGCTCGTCGGCGCCCTCGTCGCCTACGCCGGGGCGCCGAGCCGCCGGTTCATCGCCGTCGTCATGGCGCTCGGCGCCGGCCTGCTCATCGGGTCGGTCGCCTTCGAGCTGGTCGACGAGGCGGTCGAGACCGCGTCCGTCGCCCTGGTGGGGCTCTGCACGCTGGTGGGCGCCGCCACCTTCACCGTGGGGGACTGGTGGCTGGGGCGCAAGGGCGGCGGCGGACGCAAGGACGCGGGCGGGGCCCAGGCCGACGGCGCCCCGCTCGCGATCGTCTTCGGCTCGGTGCTCGACGGCGTCCCGGAGTCGTTCGTGCTGGGCCTGACGGTCCTGGAGGGCAACGTGAGCGTCGCCCTCCTGGCGGGCATCGTGCTGAGCAACTTCCCCGAGGGCCTGTCGTCGTCCAGCGGGCTGCGCGCCACGGGCTGGGCGCGGTCAAGGGTGCTGTGGATGTGGTCCGTCGTCGTGCTGGTCTCGGCGGTGAGCGCCGCGCTCGGCTATCTGCTGCTCGACCCGGCCAGCGGGCGCACCGGGGCGGCCGCCCAGGGCTTCGCGGCCGGCGCGCTCCTCGCGATGGTCTCGAACACCCTCCTGCCCGAGTCGTACAAGGTGGAGGGCGTGGCGACCGGTTCCCTGGTGGCGATCGGTTTCGCTGTCTCCCTGATGCTGTCCGCACTCTGACGGCGCGGCCGGGCGCCCCCGCCGTCACGCAGCTCACCCGTTCTGGGGGAGTCCGGCCGGCGACGCCGCGGCGAGCATGGGGTCACCCGAGCAGACCGCGGCCCGTGCCGCCGACCCGAAGGAGGCAGCGTGGCTGACGCACCGAACATCCTTGTGATCTGGGGCGACGACATCGGGATCACCAACATCAGCGCCTACTCCGACGGCGTGATGGGGTACCGCACGGAGAACATCGACCGGATCGCCGCCGAGGGCGCGCGGTTCACCGACTACTACGGGGAGCAGAGCTGCACCGCGGGCCGGGCGGCGTTCATCACCGGGCAGAACCCGTACCGGACGGGGCTGACGAAGGTCGGCATGCCGGGCGCGAAGGTCGGTCTGCAGCCCGAGGACCCGACGATCGCCACGGCGCTCAAGGAGCAGGGCTACGTGACCGCCCAGTTCGGCAAGAACCATCTCGGCGACCGGGACGAGCACCTGCCGACCATGCACGGGTTCGACGAGTTCTTCGGCAACCTCTACCACCTGAACGCGGAGGAGGAACCGGAGCTGGACGACTACCCGAGGCCCGAGGAGTTTCCCGACTTCCGCAAGAACTTCGGTCCGCGCGGGGTCCTCCACTCGTGGGCGAACGGCGACGGTACGCAGCGCATCGAGGACACCGGGCCGCTGACCCGCGAGCGCATGCGGACGGTCGACGAGGAGTTCCGTGACGCGGCGCTCGGCTTCATCCGGGACAAGGCCGGCGGAGACCGGCCGTTCTTCGTGTGGTTCAACTCCACCCACATGCACTTCCGCACCCACGGCAAGCCCGAGAGCAAGGGCCGGGCCGGACGGTGGCAGTCGGAGTACCACGACACGATGCTCGACCACGACGACGTCGTCGGCAGCCTGCTGGACGAGCTGGACCAGCTCGGCATCGCCGAGGACACGATAGTCATCTACGCCACGGACAACGGCCCGCACATGAACAGTTGGCCCGACGCCGGGATGACGCCGTTCCGCAACGAGAAGAACTCCAACTGGGAGGGTGCCTACCGCGTGCCGGCGATGGTGCGCTGGCCCGGCAGGATCGAACCCGGCACCGTGCTGAACGGGCTCTTCAGCCACAACGACTGGTTCGTGACCCTGCTCGCCGCGGCCGGGGAGCCGACGATCGCCGACAAGCTGCGGGAGGGGACCGAGCTCGCCGGCACCCGGTACAAGGTGCACCTCGACGGCCACGACCAGCTCCCCTACCTGACCGGCGCCGCCGAGGAGTCGCCGCGCCGGCACTTCTTCTACGTGTCCGACGACGGCGACCTGACCGGGCTGCGCTTCGACAACTGGAAGATCGTGTTCCTGGAGCAGCGCGCGGCCGGGACGCTCGACATCTGGCTCGAGCCGTACGTCGAGCTGCGTGCGCCGAAGATCTTCAACCTGCGCACCGACCCGTTCGAGCGCGCCGACATCACGTCGAACTCCTACTTCGACTGGATGCTCGACCATGCGTGGCTGCTCGTACCCGCCCAGGCGTACGTGGCCAGGATGCTGACCACGCTGGCCGAGTTCCCTGCCCGTCAGGAGCCCGCGAGCTTCAACATCGACCAGGTGCTGGCCAAGCTCCAGGCCGGTCTACCGAACACGTGACGGCCCCGGTGGACGGCGCCCGGACCGCCGAGGACGTGCGGCTCGGCGGCGGGCTGTTCCGGATGGGCTCCGACGACCACTACCCGGAGGAGGCGCCTGCGCACCCCGTGCGCGTCGACGGGTTCCGGATCGACCGGTTCGCCGTCACGAACGCCCGGTTCGACGCGTTCGTCGCGGCCACGGGGTACGTGACGGTGGCCGAGCGGCCGCTGGACCCGGCGCTCTACCCGGGCGCGCCGCCCGAGAACCTCGCGCCCGGGTCCATGGTGTTCACCCCGACCCCCGGACCGGTGGACCTGCGCCACCTCAGCCAGTGGTGGGCCTGGGTACCCGGGGCGTCGTGGCGCCGGCCGGAGGGGCCCGGCTCCGGGATCGACGAGCGTGGCGACCACCCCGTGGTCCAGGTCGCCCACGAGGACGCCGCCGCGTACGCCGCGTGGGCCGGGGCGGGCCTGCCGACGGAGGCCCAGTGGGAGTACGCCGCCCGGGGCGGCCTGGACGGCGCCGGCTTCACCTGGGGTGACGAGGCCCGGCCCGGCGGACGCGTCCTGGCGAACACCTGGGACGGGCCGGACTTCCCGTGGCGGTCGACCGGAGGGTCCGGCTTCACACGGACGGCCCCGGTGGGGTCGTTCCCGCCGAACGGGTACGGCCTGTTCGACATGGCGGGGAACGTCTGGGAGTGGACGGCGGACTGGTGGACCGGCCGCCACCCCGCGGCGGCACCCGACGCGTGCTGCGCGCCCGTGAACCCGCGCGGCGGGGACGCCGACGCCAGCCGGGACCCGCGTCAGCCGCAGTTCGCCGTGCCCCGCAAGGTCATCAAGGGCGGGTCCTTTCTCTGCGCCGACACCTACTGCCGCCGCTACCGGCCCGCCGCGCGCCGGCCGCAGGCCGTCGACACCGGGATGAGCCACATCGGCTTCCGCTGCGTCCGTGACGACGCGGCCCCCGCTGTTCCGCCAGGCACCACTCTCCTTGGAGTCGCACCATGACCGACGTCGGCCAGCTCCCCTCGTGGCGTCCCGGCGGCACCCGGGACGCCCTCCTCGGGTTCCTCGACCAGGCCCGCTCGATCCCGCGCGACGAACGGGTCGCCTACTTCGACAACGACGGCACGCTGTGGTGCGAGCGCCCCACCTACGTCCAGTACGAGTTCTACGTCGACGCGCTGCGGCGGCGGGTGCGGGAGGATCCGGCGCTCGCCGGCGAGGCCGAGTTTCGCGCGGTGCTCGCGGGCGACACCGCCGCGGTCGGGGAGATCGGGCTCGAACGCGTGGCGCTGGCACTGGCCGGCCTCTTCCAGGGGCTCGACCCGCGGGCGTTCACACGCGAGGCCCGGACCTTCCTCGACACCGGCGCCCATCCCACCCTGGGCCGGTCGCTGAGCGCCGTCCGCTACCGCCCGATGCTCGAGCTCCTCGACGCGCTGCGGGCGCTGGACTTCACCGTCGGGGTCGTCACGGGCGGCGGCACCGAGTTCGTCCGTGCGGTCAGCCAGGAGCTGTACGGTGTGCCGCCTGAGCTGGTCGTCGGGACGATGATCGCGTACGACCTCGGGCAGGACGCCGACGGCCGGCCCGCCCTGCGGCGCACCGCCCGGGTGCTGGGCGACGTCAACGAGGGCGCCGCCAAGGTGACGAACATCCAGACCCAGCTCGGCAGGCCCCCGGTGCTCGCGGCCGGCAACTCGGCCGGGGACCACGAGCTCCTCGAGTGGGCGGCGGCCGCCGACGGGCCGCACCTCTCGCTCCTGGTCGACCACGACGACCCCGAGCGGGAGTTTTCCTACGCCAGCCAGGCCCAGACCTTCGAGGCGACGGAGCCCGTCACGGCGACGGCCGACCGCCTCGGCTGGACGACCGTGAGCATGAAGGACGACTGGGTCTCGGTGTTCGTCGAGGACGAGCCACCGCGCTGACACCCCGGACCGACGCCGGGCGCCAGGACTCACCCGACGCGGGTGAGGCCGGACGGCGCCGCCGGAGGGACCGTGCAGACAAGGCTCACGGGGCGACCCGTACCAACGGCAGAAGGGCGTGGACATGAGGCGGACAGCAGGGGTCCTGGTCGGACTGATCCTCCTGGGAACGGCCGCGTGCTCCAGCGAGACACCGGAGGAGAACACGGCGCAGGCCTGCAGCGCGGCCGAGGAGCTCTCGACGGCGCTGGACAACTTCGACACGACGCTGACCCCCGACGCCACCGTCGCCGAGGTGCAGTCCGCGCGGGACGAGGTGCGCCAGGCGTGGCAGGCCTTCGACTCGGCCGCGTCCGACGTCGCGCAGGACCGCGGCCAGGCCCTCGACGACGCGTGGGAGAGCTTCAACGGGGCCGTCAACGACATCGAGGGGGACGCGACGGTCTCCGAAGCGGTGGACTCCCTCAAGGACGATGCCACGGCGGTGAAGGACGCGCGCGACTCGATCACGGAGGAGCTCGGCTGCTGAGCTAGTTCTGCTGCCGGCGGCGACGGCGGCGCGCGGCGTCGTCGTCCTCGACCGTGTGCCACCTGCTCGGGTCCCGCAGCATGCTCGACTCGATGAGTGCGTGCCGCCGGAGATAGGTGTTGGCGGTCGCCTGGATCGTCGCGGCGACGGGCAGCGCCAGGAACGCGCCCAGCGCCCCGAAGACGGCGCCGAACCCGAGCACCACGAGGAAGCTCACGGCGGGGTTCATCTCCAGGGCCCGCGCGGAGACCTTCGGGGAGAAGTACAGGTTCTCCAGCTGCTGGTAGCCGATGATGAAGGCGAGCACCGCGAGCGCCTGGGGCAGGCCCTGGGACGTCAGCGCCACGGCGACCGGCAGCGCGCCGCCCAGGTACGTGCCGATCGTCGGGACGAACTGCGACACCACGCCCACGAAGACCGCGAGCGGCAGGGCGTACGGGGTGCGCATGACGAGCAGGAAGACGAGCGTGAAGGCGCTGGAGAGCGCGGCGAGCACGACGCGCGAGCTGATGAAGTCCGAGACCTTCACCTGCGTGATCTCCCACAGCGTCAGGACCTCCTGCTGGCGCGCGGGCGTGAGCCAGCGGCAGACCGCCACACGCAGCCGTGGACCTGCCGCGAGCAGGTAGTAGGTCACCAGCAGGATGGTCAGCGCGGCGAACACGCCACCGACCAGGGTGGTGCCCACCAGCAGGGCGCCGGAGGCGACGTCGTCGCCGAACTGAGTCAGGACGTCGCGGAGGAGGTCGTCGGAGTCCGGCATGACGACGTCGAACTGCTCCGCGACCCGGTCCTGGAGGCCGGCGTAGATGTCGGGCACGGTCTCCAGGAGCTGGAGGAGCTGCTGGACGAAGAGGTTGCCGAACAGTGCCAGGACCACCGCGACCAGGAGCAGGGACCCCAGCAGCGCGACGGCCGCGGCCGCTCCCCGGCGCCAGCCGTGCCGGACGCACCAGACCACCGGGGGTTCGAGGGCCAGCGCGACGAAGAACGCGATCAGCACGTCGACCGCCAGCCCGCGCAGGGCGCCGATCGCGTACCAGCCGAAGGCCCCGAGGTAGACGGCCGCGACCACCATGAGCAGCGCCCGGGGGAGCCACCGCGGGGGACGGCGCGAGGCGGGGTCTCCTCGCCGTGGGCCGGTGCCGGGGCGGTCGGCCGGATCCGTCATGTCCTCGCCTCCCGGTCCGTGCTCGCGGTGCTCGTCCCGTTGGTGTCGTTCGCCTCGTTCGCCGCGGCCACCGCGGCGTCGACGGTCGGCAGGACGCGGCCGTCCTGGTCCGCGCCCGCCCACCAGCGGGAGGCGAGCGCCCGCCGGTGCACCTCCGGCGGGAACGCCGCCAGCAGGAGCGTCGTCCCCTCGCGGGCGAGGTCGGCGTCCAGCCCTTCGAGGGCGTCGAGCAGCGGGATCGTCACCTGGCGGACGGCGGAGCCCTCCAGGACCACCGCGCGCGGAGCCGGCTTCGCGCCGAGGACGGCCGCGAGGACGGCGTCCTGGGTGGGCCGTGCGTTGCCGGTGTAGATCGTCACGTCGAGGTGCAGCAGCACCAGCCCCGGGAGCGGGTGCGCGGCGCCGCCGGGTGGCGGGTTGGGGGTCCAGCCGCCGCCGGGTTTCGGGTAGAGGGGGCGTGCGGCGTTCTGGCTCAGCCCCCGCAGGACCAGCCCGAGGGTCAGCACGACGCCGGCCCCGACTGCCGGGAGCAGGCCGGCGGTGAGCCCGATCGCCGTGGTGACCACGGCCACCCAGAACTCCGTCGGGTCGATCCGGAACAGCCGCACGTACTCGGCCGGCGACACGAGCCCGACGACCGCGACCAGGACCAGGGCGCTCAGCGTCGCGGCCGGCAGGTCGTCCAGGACCGGCCCCAGGAAGAGGGCGACGAGCACGGCCAGCGCGGCCGTGGTGAGACCGGCCACCTGGGTGCGGGCGCCCGCGCCGAGGTTGACCGCGCTCTGCGAGAACCCGCCCGCCGGAGGGAGGCTCTGGCTGAGGCCGCCGCCGAGCGCCGCGACGCCGGCGGCGAGGAGCTCCTGGTCGCTGTCGATCGCGGGCTCGGACCGCTGCCGCTGGGCACGGGCGACCAGGACGGTCTCCAGGAAGGCCATGACGGCGATGGCCAGGGCGGCGGGGACCAGGCCGGCCACCTCGCCCCAGACGGGCAGGCTCACGCCGGGCAGGCCGTCCGGCACGGACTCGATGAGCGCGAGCCCGCGCTCCTCGACGTCCGTCCACGCCACCAGCATGATCGAGGCCGCCACCACGACCAGGGCGCCGGGGACGCGGGGTGCCCAGCGCCGCAGGACGACGAGGGTGGCGACCGCGCCGACGGAGACGGCTGCGGTCAGGACGTGCGTCTCGGGCAGGGCCGAGACGGTCTCGGCGAGCCGGCCGAAGAACCCGGTGGCCTCGGACTCTCCCGTCAGGCCGAGGAGCGTCGGGAGCTGTGTCACGGCGACGGTGAGCCCGACGCCCGTCTTCACCCCGGTCAGCGTCGCGGGGCTGATCTGCTCCACGAGCGGGCCGAGCCGGAACAGCCGCATGGCCAGCAGGCACACGCCGACCAGGGCCGTCAGGGTGAAGGCGGCCCCGAGCAGCGCGTCCGGTGCCGTCGTCGCGAGCGCCGACGCCGTCAGCACGGCGATCGTCGACGTGGTGGACACGCTCAGCGTCCGGGAGCCGCCGAGGAGCCCGTACAGGAGGGCCGGGACCATGCAGGTGTACAGCCCGACGGAGACCGGCAGGCCGGCGATGGTCGCGTAGGCCATGGCCTGCGGCACGACGACGACCCCGGCGGCGAGCCCCGCGACGACGTCCGCGCGGAGCCATACCCGGCGGTACCCGCGGAGCGACGGGACGAGCCAGCGGGGCGGTGCCGAGGTCGCTTCCACACGGGTCAGCCAAGCGGGGGACTCGTGCGGTGTGTTCACCTGCTTCGGGTGAGGTGACGGGCCGGGCCGCGTGCGGATGATCCACGCAGGTGACGCGGCGACGAGGAGACCGACATGGCACGGGAGTTCCGGGGCAGGATCGAGCTGGACGTCCGCGACTCGCAGGGGGACTGGGAGGCATTCCTCCCGCAGAAGGCGCCGGCGGGCGCTCCGAACGTGCTGGTCGTGCTGTACGACGACACCGGCCAGGCCGCCTGGTCACCCTACGGCGGGCGGATCCGGATGCCCACGATGGACCGCCTGGCGGCCGGCGGCCTGACCTACTCGCAGTGGCACACGACCGCGCTGTGCTCGCCGACCCGGTCGACGTTCCTCACGGGGCGCAACCACCATCTCAACGGGTTCGCGACCATCTCGGAGAGCTCGACGGGGTTCCCCGGCTACAGCTCGCACATCCCGGCGTCGAACGCGACCATGGCGAACGTCCTGCGCGACGCGGGCTGGAGCACGTTCTGGGTGGGCAAGAACCACAACGTCCCCATCGACGAGTGGACCTCGGGCGCCTCGAAGAAGAACTGGCCGCTCGCCCAGGGGTACGACCGCTTCTACGGGTTCATCGGCGGCGAGACCAACAACTGGTACCCCTCGCTGGCCGAGGACAACCACTACGTCGACCAGCCCTACGGCCCGGAGGAGGGTTACCATCTCTCCAAGGACCTCGCCGACCAGGCGCTCCGGATGATCCGGGACGTCAGGCAGACCGAGCCGGACAAGCCCTGGTACCTGTGGTTCTGCCCGGGCGCCAACCACGCCCCGCACCATGCCCCGCAGGAGTACGTCGACAGGTACAAGGGTGCGTTCGACGACGGCTACGAGGCCTACCGCGAGTGGGTGCTGCCGCGGATGATCGAGCGCGGCATCCTTCCGGAGGGCACCGAGCTCACCGACGTCAACCCGATGCCCGACGGCACCTTCACCCAGACCGACCTCGTGCGGCCGTGGGCGGAGCTGTCCGCCGAGGAGCGGGCGATGTTCTGCCGCATGGCGGAGGTCTACGCGGGGTTCTCGGAGTACACCGACGCCCAGGTCGGTCGCATCGTCGACTACCTCGAGGAGTCGGGGCAGCTCGAGAACACGATCATCCTGTACTGCGCCGACAACGGGGCCTCGGGCGAGGGCAGCCCCGACGGATCGGTCAACGAGGGCAAGATCTTCGGCGGCTACCCCGACGACGAGGCGCAGAACCTCACGATGGTCGACGAGCTCGGCACGCCGAACACCTACAACCACTACCCGACCGGCTGGGCGATGGCTTTCTCGACCCCCTACCGGATGTTCAAGCGCTACACCTACCAGGGCGGCGTCTGCGACCCGCTCGTGATCCACTGGCCGGCCGGCATCCGGGCGCGGGGCGAGGTGCGCAACCAGTACCACCACTCGACCGACATCGTCCCGACCATCCTCGACCTGTGCGGCGTCGAGATGCCCCACACGTACGACGGCGTCGAGCAGAACCCGCTGTCCGGCGTGTCCATGGCCTACACCTTCGACGCCGAGCCCGACGCGCCGACGCGCAAGCGGACCCAGTACTACGAGATGCTCGGCAGCCGTGGCATCTGGCACGAGGGCTGGAAGGCCGTCACGGTGCATGGTCCCATGTCCGGGATGAGCGGGTTCGAGAACGACACGTGGCAGCTCTTCCACACCGACGTCGACCGGGCCGAGGCGCACGACCTCGCGGCCGAGCACCCCAACAGGCTCAAGGCGCTCAAGGCGCTCTGGATGGACGAGGCGCGCGCGAACGACGTGCTGCCGCTGAACGACCTGCAGATCATCGGCAGCCCGAAGGACTTCGAGACGTTCGTGCAGATGGAGTTCCACATCCCCGTGCCGCCCAGCGGCCGGTACGTCTACTACCCCGGGACGTCGGAGGTCCCGGAGCGCTCGGCGGCGAACGTCCACGGCGTCTCGTACAAGGTGCTGGCCGAGCTGGACCTCACCCCGGGCGCCGAGGGCGTGGTCTTCGCCCACGGCTCTCGGTTCGGCGGCCACGCGCTCTTCCTCAAGGACGGCGCCGTGACGTACGCCTACAACTTCCTCGGGATACCGCCCGAGACCCATGTCTCCGCGCCGCTGCCGGGCGGCGGCAGGCACATCATCGGCGTGGACTTCGCCAAGGAGCGGACGGGGGAGTACCGGGAGGCGATCGGCCCGCTGCGGCTCTGGATCGACGACGAGATGGTCGCCGAGCAGGAGATCAGGACCGTGCTGGGCCACTTCTCGCTGTGCGGCGAGGGCCTGTGCATCGGCTACGACAGCGGGGACGCCGTCTCCAGCGCGTACGCCGGCTCGCGGTTCGAGCTCACGGGCGGGACCATCCACAAGGTCGTCTTCGACATCGCCGACGACGCCTACGTGGACGCCGAGGCGCACCTCCGGGCGGCGATGGCCCGCGACTGACGCCGGTCGTCAGAGCAGGTGGAAGCTGCGCGCTATCTTGAGCGCCTCGCTCCGGCGGGACGCCGCGAGCTTGGTGTACAGGCTGGACACGTGCGTCTTGACGGTGTTCTCCGAGACGAACAGCGCGGCGGCGATGTCGGCGTAGGTCGCGCCGCGGGCCAGCTCGTTGAGCACCTCGCGCTCGCGCGGGCTCAGGGCCGGCGGGGCGAGGGCCTGGCTCACCTCGCCGAGCTCGCGCGGCGTCGCGGTCGTCGAGGCGTAAGCGGCCGTCACGTCCGGCCGTCCGGCCGCCGTGGCCGCGAGCTCGTGCACCCAGGGCGTGGCGGGCCCCTCGACCCGGCGGCGCAGCAGAGTCGCGATGGGTGTGCCCTGGCGGGCCCAGCCGAAGAAGGGTGAGGCGTTCCGGCGGGCCTCGGTGGCGGAGATCGCTTCCGCCAGGCAGTCCTGGGAGCGCGCCGGGTCACCCAGCGCGTCGAGCAGCTGGGCCTCGCACGCCAGCGCCAGCGCGCGGGTGGGCGGCTGGGAGTAGGTGGCGTCCGCCGAGGCGGCCTCGAACGCGACCGCCGCTCCCCGGCGGTTGCCGTCGCGGTCGGCGCGCAGCCCCTGCACGAGCGCCGCCTCGCCGACGGCGCCGAGGGACTCGAGAGTGGCGTGCAGCGACTTGAGCGTCTCGCGGTCGCTCGCGAGCGTCGCCACGAACGCGCGCTCCACGAGCAGCGCGACCCGGAGATGCTCGGGGAGCTGGTCGTCGGTCAGGTGCGGGCTCTCCCCGGGAGTGGCGAGGATCCGCTGCGCCTCGACGACGTCGCCCGCCAGCACCGCCTGGCGGGCGTCCCAGATGCGGAACCAGAAGCGGGTGCACAGGTCGGCGCCATGGCAGCACGTGTCGATGACCGGCGCCTCGGCCGGTCCGGTCGCGGACGGGACGTCGAGCAGCCGCGCGAGCAGCCGGGCGAGACCCGCCCGCACCGTGACGAACCGCGACGTCCGGGCCCCCGGGCCGTCCGCGGCCACGAGCACCTCGTTGGCGAGCTCGACGCACGCGCTCTCGCGGCCGCGCATGTACTGGGTGAAGGCGAGGTGGCTCAGGGCGCTGACCCCGAGCGGCGCGAGGCCCTGGCTGCGCGACAGGCTGACCGCCAGGGTCAGGCTGGTCTCGGCCTCGGTGAGCTCGCCGAGCCAGTTCTGCGTGGCGCCCAGCTCGGCCGCCAGCACCGGCAGGACGTCGGCGTTGGCCTCGCGCACGGTCGGCCGGGTCTGGGAGGCGACCACCACGCGCTTCGCGTGGCCGACGGCGGCGTAGGCCGGTTCGAGCCCGAGCGCGACCCGCCACAGCCGCACGCACGCGATCGACGCGTCCAGGCCGTCCGGCCCGCCCGCCAGCCAGGACGGCGACCAGCGTCGCTGGGCCGCCAGCAGGCGGTCGCCCCAGTGCCGCGCACCCTCCAGGTCGTCCCGGATCCAGCAGTCGAGCGCGATGGCGAACCAGATGTCCGGCCGGTGGTCGACGATCTCGGGCTGGGTCCGGACGAACTCGCCCACGTCGTCGTGCTCGCACTGGTTCAGCACCATGCGCACCCCGTCCTGGGCCAGCACGTCGGCGGCCTCGGTGGGTGCCCCGACCCGGACGAGCCGGGCGAAGGCCTCGGCGAGGTTGCCCCGGGCGATGTCGAGCTTGACGGCACGGATCACGGTGGCGCGGGCCCGGGCGGCGTCGACGCCGCCGACGGCGAGCCGCCGCTGGACCACGTCCGCCAGGAGCGGGTGGACCCGGAAGCCGCCGGTCGCCGGCGACTCCGCGGCCGGGGCGGCCGGCGGGCACCGGTAGTCCTCGCGCATCACCAGCAGGCCGGTGTCCTCCAGCTCGCTGAGGATCTCGCCCGCGTGCTGGTCGTGGGACAGGTGGGCCGCCGCGGGCACGCTGATCACGCCGTCGCCGGCGATGCACAGCAGGAGGTGCCGCTGCCGCGGCGTCAGGGTGCTGAAGACCTCGCCCGCCACCCGGGTCGCGATCGGCGTCACGTCCTGGGCGAGCTGGCGGGCGGCGGCCACCGGGTCCGGTGCGGCGCTCAGGTCGCGGGCGGTGAGCACGGCAGCGGCGCACCAGCCGTCGGCGTGCCGCGTCACGGCCTCGACCACCCGCGGGTCGTCGGTCCGGGCGTGCGCCGAGACGAGCGAGGCGCTCTCGGCGTCGCTCAGCCGCAGCAGGTCGCCCCGCAGGAACGTGAAGTTGCCGAGGAGCTCCGGGACGAGCCGGGTCAGCGGCAGGAACCAGTGGCTCAGGAGGAGGACGCGCATGGACTCAGGGGCGACGTTCAGCCGCTCGTCGATGCGGCGCAGTGCCGCGGGCGGTAGCTGGTGGGCGTCGTCGATCACGACCAGCGGCAGCATCCCGCCCTGCTCGTCGGGAGCGGCCGTGCCGTCGAGGGTCGCGTCGAGTCGTTCGGCCGTCCACGAGTCGTCGGCGCAGATCCAGACGGCGTCGCCCGCGCGCGCCGATCCCGAGCGCTGCAGCCACCCGGCCACCCCCAGCGTCTTGCCGGCTCCCGACGGTGCGACGAGCACCGTCACCGAGCCCTCGACGGCCTCGTCGAGCCGCTGCCACAGCCGCAGCCGGGGGACGTAGATCCGTGGCAGGTGAGGCGTGGCGCGGTCCCCGGCCGGGCGGTAGGCCCGGTCCGAGGACCGCGGGGCGTGGGCCGGGCGGGGCACCCGCGGTGCGAAGGCCCCGCTGCGCGGGGTGACCGTGCTCGGTTTCGAAGGCATTCCGCGGCGTCCTTCACTCGAATGTGAAGTGGCGGCCGCCCCCCAGCCGCCGATCCGGGACGGAGGAACGCCCCAGACCTCATGTCCGCGCATTTCCGGAGATCACGAACTTCGGTTCATTGTCCGTAACGCGCTTACCGACAATGATGCTCGACGTCGCCCCGCGGCGCATGAGGAATGGTTATTTCACCCGATGGGGCGTGCTAATTGCCTCGTGCGAGGAGAGTGCTCAGCGCCCAGATCACGGCAATGTTGAACGCGAGAATTACCAGGCTCCATATGGGGTAATAGGGTATGAATGCAAAATTCGTGAAGCTCGCGACAACGGCCAGGATGATTCCGACAAAATAGGCCCACTTCTGTGCGGCGAGCACTCCGATCCCGGTGGCCACGGCGATGGCGCCGATGACGATGTGGATCCAGCCCCAGCTCGTCATGTCGAGCTTGTAGACGTACTCGACGCCCGACACGTACACGGTGTTCGAGGCGAGCGCGGCGATCCCCTGGAGAACCTGGAACGCACCCACGATCAGGAGCATCGTCCCGGCGAACGCCGCGGTGGTCATCGCGGCGGACCCCGAGGTCCCGGGGTCGTACTGTGCCCCGGGATAGGTTCCGGGGGGATAGTACGACCCCGGGATCGGGTCGGGCCCGGCTTCGTGTGCACTGGTCATGATCGCTCCTTGGTCCGTCAGTCGGCCTCGCCGAAGACCTCGCGCAGCGCGGCCTCCTGCTCGGTGTTGAGGTTGGTGAAGATGAGCTCGGGGGCTTCCTGGCCGGCGAACGCGTCACGGATCTTGTCCACGACGGCGTCCGTGGACATGATGAAGAGCGCCGATGTCCCCGGCGTGATCTCGTCCCGTACCCGGTTGATGAAGCCGTCGTCGATCCCCACGTCCGTGAGGGAGCCGCTCAGGGCGCCCGTGGCGGCGCCGATGGCGGCGCCGAGCAGCGGGACGAAGAACAGGAGGCCGAACAGCATCCCCCAGAAGGCGCCGCCGAGGGCACCCTTGCCGGTGAGTGACTCGAGCTGCTGGGTCTTGGGCTTCTTGGCCCCGGGCTCCCAGTACACGGTCGCCGCGTCGCGGACCGTGATGAGGTTCTCCTTGGCGAGCTGCTGGATGGTCCTCGATGCGGTGTCCGCCCCCCCGCTGGTCCTGAACTTCCAGACGGTGAGTGTGGCCTGGGACATGTGAGGCTCCTTCGGGCTGGCGTGCGCGTGGGCTGGCCCTTGCTACTCCACTGCTCGCGCGAGCCCCTGACCTCACCCGTTCCCGGTGAACCTGCTCACGCGGGCCCGTGGTCGGCGCGGCCGGCCCGGACGGCGTCGTCGAGCGTGGTGTAGAGGTGTGGCTCGCCCTTCGCGCCGATCCGGGCGAGGACGTCGCGTACCTGGCCGATGCCCTCGGCGAGCGCCAGGTCGCACCCGTCGCCCTGGAGGTCGGAGCGGAGCTGGACGAGCATCGCGGCTGCCGTCACGTCGATCGACGGCGTGGCGCGGCCGTCCAGGACCACGAGCCGCAGGCCCGGGGTCTGCGCCGCCAGCTCCCGCACGCGGAACCGCACGTACTCGGCGTTCGCGAACAGCAGGGGTGCCTCGACGCGGACGGCGAGGATCCCGGGCACGGCCGGGTAGCGCGGGTTGCGGGCGGCGTCCACCCAGGGCCGGCCGGGCTCGTCGCCGACGGGCGCCAGGGTCGCGATGCGGGGCCGCGAGGTCCGGGCGAGCAGCAGGATCAGGGACACGGCGATGCCGATGACGAGCCCGGGCAGCGTCTCGAAGACCAGGACGCCCAGCAGGGCGGCCGCCGCCCCCATGAAGTCGGCCCGGGCGGTGACCTGGTAGACGCGCGCCATGCGGCTCGTCCGGACGCGCCACAGGCGGCGCAGCGACCGCACGTCGACCAGCTCGACGACGGCGGCCACCACGACGGCGGCCAGCGTCGCCTCGGGCAGCCGCTCGAAGAGGCCGGTCAGGAACAGGAGGGTGACGACGGTCAGCGCCGCGGCCGTCAGGGCCGAGAACTGGGAGCGGGCGCCGGCGCCGGCGCTCACCGCGGTCTTCGACAGGCTCCCGTTGACGACCATGCCGGACAGGAACCCGGAGCCGAGGTTGGACAGCCCCAGGCCGACGAGCTCGCGGTTGGGGTCGATGTCGTAGCCCTGGCCCGCGGCATAGGTCTTGGCCGCCCCGAGGCCCTCGGCGAAGCCGACCAGCATCAGGCCCACGGCGCCGCCCAGTATCTCCGCGAACTCCGGTCCCGTCACGTCGGGGATCCCGGCCTGCGGCAGACCGGCGTCGATGTGCCCGACGACGGCCAGGCCGCGGTCGTCGAGCCCGAACAGGACGGTGGCGCCGATCGCCAGGAGCACCACGACGAGCGAGCCGGGCAGCAGCGGCATCGTGCGGCGCAGGACGACGAGGGCGGCGAGGCTCGCCAGGCCGACGACGATGGTGAGCGCGTCGATGTCGCCGAGCTGCCCCAGCACGGCCCACGTCTTCTGGAAGAAGTTGCCGGAGCCGCCGTCGACCCCGATCAGGTCGGGGACCTGGCCGATCATGATCGTCAGCGCGAGGCCGATGATGAAGCCCTTGAGCACGGGCTCGGAGATGAAGGCGGCGAGGAAGCCCAGGCGGAGCAGGCCCGCGAGGACCGCCACGATCCCGGTGGCCAGGGCGAGCGCGGTGGTCAGCGCCACGGGGTCGCCGTCGCCCGCGATGCCCGCCACGATCCCGGCCGAGAGCGCGGCCGTGGCCGACATCGGCGACACGACGAGCTGGCGGGAGGTGCCGGCGAGGGCGTAGAGCGCCAGGGCGGGCACCGCGGCGTAGAGGCCGACCACCGGGGGCACACCGGCGATCGCGGCGTAGGCGAGCGACTCGGGGACCAGCACCGCCCAGACCGCGAGGCCGGCCAGGAGGTCCGGGCGCACCGACGTGCGCCGGTAGCCCGAGAACGACGGTGCGAGGAATCTGGTCACGGACGGTTCCCCTCTCCGTGGTGCCGGGTCTGGGCAGACCGTAGGCAAGGGCGGTGGCGCCCCAGGTCACCCGGAAGGGGTGACGCCCCTGGTGGTGCCCCGGTGGGCGCTAGGAACCCGCCTGACCGTTCGCGGACCCCGTCGAGCCGCGCCGCTGGACGGTGCGTCCGACGACCGCGAGCGCGGCCCAGACCGCCAGGGACAGGACGACGCCCGCCGTCGAGTCGGGCCGCCAGAGCTCGCCCGCGGCGTCGGCCCAGAGGCGCCCCACGCCCGAGAGCACCAGCGCCGCGCCGCCGATCGCCGTCGCCCAGACGAGGAACGGCCGCTGGTAGCGGCGGGCGAGCAGCGCGCACACGAACGCCACCGCGGGCACGACGATCACGGCCAGGAGCACGTCGGCGCTGCCACCCTGGACGAGCACGAACAGCTTGGCGCCGATCACCGCGCCGACGCACAGGCCGCCGACGAAGAAGAGGAACCGGGCGGCGATCAGCGTGAGCGTGAACGCCAGCACCCCGCCGCCCAGGGCGACCAGCAGCACGGTGCCCGTGTCGGCGTTCATCGCCTCGGCGAGGGTCCAGGCCACGCCGAAGCCCGCCGTGAACACGGCGAGGCGGACCGAGCGGGTTCCCGCCAGGCACAGGACCAGCCCGACGAGGATGGCGGCAAGGGCGGACATCAGGTGCCCGCACCAGGATCGGGTGGCGGCACGGCGCCCTCCCGCCTCGCCCGCGTTCCGGCGGCCCGGCGTGCCCGCGACGCGGGGAGCGCAGGGAGATCGTTGTCGGTCACACCTCATCGTCGGCGGCCGGCGCGCCCGGGTGGTCACCCTGTTCGGGTGACCGCGCCCTCGTCGCCGGAACCTAGCCTCGGCCGCACGGCCGGTCGGTCCGGTCCCGGACGGAGGTGGTCTCGTGGGTGCCGCGATCGGTCAGTCGCTGCCCGTCGCCGTGGGTGTGCTCGTCAGCCCCCTGCCGATCGTCGCGGTGGTGCTGATGCTCGTCAGCGATCGGGCGCGCGCCAACGCGCTGGCCTTCGTCGTCGCCTGGTTCCTGGCGGTCCTCGTCCTGGTCGGCGTCGTCGCGCTGCTCACGGGCTCCGCCACGTCCGACGACGACGGGCCGGCCGCCTGGACCGGCTGGCTCAAGATCGTCCTCGGCGTGCTGCTGCTCCTGGTGAGCGTCCGCCAGTGGCGCGGCCGGCCCCGTGGCGACGCCGAGCCGCCGGCGCCGAGGTGGATGTCCGCGATCGAGCAGTTCACGCCGGTGCGCTCCGCGGGGCTCGCCGTGCTGCTCGGCACGGTCAACCCGAAGAACCTGCTCCTGGTCGTCTCCGGCGGCGCCGCCATCGCCGCCGCGGCACCCGACGACACGAGCGCGACCCTCGTCGCGGCGCTCGTGTTCGCCGTGGTGGCCAGCGCCGGCGTCGTCACGCCCGTCGTCATCTACTTCGCCATGGGTGACCGGGCCGCGGCGGTCCTCGACGAGCTGAAGACGTGGATGATCCACAACAACGCGGCGATCATGGCCGTCCTTCTGCTGGTTATCGGTGCGAAGATGCTGGGTGACGGGATTTCCGTCCTATGAAATCCGCATTCTCTGAGGTGGTAGCCCGGGGAACCCATTCGTAGCGTCGGGCGCATCCGCTGACTCGTTCGACCTGAACTCCGAGGGGTCCTTGCATGATCGGCAGGCGAGCATTCCTGGCAGCTCTGGCGGCTGTCTCCCTGGCGGGCGCGGTCGTGGTGCCCGTCCTGGCCCCGGCGCGTGCCGTCGCCGCGACGCTGCAGCCGTCCGGCCTGCAGACCGGGATGGTGCTCGACGGCACCACCGCCCCGGCGAGCCCGCCCGACACGTTCCGCTGGGGTGACTTCATCACCGACGTGCAGCCGGACAGCAGCTTCACGTTCGAGCCGACAGGGCCGTACGTCACCGCCCAGGGGAACAGCTCGACGGGGATCGTCCAGGCCGGCTTCCGCTGGGACAACGGCTCCGCCACCAACGCGTGCGACGCCGATCCGGACGAGACCGGCGCGCCGCCGAGCCAGAACCCGGCCACCAATCCGTGGAGTCCCGGGTCGGCCAACCCGAACGACAAGGGCGACCTGTGCTCGACCGGGTACGGCGTGGAGGTCGTCACCGACCCGTCGGGCGCCCCGCACACGATCCTCTACGGGTACTGGACGCGCCACGTGGGCAACGGCGAGGTCAGCATCTTCCAGAACCTCGAGGGGCCGCAGCCCGGCCGGTGCGACGACGTGCTCCTGGAGTTCGACTACGCGTCCGGGGGTACGACGGCCGTCGTCCGCCGGTGGACCCCGGCGGCCGGCGACGGCTGCGCGAACGTCCTCGGTGCGGGGACCTGGACGGCCCAGCCCGGCACCGTCGACTTCGACTGGGCCGTCGGGGTGCGCAGCG
The DNA here is from genome assembly GCF_040655935.1 of Promicromonospora sp. NPDC050262. Classification (NCBI taxonomy): domain Bacteria; kingdom Bacillati; phylum Actinomycetota; class Actinomycetes; order Micrococcales; family Promicromonosporaceae; genus Promicromonospora; species Promicromonospora sp. NPDC050262. The sequence continues at coordinate 123,329 of NZ_JBFAKX010000014.1, read as the reverse complement.
AGGGTCCGCCGCTGACCAACCAGCCGTTGGAGACGTTCGGCGAGTTCGCGATCGACCTGAACACCGCCGGCCTGTTCTCGCCGGCGCAGTGCGCCAGCTTCGAGGTCTCCGAGATGTTCACGCGGACGGGCAACTCGCCCCAGGCGAACATCCAGGACTTCGCCGACCACGGCCCGGACCGCCTGAGCATCGCCAACTGCGGTTCCCTCACCGTCACCAAGGAGACCACCCCGGCGATCACCGGCAGCGACGACGAGTTCGGGTTCACCGTGGACAGCGACACCGGGCCGGTGCTTCCCGGCCCGCCGGTGGTCGAGACCCTGACCGGCACCGTCGCGAGCGGGGAGACCGCCACGTACACCGGGGTGCTGGCCGGGTCGGCCTTCTCGCTCGCGGAGACCGACATCCCGCCGCCCTGGACCCTGCAGTCGCTCGTGTGCACCGTGATCCCGGCGGCGGGCGGGCCACCCGAGCAGTACGTGCTCGACGACCCGTCGGACCGGTTCCCTGTCACCCCGGGGAACACGACGGACTGCGTGATCAGCAACTCCGCCGCCGTCGTGACGGTCACCAAGCAGACCGAGCCCGACGGCGCCGCCGGAGACTTCTCGTTCGACGTCACCGGTCAGGACCCGGTGACGCTGAGCGACGGCGAGAGCGCCTCGTTCCCGGTGCCGACGGGCCAGCCCGTGACGCTGGCGGAGGCCGAGGCGGCGGGGTGGCTGCCGCCGGAGATCGACTGCACGTCCGCGTTCACCCAGGACGAGCGGTCGGCGACGGTCGTTCCCGTGGCCGGCGAGAACATCGAGTGCACGTTCACGAACACGCAGCTCGGCACGGTGATCGTCTCCAAGGAGGCGCACGGCGTGGACGGGCGGACGTTCGACTTCACCAGCGACATCCCGGGCGGCGAGGAGTTCTCCATCGACGTCGAGCAGGGGGACGGGACGCTGTACGAGGAGGTCATCACCGACGTCCCGGCGGGGACGTACACGATCGAGGAGCTGGCCGACGACGGCGACCCGGCGACGCTGCTGGCGGACCTCTCCTGCACCTACGGCGGCGCCGACCACTCGGGCGACCCGGCGACGCGCGCCATCGACCTCACGGTCCTGCCCGGCGAGACCGTACGGTGTTTCTTCACCAACACGCTGCCCGGCTCCGTCACGGTGATCAAACGGACCGTGCCCGTCGAGTTCGACCAGGAGTTCGACTTCGTCTTCACGCCGCCCGACGGCGACCCCACACCGTTCACCCTCAACGGGAACTCCGAGCCGCCGAACGTCGCGCTGCAGTCGTTCCAGGGGCTGACCGAGGGCGTCTACACGGTCACCGAGCCCGCGGACGAACCCGGCTGGGCGCTGACGGACCTGGACTGCAACGACGAGTTCTGGACGCCCACGGACGACGGGCGCGGTGTCGAGATCGACCTGCCCGAGAGCGGCGTCATCGTCTGCTTCGTGACCAACACGGCCGCCCCGGCCTCGGTGTCGCTCACCAAGACGGTGGCCGGCGCGGGCACCGGCCTCGAGTGGTCCTTCGACTTCGAGCTGGTCGACGCCCAGGGCACCGTCGTGACCAGGTCGGCGACGGCGCAGGCGCCGACCGTCGACTGGGCGGACGTCGTGCCGGGCGCGGTGTACACGCTGCGGGAGGCAGGCGAGACGCCCGCCGGCTGGACCCGGGGCGAGATCGCCTGCGACGGGCTCACCGACCTCGACGGCGCGCCGGGGTTCCAGGTCCAGCTCACGCCGGGCCAGGCGCTGACGTGCGGGGCCGAGAACACCGTGACGCCGTCGTCCGTCAGCGTGGCCAAGGTGGCGACGGCGATCGGGGGCGAGCTGCCGTGGGAGTTCGACCTCGGCATCGACCCGCTCCCCGAGGGCGGGACCTCGCCCCAGACGGTCTCGGGCACGGGGCAGTCCGGGGGGATCGTGAGCTGGTCCGGGCTGCTGCCGGGGCAGACCTACTCCATCACCGAGGCGCAGGTCCCGGGATGGACGGCGCAGACCGACTGCGCCGGGATCACCGACATCGAGCCGGACAGTCCTGGCCTGCAGTTCGTCGCCCCGGTCGGCCAGGACCTGACGTGCACGTTCGTCAACAGCGCGGTGCAGGGGAGCGGAACGCTGACCAAGACCGCAGTGGGCGGCGACGGGTCGTTCGAGTACGTGCTCACGGACCTCGACGGCGCGGTCGACCTGGCGACGGTGCCGGTCACGACGACCGACGGCACCGTGACGGTCGAGCTGCCCCAGATCGTCCCCGGGGTGCGGTACTCGCTGGTCGAGTCCGACGCCGACGGATGGATCGAGGGCGACCTGACCTGCACGATCACCCCGGCTGACGGCGGTGGTCCGGTCGTGATCGAGGACCTGAGCGAGTTCTCGGTGAACCCGGGAGACGTCGGGGACTGCCGCGGCGAGAACACCCGGACGGGCACGATCGTGGTGGCCAAGGCCGTCACGGACGGCGACGGCGAGTTCGACTTCACGGGTGACTGGCAGGACCCGCCGGAGTTCTCGATCGTGACCGAGGACGGAGTGGGCACGCAGACGTTCGCCGACGTGGACCCCGGCTCCTACACGGTGACCGAGGTGCCGCAGGACGGGTTCGAGACCACCGACCTGACCTGTGTGGACGGTGACCCGGACGGCGTCGCCTCGGGCGCGGCCGGGCTGGTGGGTTCGATCGAGCTGGACCCGGGCGAGACGGTGACGTGCACGTACACGAACGCGCCGTGGGGGATGCTCCTGGTCGACAAGCAGACGAGCCCGGCGGGTTCGCCGCAGGAGTTCGGCTTCACCTGGGGGCCGGCCGGGGACGCCGGCGAGGCCTTCGCCCTCACCGACACGGACGAGCCGTTCGCGACCGGGCCGGTGGAGCCGGGGGCCTACCAGGTCGGCGAGGACCCTGTGCCCGGGTGGACGCTGACCGACATCACCTGCACGGGTTCGGGCGGGGACGTGGTGGTCGACGTCCCGGACGTCACGGTCGACGTGGGCCTGGGCGAGACCGTGCTGTGCACGTTCGCGAACACCGCCGTGCCCGGCAGCATCACCGTCGGCAAGACGGTCGCGGGCTGGGCCGAGGGCGCCCCGTGGGCGTTCGACCTGGTGCTGACCGGTCCGGACGGGCCCGACACCGCGACGGTGAGCGACCAGGAGCCCACGGCGACCTGGGCGGACCTGGAGACGGGTGCGTCCTACAGCCTGGACGAACCTGGACCGGGCGCCGGCTGGACGGCGGAGCTGACGTGCTCCGGTACGGCCGACGAGGACCTCGGGACCGCCGGGTTCCAGTTCACGGTGACGCCGGGGCTGGTCGTGTCGTGCGAGGCGGTCAACACCGCGGCCCCGGCGGACGTGTCCGTGACCAAGACGGTCGAGGGCGCAGGTCCGCTCCTGGAGTGGTCGTTCGACCTGACGATCTCGCCGGACGACGCCGCCGAGCCCGCGACGCAGACCGTCACGGGCAGCGGCACGGGAGCGGGGTCGGTGTCGTGGTCGGAGCTGGTGCCCGGCACCGAGTACACGATCACGGAGGTGGAACCGGGCGCCGGGTGGACGCCGGGCGCCGTGACCTGCACGGGTGCGGAGGACGCCGATCCCGACGCGGACGGGTTCCAGCTCGTGGCCCGGCCGGGGGCGTCAGCGGGGTGCGCGGTGACCAACACCGCCGACGCCGTGACCGGCACGCTGACCAAGACCACCGTCGGCGGTGACGGCACGTTCGACCTCGTCGTGACCCCGCTGCCGGACGGCGATCCCGTGACGATCCCGGTGACCACGTCCGGCGGGACCGGCACCGTGGACCTCCCGGAGCTCGAGCCGGGCCGGTCGTACTCGATCACCGAGGTGCAGGCGGACGGCTGGCAGCTCACCGCCGCGGGGTGCACGGGTGCCGACGGGCAGGCGGACACCGACGGGGGCGTGACCGTGGAGGTCGGCCTGAGCAATGTTCTGACCTGCACGTTCGAGAACGGGGTGCCGGCCCCGACTCCGACGCCGACCCCCACTCCAGCGCCGACCCCGACGCCTGTTCCTCCGCCGGACGACGACCCGGCTGCTCCGCCGGCGGGTGCCCCGGGGGCGGGGCTCTCACCGACCGGGGCCGACCTGGGCGGCGTGCTGTCGGCGATGGTGGTGTTCCTGACGCTGGGCGTCGCCCTCCTGCTCGGGGCGCGGGCGCGCCGGAGGTCCCAGCCCGGCTCGTGACGGCGTCGAACGGCGCACCGCGTGCTTCGCCGGACCGGTGTTCCCGTATGACACCCGACGCATGCGGAATGCGGCATCCCGGGTGAATATGTGCCGGTGCCGAATGTGACTGTGGAGCAGGGTGGGGCAAAGGGCCTCGAAGTGGACGCTCGGGTGGTAGGCGTGGACATCGGCGGCACGGGTTCCCGCCTCCGGTTCAGCTCCGGGCGGGGCGGCGTGTCCTACGAGGTCACCGGGCCGCCCGCCACCGTCGTGGGCGGGCGGTCGACCGTGCCCGAGGTGGTGCGCGAGCTGTGCCGCGGCTTCGCCGCCCGGTTCGGCGGGCGTCCGCGGGTGTCGGCCGCCGCCGTCGGGATGCGCGGGTTCCGCTCCCAGACGCAGTCCGGGACCCTCGACCCCAACCGGGTGCACGACATCCTGTCCGAGGAGCTGCGGACCAGCTCGACCGCCGTCTCGAGCGACGCGGTCACGGCGCACCTGGGCGCCATCGGCACCGGGTCGGGCGCCACGCTCGCCGTCGGCACGGGTGCGGTGGCCGTGGCGTGCGACGACGTCGGCCGATGGCATCTCGCCGACGGGATGGGGCCGCACGTGGGCGACAACGGCGGCGGCGCCTGGATCGGACGGCGTGGCCTGGACGCCGCGGCCCGGTCGATGGACGGCCGCCGCATGGGGGCGTCGCCGGGCCTGGTCCGGGCCGCCGAGGAGCACTTCGGACGACGGGAGCGGTGGGCGGCCGTCAACGACGTGTCGTTGTTCGCCGGGTTCGCGCCCCAGGTCATCACGGCGGCGGACTACGGCGACCTGGCGTGCCGCGAGATCCTCGACGAGGCCGCCCGGTCCCTGGCGGACGGGCTGTGCGCGGTGCTGAGCCATCCCGGCGTCGTGCCGGTGGCGGTCACCACGGGAAAGCTGCTGATGCACGCGCCGACGCTGCGGTCGATGGTGATCCAGCACCTCCTGGAGAAGCGGGACGACGTGCGCGTGCAGCCCAGCGCCGGCCTGCCGCTCGACGGCGCGCTCGCCCTGGCGCGCATGATGGCCGCGCACCCGAACGTCGTCCAGGAGCACGTGCCGCTGCTGGCGGTCCGGATCGGCGTCGCGCCCCGGCCGGACGACTCCGTCACGCTCCCGCGAGTGGTCCTCCCCGCCGTGCGGCCGCTGCGGGAGGCCAGTGAGCCCACCGCCTGGGCGGTCGAGGTCCGGTCGGACTACGAGTGGTCGGCCGAGCAGGCTCCGGAGGACGGCCTGACCCCGACCGCCCGGACGGCCCGGACGTCTCCGGCCTCGGCGGCCTCCGCCGTCTCGGCCGCCTCCGTGACCGACGCCGTGGTGCCGCTCACGGGCGAACGGCTCGTGGTCGGCCGTGCCTCGCGCAGTCGTGGCGTGGTGCCGGACATCGTGTGCGAGGACACCGGCGTCTCGCGCCGGCACTGCGAGATCGCCTGGTCGGAGGGCGGCTGGAGCGTCGTCGACCTCGGGTCGGCCAACGGGACCTATGTCGCGGCGCGCGGTGACGCGCTGCCCACCGAACCCCTGCGTCCGGGGGAGCGCCGCTGGCTGGCCGACGGCGACCGCATCTACGTGGGCGGCTGGACCTGCCTCACGGCGCGCGCCGTGACCGCGAGCGTGCGCTGAGCTCGTCGGCGCACTGGAGCGCCGGCGGACGGTGGGTGGTTGCCGGCTCCGACGGTGGGTGTCGTCCCCGCGGGAATCACCTGGACCCGTCGTGTCGCGGCTCCTAGGTTGACCGCATGTCCGGAACCGAGCTCGCCCGCGCGTACTGGGCCGACGTCGTCCGCCCGATCCTGGACCGGAAGCTGCCGGACGTTCCGCGTGCGGCCGCCCGGCTCGGCTCCGGCTCGGACGTGCTGGGCCTGGACGACGACACCTCGCGGGACCACGACTGGGGCCTGCGGCTGACCCTGCTGGTCCCCGCCGGACGGGTCGGTGACGTCGACGAGGCCCTCGCGACGGCACTCCCGGCGTCGTACCGGGACCTGCCCACGGCGTTCCCGGTCACCTGGGACCCGACCGTCCGGCACCGGGTCGAGGTGGCCGCGCCCGTCGACTTCGTCCGCTCGCGCACGGGGCTCGACGTCGGCGACGGCCTTGGGGTCACCGACTGGCTGTCGCTGACCGGGCAGGCCGCGCTGGAGGTGACGGCGGGGCCGGTGTTCGAGGACGTGCCGGGGGAGCTGACCACGCTGCGCGAGCGGCTCGCGTGGTACCCGCACGACGTCTGGCTGCACGTGCTGGCCGCCGAGTGGACGCGCGTCGAGCAGGAGCTGCCGTTCGTGGGGCGCACCGGGCAGCGCGGGGACGACCTCGGCTCCCGGATCGTCACCGGGCGTCTGGTGACGGCCCTGGTCCGGCTCGGGTTCCTCCTGGAGCGGGTCTGGCCGCCGTACCCCAAGTGGGCGGGCACGCTGTTCGGGCGGCTGCCCGTGGCGTCGTCGGTCGGCGGCGAGCTCGCCCGCGCGCTCGCGGCCGCGACCTGGCAGGAGCGGGACTCCGCCCTGCGCGCGGCGTGCGAGGCGCTGCACGCGCGACAGCGCACCGTCGGGCTGCCCGCGCTGGACGGCCCGGTGTGCGAGGACTTCTACGACCGGCCCTTCACGGGCCTGCGCGGCGTGGCGGGCGCACTGCGCGCCGCCGTCACCGACCCGGAGGTGCGGGCGCTGCCGCACCGCGGCGGCGTCGAGCAGTGGGTGGACGACGTCGGGACGCTCACCGACGCGGGTGCGCGCGGGCGCCTGGCCCGGGCCGCGCGGGCCTGAGCGGCGCGGTCCCGCACGGGCCGAACTCATCCGCCGGCGTTCTCCTGCAGCGCGGGGCAGGCGCCGCCGGGCTCGGTCAGCAGCTCGAAGTGCCAGATCTCGTTGGAGTACACCTGGCACAGCCCGTACTCGGTGCCGTGCTGGATGAGCCAGTAGGCCCCCTCGGTCGGGCCGATGTCGATGGCCTTGCCGCTCACGTGCTCGGACAGCTCGGGCGTGCTGACCCGCTCGCGGGCGGCCTCCAGGCTGCCGTACTCCCGGACGGCGTCGTCGAGCAGCTGCTGCTGGTAGGCGGGGCTGCGCCAGCCGCTCGTGACCCAGAAGTCGATGCCGTCGTCCGCGGCGTCGGCAGCGGCCTCGCGGACGGCGGCGTCGAGGTCGGCGTCGAGGTTGGTGACCGCCGGGAGGTCGTCGTCGAGCGTCGCCGCGCCGTCCGGGATGTCGCCGCCGGCCAGGCCGGTCGACCCGGCGCCGTCCGACCCGGGCCGGCCCCGGTCGAGCACCTGGTCGACGGCCTGCACGACCGGCGCGTCGCCCCGGTCGAGCAGGGGATAGACGCCGAACACCGCGGTGAGCCCCACGGCGGCGACCACGAGGGTGAACGCGACCGGGCGGCGGGTGCGCCGCGGCCGGGGGACGTGCCGGGGCGGGCCGCCGACGCGCGCCGGCGGGTGGGCCAGTTCGTATCGAGTCATGTGCCCAGCCCACCGGGGCCGACGTTGCCAGGGCGTCTCCGCTTTTCGATACGCCCCGGATATGTGCTCGCCGGTAGCGTGTGCTGACATGCGCGTCTTGGTGGTGGAGGACGAGCCCTATCTCGCCGAGGCGATCCGCGACGGGCTCCGGCTGGAGGCGATCGCCGCCGACGTCGCGAACGACGGCGCCGCCGCGCTCGACCTGGTGGCCGCCAACTCCTACGACGCCGTGGTGCTCGACCGGGACGTCCCCGTGGTGCACGGGGACGAGGTGGCCCGCCGGGTCGTCGCGGAGCATCCCGTGGTCCGGATCATCATGCTGACCGCGGCCGGCGAGCTGACCGACAAGGTGAGCGGCTTCGAGCTCGGCGCGGACGACTACCTGACCAAGCCGTTCGCGATGCGCGAGCTGGTGCTCCGGCTGCGCGCGCTGGCCCGGCGGCCGGAGGCGACCACCCCGCCCGTCGTCGAGCTCGGGCCGGTGCGGCTGGACCCCTACCGCCGCGAGGTCTACCGCGACGGCCGGTACGTCGCGCTCACCCGCAAGCAGTTCGCCGTGGTGCAGGTGCTCATCGACGCCGGCGGCGGCGTGGTGAGCGCCGAGGAGCTGCTCGAACGCGCCTGGGACGAGAACGCCGACCCGTTCACCAACGCCGTGCGCATCACCATCTCGACGCTGCGCAAGCGCCTGGGCGACCCCTGGTTGATCCACACGGTGCCCGGCGTCGGGTACCGGTTCGGGGAACAGTGACCACGCCCGCCGTCGGGCAGCGACGCGCCGGGCTGTCGGTGCGCCTGCGGCTCACGTTGAGCTACGCGGGGTTCCTCGTCCTGGCGGGCGCGGCCCTGTTCGCCGCGCTCCTGCTGGTGCTGCGGTACGTGCCCGACGAGAACCTCATGGTCCAGGACGGCGGGGGGTTCGCACCCAGCCGCTCCGACCTCCTCGACGTCGCCGTCCCGCTGTCGGTGGCGGCGGTCGGCTTCCTCGCGCTCGTCGGCCTGGTCGGCGGCTGGATCCTGGCGGGCCGGATGCTCCGGCCCCTCGACCGGATCAGCGAGGCCGCGGCGCTCGCGGCGGACGGTTCCCTCGCCCACCGGATCGTCCTGGAGGGGCCCGACGACGAGCTGCGCCGGCTCGCCGACACCTTCGACATGATGCTCGCCCGGCTGGAGCGCTCCTTCGAGGAGCAGCGGCGGTTCACCGCCAACGCGTCGCACGAGCTGCGCACGCCCAACACCGTGGTCAAGGCGCTGCTGGAGGTGGCGCAGGCGGATCCGGCGGGCCGGGACGTGGATCGCCTGCTGAGCCGGCTGCACGAGACCAACGAGCGCTCGATCGTGATGGTCGAGTCCCTGCTCCAGCTCGCCCGGCTCGATCACGAGAGCCTCCGGACCGAGCCCGTCGACCTGGCCGACGTCGTCCGCGAGGCCGTCCGGGCGTGGCCGGAGCTGGGCGCCGCGCCGGAGCTGGTCGTGACGCTCGACGACGCACCGGTCCACGGCAACCGGGTGCTGCTCGGGCAGCTCGCGGGCAACCTGCTGGGCAACGCCGTGCGGCACAACCTCGCCGCGGGCGGCCAGGCCTGGGTCGGCACCCGGCTCGACGACCGCCGTCGTCCGACGCTGGTGGTGGAGAACACCGGGGCGCCGCTCGACCCCGCGGTGGTCGCGACCCTGGCGGAGCCGTTCGTGCGCGCGGACGCCCGGACGCGCCGTCCGGACCGCGCCGGGGGCAGCGGGCTCGGGCTGTCGATCGTCGCGTCGATCGCCCGGGCCCACCACGCCGAGCTGACGCTCCGGGCCCGCCGGGACGGCGGTCTGGTCGCCACGGTCACCTTCCCGCCGACCTGAAGCACGTGTCAGACGTACAGGTCACCCGGGTGACCTGTACGTCTGACACGTGGCACTACGCGCTCTGGAGCTGCGGGTAGAGGTCGCTCAGCGGGCCGGACAGGGCGGCCTTGACCCGGCGGCTGGTGTCGTCGGCGAGCACCTCGGGCTCGCCGGCCTCCAGCCCGTCGAAGATCGCGGCCACGATGTCGCGCGGGTCCTCCTTCGGCACGTCCAGCCGCTCGATCATGGGCGTGTCCGTGTACCCGAGGTGGGCACCGAGCAGGTGCGTCCCCTGGCCCAGCAGCTCCACCCGCAGCGCGTTGCTGAACGACCAGAAGGCGGCCTTGGTCGCCGAGTACGTGCCCATGGCGAGCCAGCTCAGCGCGGAGTGCATGTTGATGATCGCGCCGCCGCCGTTGCGGGCCAGGACCGGCGCGAACGCCTGGGTGACGCCGAGCTGGGCGAACACGTTGGTCTCGAACACCGCGCGGACGTCGTCGAGCGGCGTGGTCAGCGTGGGCCGTCCGCCGTCGGAGATCCCGGCGTTGTTGATCAGGACCGTCGTGTCGGCGGCGAGCTCGGCCGCGGCCGCGACCGACTCGGGGGAGTTGATGTCCAGCGGCAGCGGCACGACGCGTGGGTCGGTCCACTCCCGGGGCGTGCGGGCGCTGGCGTACACCTTGGTGGCGCCACGCAGGAGGGCCTCGGCGACGAACGCGCGGCCGAGGCCGCCGTTCGCGCCGGTGACCAGGACGACGGCGTTCTTCAGATCAGTCATCACGAGCTCGCTTTCATGAGGATGTTCGATGTGGTGCTGGTCGGGGCGGTGTCGAGCGGGGCGGGGAGCGGTTCGGGCGCCACGGCCCGTGCCCGCACGGTGAGGACGGCGGCCAGCGCGAGAGCGATGACGGTCGCGCTGCCCACGACGAGCGCGATCTGCAGCCCGTTCGCGGTGGCCAGGCGGCCGACGGCGAGGGCCGTGCCCGCCTGCACGAGGTAGGCGACCAGGTAGGCCGACGACGTCGTCGCGGCGCGGTGCTCCGCGGGCGCGCTGCGGGTGACCAGGGTGACGCCGCCGGAGAACAGGAGGCTGTAGCCGGCGCCGCCGATCAGGGAGTACAGGACCAGCGCGGTCATCGAGTGGGTGGCGCCCGCGACGATCATCAGGCTCTGTGCGGCCAGCGCGGCGACGGCGCCGAGCCGCAGCGCCGTCGGGGCGCGCAGCCGCCCGGTGAGCAGCGCGACCACGCCGATGGCGGCGGCGGAGATCGCCAGGACCACGCCGTTGACGAAGGCGTCGTCGGACCGCACGGTGTCCCGCGCGAACTGGGCGCCGATGCCGAGGAAGATCGCGCCGAGCGCGTAGGCGGCGCTGACGCCGAGCGCACCCGCCACGAACGGCAGCCGGTGGCGCGGTACGGCCAACGGCCGGGGACGCCAGCCGTGCGCGGCGGTGCGCAGCCGGCGCGGCAGGTACCACGCGGCCACCACGGCGACGACGACGCCGGCGAGCAGCACCCCGTAGCCCGCGTGCAGCGGGTTGGTGCTGAACTGCACGGTCGCGCCGCCCACGAGCAGCGCGGTGATGAGGCCCACCGAGGACGCGCCGGCGGTGATCGCGCCGGTGCGGTCGCGGGTGTCGTCCGCCCCGGCGGAGGCGATCACGCTCGTGGCCGGGCCGAGGCTCAGCCCCACCCCGACGCCCATGAGCGCGCGGCCCACGAGCAGCAGCGCCAGGTTCGGCGCGAGCAGGAACGTGAGCCCGCCGAGTCCGAGGAACCCGAGGCCGGCCAGGATCGCGCCCCGGTTGCCCACGGTCTCCGAGACGCCGCCGAGCAGGAGGAGCGTCGCGATCAGGGCGACGGGGTAGGCGGCGAACACGGTGGTGGTGACCGCCGTGGTCAGATGCCACTCGGCCGCGTAGACCGGGTAGATCAGCGTCGGTGCCGCCGACGCCCAGAGCGCGAGGGCCACTGCGGCCGCCGCCGCCCAGCGGCTGCCGCGTGACGCCCAGGTGAAAGTCATCGAGGTTCCTATCTGAGTTGGGAATCACAACCTAGCACCTGGATTGGAAATGACAACCTAGATAGGATGTGGGCATGAGCACAACGCCCCGCGAACGCAACGCCCGCTGCTCCGTGGCCCGGAGCCTGGAGATCCTGGGGGAGAAGTGGACCCTGCTCGTGGTCCGCGAGGCCTTCTTCGGCTACACGCGGTTCGCCGACTTCCGCGCGCGGCTCGGCATCGCGCCCGACGTGCTCACGGCTCGCCTGGAGACTCTGGTCGAGGGCGGCGTGCTGGAGCGCCGGCCGTACCGAGACGCGGGTCAGCGGCAGCGCGACGAGTACGTGCTCACCGAGGCGGGGGCGGAGCTCAAGACCGTCCTGGCGGCGTTCGCGGCGTGGGGCGACGTGCACCGGCCCTCGGGCTTCGGGCCGTCGGTCGTGTACGTCGAGGAGGCCACGGAGCAGCCCGTCCGGGTCGCCTTCCTGACCGAGGACGGGCGGGAGCTCGCGCCCGACGCCGTCTCGGTGGTGCCGGGTCCGGGCTCGCTGACGACGGCGGCCTGAGCGGCCGCCGCGTCAGGCTCCCCCCGGGGTCAGCCCGCCTGGGTCTCGTGCAGGGTCGCGTACCTGCCGCCGTGGGCGACCAGGTGGTCGTGCGTACCCTGCTCGACGATCCGGCCGTGCTCCAGCACGATGATCCGGTCGGCCTGCCGGATCGTGGAGAGCCGGTGCGCGACGACCAGCGTCGTCCGCCCGCGCATGAGGCGGCCCAGCGCCTCCTTGACCAGGGTCTCCGACTCGGTGTCCAGCGCGCTGGTGGCCTCGTCCAGCAGCAGCACGCGCGGGTCGCGGACCAGCGCGCGGGCGATCGCGATGCGCTGCCGCTGCCCGCCGGACAGCCGCGCCCCGCGCTCGCCCACCACGGTGTCCCAGCCGTCGGGCTGCGCCTGCACGAAGTCCAGCGCGTTGGCGTCCCGCAGCGCGGCGCGCACGACGTCGTCGGACGCGTCCGGCAGGCCGTAGGTGACGTTGTCGCGGATGGTGCCCTCGAAGAGCACCGACTCCTGCGGCACCACCGAGACGTGGCGGCGCACCGTGCGCAGGTCCAGCTCCTGCGCGTCGACGCCGTCCACGAGCACACGGCCCGACGTCGGCCGGATGAAGCCGAGCACGAGGTTGAGCAGCGTGGACTTGCCCGAGCCGGACGAGCCCACGAACGCCACCGTCTGGCCCGCGGGGATCGTGAGGGTCACGTCGTCCAGGGCGTCGTCGTCGGCGCCGGGGTAGCGGTGGTGCACGTGGTCGAGGGTCAGCTCGCCGCCGACGGCGTCCACGGTGCGGCGGCCCTCGTTCTCCTCCAGGTCGGGCTCCTCCAGCACCTCGGCGACGGAGCGCACCGACTCCATGCCGCGCGCCGTGACCGGGAGGAGCATGAGGAGCTGGGTGAGCCCCTGCGTCAGCAGCGTGAAGTAGCTGGAGAGCAGCACCACCTCGCCGGCCGTGATCGGCAGCAGCCCGGTGAGCGAGAAGACGGCGGCGAGCGCGAGGCACGTGACGCCGAGCAGCTGCATGGTCACCCAGGACAGCGACGCGACGCGGCCGTTGAGCATGTCGAGGTGCAGGCCCGCGCGGCGCACGCCGTCGGCGCCGGCGGCCAGGCGCGTGACCGCCGTCTGCTCCAGGCCGTGGGCCCGGGTGATCGGGATGAGCGAGGCCATCTCGCCCACGCGCGAGGCGAAGCCCTCGACCTCCCGGCGGAACCGTTCGTTGCGGTCCCGCGAGCGCCGGGCCGTGAACCAGCGCAGCCCGAGCGCGAGCGGTACGGCCAGCAGGTAGACGGGCAGGAACTGCGGCACCTTGAGCGCCGTCATCGTCACGGCGCCCACCAGCACCATCAGCGAGGAGAGCAGGGGATGGGTGACCTGCTGGAGCATCACCTCGATGTTCTCGACGTCGCGCACCACCTTGGACTGCACCACGGACGAGCTGGCGCGCGAGTGGTACCCGATCGACAGGCTCTGCAGGCGGGCGGCGAGCGCGTTGCGCAGCCCGGCGCCGGTGTCGCGCACCACCGTCATGAAGCTGCGCGTGTAGACCAGGTGGTTGGGGAAGTTCTGCAGCAGCAGGACGGCGGCCACGGCGAACCAGACCAGCACGTCGCGGACGTCGCCGCCCGTGGCCACGATGTCGATGACGGCCGCCGTGACCACCGGCAGGAACCACATCGGGATCTCCTTGACGGTGAACGCCGCGACGGCCACGGTCATGCGGCCGGGACGCCGGGCGAGCAGCCGCAGGATCGACCGTGCGGGCTTGGTGCTGTCGATCAGGATCGGGGTGGTAAGCGCTTTCTCGGCAGCCATGCCGCCCATCGTAATCCTTGGCGTCAGGGCGAGGTTGGGGGCAAGTGTGCCGCTGACGGTTGTGTGTACCGTGCACCGTCAACTGTGTGACATCGGGGATGCGCGTCCTGGCGGAGTATCGGAATTGACGGCGCTAAAGTAGAGCGGGCGTGCCGCCTGCGGCTCTGCTCGGCGTGTGCTTGTTCGTTCGGCGCAGACCGCTTCGCGTTTGGTTTTTGGTGCGCCGACCAACGGGCCGCCTGGTCTGCATGACTGGCCGTCCTAGGACTTGCGGCGCGGCAGTATGATCCGGTAGACGTGGCGAGCAACCTCCTGGCCATTCCGAACCAAGCGGAGAAGTGAATGCTAACTCATTTAGAAGTCGACGGGTTTAAGAACCTGCTTGACTTCTCCGTGGACTTTGGCCCATTTACCTGCATTGCGGGGCCTAACGCAATCGGCAAATCGAATGTATTTGATGCTATACAGTTTCTATCTCTGCTGGCAGATAAGACATTCGTCGAGGCGGCTGCGGAGCTTAGGACACCGGGAACCCCCGCGGCCGATCTCGCCAGCCTCTTCTGGGCAGGGGCGAATCCCGGAGCGAGAATGCGCCTTGGTGCCGAATTTATTGTTGACAGGCATGTTCAGGACGACTTTGGCCGCGACGCTAGTCCTACAGCCACGTTTCTGCGATACGATCTAGAACTGGAATACGTAGCGGCTGCAGACGGTATCGGTGTGGGTGGAGACCGCATGCGGTTGATTGCGGAGGAGCTGGGCTACATCACCCTCGGAGATGCCGCCAAGAGAATTCCCTGGGAGCATAGTAAACAGGCCTTTCGTGATGCGGTCCTGATGAACCGCCGAAGGGGCAGCGCGTACATCTCAACGACCGAAGACGATGGTGCACGAATCATCAACGTTCATCAGGATGGGGGCAGCCGCGGGCAAACACGCAAATCCCCGGCCGCGCGGGCGCCTAGGACCGTAATGAGCACGACGACGACCAGTGATGACCCTACAGTTCTCGCTGCTCGCCGTGAAATGCAGGGTTGGCGCAATCTCGCGCTTGAGCCCTCGGCGCTACGGAGACCGGACAATGTGACCGATCCCGACGTGATGACTGAGAATGGCGAGCATATGCCTGCTGCGCTCCGCCGAATTGCTGCGCGAAGGGGCCCCGACGCGCTTGCGGCCGTAACTGCGAGCGCTGCTGCTTTGACCGATGTGCGTAGCGTTGATGTGGACATCGACCCCCAGAGGCAAACGCTCACTCTTAGGGCTTCGATCCGTTCTGGGCCAGACCTACCGGCTCGGAGCCTGTCGGACGGGACGCTGCGCTTCTTGGCATTATCCATCATGGCGAATGATCCAGACTACACTGGTCTGATTTGTATGGAAGAGCCCGAGAACGGAATCCATCCCGCACGAATTGAAGTGATGGCCGATTTGGTACGGGGCATTGCGGTCGATCCGAATGAAGCCCCCGGTGATGATAACCCAATGCGTCAAGTGATCGTCAATACGCATTCACCGCGATATGTGGAAGCGCAGCACGCTGCAGACCTGCTTTTTGCTGAGAATGCAACTGTTCTACGAGACGGGCGAAGAGCGACCACTCTCCGGTTGCTTCCATTGCGGGGCACTTGGAGAGACGTGAAGAACCAGGCGGCGCTCACGCAGAAGGATATTCAAGTCTTCCTCGAGTCTGACGAGGAAACGCAACTTAGGCTGGATCTCGGGCTGGTGGAGCAGTGAGCACGAGCCTGACTTTTTTCTTCTTGTGTGAGGGCACGTCGGACGAAGCGCTAGTTGAGCACTTGGAGACGCTCATTTTGCGGGAAGGCGTCAGCGAGGCTTTGGGAATCCCTCGCTCGGGCAGTGCGCCAGTCTTGGAGAAGTTGAAGGCGTTGCGAGATGAAGAAAATACCTTCGACCTTGTTCTTGTGCATCGTGATGCGGATGGTCGGGACTCGAGCATGAGGATTACTGAGATCGAATCTGCATTGAATGAGACAGGTCTTGCAGGTTGTCCTGTCGTTCCCGTGCAGATGACTGAAGCATGGCTTCTAGTTGACGAGCAGGCAGTTCGGGATGCGGTCGGACGCCCGTCGGGTAAGGAGCCGCTGGGGCTGCCGAAGCTCAAAGGGATTGAAAACACACACGATCCGAAGGCAGTCCTGAAGTCGGCTCTCATGGCTGCAACCGGCACGACCGGCCGTAAACACC
This sequence comes from Promicromonospora sp. NPDC050262, assembly GCF_040655935.1. Taxonomy (NCBI): domain Bacteria; kingdom Bacillati; phylum Actinomycetota; class Actinomycetes; order Micrococcales; family Promicromonosporaceae; genus Promicromonospora; species Promicromonospora sp. NPDC050262. The sequence continues at coordinate 107,224 of NZ_JBFAKX010000014.1, read as the reverse complement.
GACGCGCGGTGACTCAGTGGTCGACAAGTCGGCGGATCCTTCTTCAGCGACTCGACGTGGACGGGCCGGTCCGCGAACTTGAGTCTTGGCAGCGCCTGGAGCGTGACCTATCGGCGGCTGTCAGGGAGTTAGTCACTGGCGAGGTCGATAGTTAGTCCGCCCTACCGGCCACACTGGTGCCTTCTTGCCGCGTAGCGGCGAGGGTTGGTGTTGCAGAAGGACCTAGGCAGCCTCTTGCTGGGACAACTAGGACGGGCCACCCGGTCGCCGGTGGCCCGTCCGGCCTTTTGATCGCGTCGGCGCTTACCGGGTCATGAGGCGGTACTGCGCCGCCACCTCTCTCGACGTGATGGCGCGGTCCAGGAGCTGGATCGTGTCCATGCGGCAGTTGCAGGGGTTCCGTTCCTGCGTGTCCTGCGGAAAGCTGCCGCCGATCTTGATGCCGCGGGGCGTCGTGGCCGACGTGCCGGTGCCGTCCACCTGCCACGGGTCGCCGTCCACCACGTAGAAGCCCGGCACCCGCTCACCGTTGCGGTACAGCGCCATCTTCCCGGTGGTGTAGTCGAACGTCGCGGCCAGGTGCACCCACTCGTCCTGCGGCAGCAGGGTGCGCCAGTCCTCGCTCGCGGCGAAGGTCTGCGACGCGCCGCCGTCGAGCCGCCGGCCCAGGGCGACCAGCCGCAGCTCGCCGTCCACCTGGATGATCTCCAGCAGCGCACGCACGCCGTGCCCGTCGGAGTCGCCGCTGAGCAGACCCGCCAGGCCCACGGCGTTGTAGTAGTCGTCCGGGTTGGCGGTGGTGGTGTTCGGGCTCGGGTTCTGGCCGGTCATCTTGACCCAGCCCGCCACGGTGATCCCGTCCACCCCATTGAACGCCGCCAGGGTGCTCACCCCGTTGGCGTTGAAGACGCCCGCCTTCCAGTCGTCGTTGCCCGCCGTCAGCGGGTTGATCTGGCCGAGCTGGATCGAGTTGTTGCTGCCCGGGTAGGCGCCGTCCGCCACCCGCATGTCCTCCCCGCCGTTGATCAGGTTGAGGTAGGTGCGCGACAGGCCGCGGTCGATCTCCACGGCCCCGTCCTGCTGGAACGGGTGCTCGAAGTCGTAGAAGCTCACGGAGTTCTTCTCCAGCGAGCGCGGCACGTCCTGGGGCACGGGCGCGTGCACGGTGTCCACGATCTTCCAGATCTTGCCGTTCGCCTTGGCCACCAGGTACAGGTCGCCCGACGCGTCGCGGCCCATCCGCAGGTCGGCGCGCTCGTCACCCGTGAAGTCGGGCATCCTCTTGCGGGTGCCGTCGGTGTCGTAGAGCGCGAGCTCGTACATCTGCGCCTCGGGGCGCCCGCGCCGCATCTGCGACTCCTTGGCGTAGAACACCCGCCCCTCGACCAGGTCGGTGAACAGGTACTTGCCGTTCAGCGCCGGCAGGTCGCGCCCGCGGTAGACGAACCCGCCGCTGATCGCGTACCCGCTGTCCGCCGTGCACGACCAGCCGGGCGGCGGGTCGTGGTCGTAGGCCACCACGGGATAGGTGAAGCCGAGCTCGTCGTCGTTCTCCGGCAGCGGGTAGAGGTTGCACCGGTCGGCGGCGTCGAACACGTACCTGCCCTCCCGGTCGCCCCAGCCGAAGTTGTCACCGGCCTCGACGTCGTACACGGCCTCGATCGCGTGCTCGCCGATGTGCCCCAGGAACATGCGGCCGGTCTTCGTGTCCCAGCTGAACCGGTGCGGGTCGCGCATGCCGATCGCGTAGATCTCGCCGAGCGTGCCCGGCGTGTCCACGAACGGGTTCGACTCCGGGATGCCGTACGTGCCGCCCGGCCCGTTGGTCCCCGCCGGGTCGATGCGCAGGATCTTGCCGGCAGGCGTGTCCCGCTCCTGCGGCACGCCCGTGCCGACGCCGATACCGCCGTCGCCCACCGCGAGGTAGAGCAGGCCGTAGTCCTCGTCCCCGGGTTCAGCGGTCGGGTTGAAGTCGATCTGCTGGATCGCGTGCACCTGACCCGCGAAGCCCAGGCGCATCACCTCCCGGCTCGTCCCGGAGAACACGTCGGCGTCCGGGTCGTCCGCCACCCACTCCGTGACCACCGCGTGCAGGAACGTCGGGGTCTGCGCCGGGTACGTGGTGGGGTCCGACGGCGGCCCGGCATTGCCGGGGCGCTCGCTGTGCACCGTGTAGAACGTGCCGTTGTGCTCGAAGTCCGGGTGGAACGCCGCGAACCCGAACCCGCTGCCCATGCCGCGTCCCGAGAAGAACTCCGGCGCGAACCGGGCCGCCACGTCCAGGTAGACACGCGGCTCGCCGTCCTCGACGAGGTACAGCGGGCCGTTGAGGTCCGGCACGTACAGGCGGCCCGAACCGTCCGGCAGCTCCCCGATGCCGTTGATGCGGGCGTGCCGCATCAGGCGCCGGTCGACGGGCGCCGGGATCGGCTCCGTCTTGGGGAACTGCGCGTACTCCTGGAGCACGAGGCCGATCGTCGACTGCTTCTCCTCGGGGGCCGGGTCCTCGATCGGGTCGCCGACCGGGGCCGCCGCCGTGGCGTCAGCGGCGGGAGCCGCCGCCGTGGCCAGCGTCGCCGTGGTCAGGCCGGTCAGCGCGGTAGCGGTGATCGCCACCGCGGCGACCGCCGACCGCCATCGTTGTCTGGTGCGCATGGTGCCTCCTGAATGTCGTCGTCGTCATTGCGGAGTGCTGTGCGTGACGTGGTGCGATGACCTACCGGCAGAACGGCCGTTCGCCGGCCGCGCTGAGGATGCCGCCCACCACGTGGGTCTTGAACGAGTCGGCGCCCGGGAGCGTCGAGTCCTCGGTCCACGCGGCCGGGTCGTGGCCGAGCGAGGTGACCCACGCGCGACCGCCGTCGTAGTACTGGCACCACGAGACCGGGTGCTCGCCCGCGTGCCCGGGGTGCCCGTTGAAGCCGGTGCCGGAGCCGATCGTGCCGGTGTCGACCTCGGCGAGGAACCGCACGCCCGTGGGGAACGGTTCGAGGTTGTACCACTCGTCCCGGAAGTCCCACCGGCGGGGCAGGTCCTTCGTGGAGGCGTCGCGGCGGTCCACGGTGAGCACCTGCCCGTCGCGGTGCGGCCCGTGGTCGTAGAAGTTGGCGCCGCCGAGCAACCCCTGGAACCACGGCCAGTGGTACATCGCGCCGAGCGTGTTGTGCACGGCCACGAAGCCGCCGCCCGAGCGGACGTACTGCAGCAGGGCCGTCTGGGACGCGTCGTCGAGCATGGTGCGCGAGTTGCTGAGGAACACCACGGCGTCGTACGGCGCGAGCTTGGCCGGGGCGTCGAGCTGGCGCACGTCCTCGGTCCAGTCCACCTCGAACCCGTACTCCCGCCCCCAGCGGACCACGGCGTTCTGTGCGACGTGCGCCGAGGTGAGCGGCGGGTTCATCCCGGCGGGCAGCAGCGGTCCGAGGTGGGCGTGCCGCGAGACACCGGTCGCGGTGAACACCAGCACGCGCACCCGCCCGTCGCTGGTGCGGGGCAGGTCCCAGTCGTTGTAGCAGGCCGGGTCCGTGCCCCGGCAGACGCCGTAGTCGGCGATCTTGTCCTGGTAGGGGTCCTGGCGGCCCGCGGACGACGGCGGCCCGCCGCCCGCCGCGCCGGACGACGCGGTCCCGCCGGACGTGGCCGGCGCGAGGTGCAGGCCGGCGAGCAGCGCGGCCAGGATCGCCAGGCCGAGCACGACCTGTCCCGCACCGCCGAGCGACTTTCCGAGCATGGTTCTGAGCGACATGACGGTTCTCCTTTGAACAGCCAGCAGTCAGTCCTCACGGGGAGGGGTGGGGCTTACGAGACCTCCTTCGGACGGCCGCCCAGGTAGAGCTGGGCCAGGCGGGGGTCCGCGAGGAGGTCGGGGGCGGGGCCCGTGATGTGCACGCGGCCCAGGTCGAGCACGCAGCCCACGTCGGCGGACTCCAGCGCCCGCCGCGCGTTCTGCTCCACGAGCAGCACGGCCGTGCCGGCGTCGCGCATGCGCCGCACCTGCTCGAACACGACCGCCGTCGCCTTGGGGTCCAGCCCCATCGACGGCTCGTCCAGCAGCACCACCTTGGGCCGCACCATGAGCGAGCGGGCGAACTCGACCTGCTTCTGCTGCCCGCCCGACAGTGCGCCCGCCAGGGCCGACCACCGCTCGCCGACCAGCGGGAACAGCCCGGTCACGAAGTCCGTGCGGGCCTCGACCTCGGACCGGTCGCGCACGGTGTAGGCGCCGAGCAGCACGTTCTCGGCCACGGTCATCTCGGGGAACACGCTGTGCCCCTGCGGCACGTGCGACAGCCCGGCGGCCAGGAGCTGCTGCGGCGAGCGCCCGGTGACGTCCACGCCGTCGACCACCACCTGCCCGGCGCGCGGCTTGAGCAGGCCGCTGGCGACCTTGAGCGCCGTCGACTTGCCGGCGCCGTTCGGCCCCACGAGGCAGACCACGCTGCCGGGCGCCACCGTGACGGACAGCCCGCGCAGCACGAGGGCGGCGCGGCCGTAGCCGGCCTGCACGTCGGTCAGGCGCAGGAGGGGTTCGGCCGCGGGGCCGGGTTCGGCGGCCTGGCCTGCGGTCGCCTGGGGTGCGAGTTCGGACTCCAGCTCAGACTCCAAGGTAGGCCTCCAGCACCTGCGGGTCGTCCTGCACGACGGCGGGGGTGCCCTGCGCGATCGGGCGGCCCCGGTCGAAGACCACCACGTGGTCGCTCAGGCCCATGACCAGCTCCATGTTGTGCTCCACGATGATGAAGGTGCGGCCCTCGGCGTTGAGCTCGCGCACCAGGTCGGCGATGCGGTCCACGAGCGCGGGGTTCACGCCGCCGGCCGGCTCGTCGAGCATGATCGTGTGCGGGTCGCCCATGAGCACCCCGGCCAGTTCCAGCAGCTTCTGCTGCCCGTAGGAGATGTCGCGGGCCTCGGCGTGCTCCAGGTGGTCGATGCCCACGCGGGCCAGCAGCTCGCGGGCCCGGGCGACGTCGTCCGGGTTGCGCATGCCGCGCAGCCGCTCCAGCAGGCCGTGCGGCTGCACCGCGACCAGCACGTTCTCCAGCACCGTGAGCCGCGGGAAGACGCGGCAGAGCTGGAAGCTGCGACCGATCCCGGACCGGGCGATCCGGTGCGGGGCGAGCCCGGTCACGTCGCGGTCCCGGTAGGTCACCGTCCCGGCGTCGGGCCGGATCATGCCGGTGACGCAGTTGAAGAACGTGGTCTTCCCGGAGCCGTTGGGCCCGATCAGGGCGTTGATCTCGCCGTCGTGGAACGCCACGGAGGCGCCGTCGACGGCGCGGACGCCGCCGAACGACTTGGTCAGGCCCTCGGTGGTGACGGAGCCGATGGTCGGGGGGCTGGTGCTCATCGTGTTGCCTCCTCGCGCTGCCGGGCCAGCTCCTCGGCGCTCACCTCGCGGATCGACGCGGCGCGGCGCCGCCGGTTGAGGAACGAGGTCAGGGCCGGGATGACGCCGTCGGGCATGAACAGGACGACCAGGCCCAGCAGGATGCCGGTGGCGACCAGGTGGAACTGCGTGTCGCCGTACTGCGACTTGAACACCTCGACCGCGTACCCGACGACCACGGCGCCGAGCAGCGGGCCGAACAGGCTGCGCACCCCGCCGAGCAGCGACATGAGCACCATGTAGGTGCCGACCAGGATCGAGAACTGGAAGATCGGGTCGAGGTAGCCGAACCAGAGCGCGTACAGACCGCCGCCCAGGGCGGTGAAGAACGCGCTGGTCACCAGGGCGGTGAGCTTGTAGGCGAAGGTGGGCACGCCGAGGGCCTGCGCCTTGTCCTCGTCCTCGCGGATGGCCTTGAGTCCGGCGCCGAGCCGGGAGCGCTCGATGGCCCACCAGGTCAGCAGGGCCAGCGCCAGGAGCACGGCGTGCAGGTAGAAGAACCGCTCGTGCTGCTCGGGCCGCAGCACGTCCGGGCCGAACGGCCGGGGCACGCGCAGCCCGCCCGAGCCGCCGGTGAACGTGTGCCAGCTCTGGAACGTGAGCTGCAGGATGAGCACCAGGGCGATCGACACGATCACGAACGAGGCGCCGCGCACCCGTAGAGAGGCGATGCCGACCGGGATGGCGATCAGGGCCACGATCAGTGCCCCGACCACGAGCGCGAGCCACGGGTTCAGCCCGGACCGCAGGATCAGCAGCGCTGTGGCGTACCCGCCGAGGCCCGAGTAGGCGGCGTGGCCGAGCGAGATGTAGCCGGTGAACCCGCCCACCAGGTTCCAGGACGTGGCGAGCACGGCGTAGCTCAGGATCACCACGCCCACGGACAGGATGAACGGGTCGGGGGCCAGCGACGGGAACAGGAGCACGACCACCACGAGGGCGAGCAGGGCGGCGATCCGGACCACGCGCGCCGTCGTCGGGCCGGAGGCTCTGGTACCGCTAGAAGCGTTGGGCAAGGCGACCTCCGAAGAATCCCTGCGGGCGGATCATGAGGGTCACGAACAGGGCCAGGTAGAACACGGTCTGCGCCCAGGTGGTGCCGAGCGGCACCTGCAGCAGGCTCGCGGCCACACCGAGCAGCAGGGCCGCGATGGCTGCCCCGGGGATGCTGCCCAGCCCGCCCACGACGATGATCGCCATGAGCGGCCCGATCCAGTGCCAGTGCAGCGACGGGTAGATCGTGTAGTCCAGCGCGAGCGCCGTCCCGCCGACGGCGGCCGTGGCCAGCCCCAGCCCGAAGCCGAGCCCGGCCACGCGGTCGGTGTCGATGCCGATCAGGCGCGCGGCCTCCGGGTGCTGGGTGGTGGCCCGCAGCGCCCGGCCGAACGACGTCCGGCGCAGGATCAGGTACAGCGCGCCGAGCGACAGCGCCGCCAGGCCGAACGCGATGAGCTTGACCACGGCGATGCTGACGCCCGCCACCTCGATGCTCGTGCCCGAGTAGCCGAGCTGGATGCGGCGCTGCGTGCCGGTCCAGACGAACCCGAGCAGGCCCTCGATCGTCAGCGCCACGGCGAACGTGAGGAGCACCGACATGGTGGTCAGCGTGATGGGCCGCAGCCGGGACACCAGGAACCGCTGCATCCCGTACCCGACCACGAAGAACAGCGGCACGGTGACGACCAGGGACAGGAGCGGGTCGATGCCCGTGCGCTCGTGGAAGTACCAGGCGAGGTAGGCGGCCAGGATCAGGAACGCCGAGTGGGCGATCATGACCACCCGCATCACGCCGAAGTACAGGGTCAGGCCGGCGGCGAGGAGGGCGTAGAGCCCACCCAGGAGGACGCCGAGCACCAGGCTCTGCGCGAACAGGGCACCGGTCATCGGGTCACCACGCGGGCTTCGGGTGCACGAGGTCGGCTTCCTTGACGTCGTCCGGCAGCACGATCTTGATCTCGCCGTCCACGTACTGCTGGATCAGGTGGGCGCTCTGCGGCCGGCCCTGCGCGTCCCAGCTCAGCGGCCCGACGACGGTCTCGACCTCGTTCTCCTTGAGCCACCCGATGAGCTGCTCCTGGCACTCGGGGCTCGGGTCGGCGCAGCCCACGGCCTCGACCGCCGCGGCGACGACCTGGCCCGTGGTCCAGGCGTTCGCCTCGTCCTCGGCGGGCGGGGCGTCGTGCTCGGCCGTGTAGAACTCCACGAACTCCTGGTTCGACGGGTAGGGCGCCGTGGGCGTGTACCCGGTGGGGGCGAGGATGCCCGCGGTCTTGTCGCCGATCGCCGCCGGGAACTCCGCGTTCGTCGGCGCGCCGGAGATCGCCGCCATCTGCGGCTGGTAGTCCTGCTGCTGGAGCGCGACCACCAGGTTCACGCCGTCCTGGTACTGCGAACCCACGATCAGCAGGTCCGCCTTCGAGTCCGCGATCTTCGCGGCGATGCCGCTGAAGTCGGTGGTGTTCGGCGGGTACACCTCGTCGACCAGCACCTCGATCCCGGCCTCCGCGAGCTGGTCGCGCAGGCCGTACGCGGTGCCCTGGGCGAACGGGTCGTCCATCGAGGCCACGGCGATCGTCTTCGGCCGCTCGTCCTCGGGCAGCGCCAGGATGTACTCGGCCAGGTGGTCGTAGTGGTCGTCGGCGATGGCCGGCGCCGCGTAGAACAGGTTGTCGAAGCCCTGCTCGAAGACCTCCGCGGCGGCGCCCGCCGGCTCCACGAACAGGAAGCCGTAGTCCTGGGCGACCTGCGCCGCGGGCACCACGAGCCGGGTCGAGAACGGCCCGAAGACCAGGTCCACGCCGTCCTGGTTGATGAGCCGCTCGTAGTCCGAGGCGACCCGGTCCGCGTTCGACTGGTCGTCGACGATGACCAGCTCGACCTGGCGGCCCAGCAAGCCGCCGTTCTCGTTGACATGCTTGGCCCAGGCCTCGTAGCCGCGCTGCACCCCCTTGCCCGGCTCGGCGAAGTCGCCCGTCAGGGGGAGCGAGACGCCGACGACGATCGGGTCGTCGGGGCCGGCGGCCTCACCGCCCTGCTCCGGGCTCGCCAGGCAGGCGGACAGGGACAGTGCCGAGGCCGCGGCGATTGCCGCTACCGTCAGGCGTCGGGTTGCTCTCATGGTCCACTCCCTTGTGGGTCCACATCATCGTGGGCAAGCGCTTCCGTAACCGCTTACGGCACTCTAGGAACTGGGACGCTGTGTGACAAGGGTGTTGGCACCATCCATTACCTGTCGCTTTACCTGTGGCGAGGAGATTCGATGCGCAAGCACACCGCCGGGCTCCGCCTGGTCGACGTCGCAGAGCACGCCGGCGTGTCCATCGCGACCGCCTCCCGGGCCCTGTCCGGGGCAGCGGGGGTGTCCGAGGCCCTCGCCGAACGGGTGCGCGCGGTCGCGGCCGAGCTGGGTTACGTCGCGAACGTGCACGCGCGCTCCCTGGCGAGCGGCGCCAGCCCGTCCGTGGGGCTCGTGGTCCACGAGATCGGCGACCCGTACTTCGCCGAGATCGCCAGCGGCGTGCTGGAGGTGGCCGGCGCCCACGGCCGCATGGTGCAGATCTGCCACACCGGACGCGACCCGCATGCCGAGGTGGCCCAGCTGCGGGCGCTCGCGGGCGCGGGCGTGGGGATCATCGTCGTGGCCGGCTCCGGGCACCTCGACCGCGACGTCCAGGCGCAGATGAAGGCGCAGGTGCAGACCTTCGAGGCGTCCGGCGGGCGGGTCGCCGTCATCGGCCGGCACCCCCAGCTCGGCGTCGACGCGGTGGTGCCGGCCAACGTCGCGGGCGGCCGGGCCATCGCCGAGCACCTGCTCCAGCTCGGGCACCGGAACATCGCCGTGGCGGCCGGGTCGCGGCGGCTGGCCACCATGGCGGACCGGCTCGCCGGCGTCGAGCAGGCGCTCGGCGCCCACGGCCTGCGGCTCGCGGACCTGCTCGTGGTCGAGGCCGCGTTCACGCTCGACGGCGGCAAGGACGCCGCCCGCCGCATCCTCGACACCCGCCCGGACGTCACGGCGATCCTCGCCCTCAACGACGACATGGCCGTCGGCGTGCTGTCGGTGCTGGGGGAGCGGGGTGTCGCGGTGCCGGGCGACGTCTCGGTGACCGGGTTCGACGACGTGTCCGTGGCCGGCCACCTGTCGCCCGCCCTGACGACGGTGCACCTGCCGATGAAGGAGATGGGGCGGCAGGCGCTGGAGCTCGCCCTCCTGCCGCGGGCCGCCCGCGCCCGCCGTCGCACGGCGGAGCAGCGGCTGATGGTCCGGGCGTCGACGGCGCCGGTCCGGGGCTGAGGCTGCTCTCCGGGGAGAGCACGATGCGGACGGAGGGGTAACGGAGAGGTAGCACTGTTCCCTCTCCGTTACCTCTCCGTCCGCGTGTTGCTTCACCGACGCCGGCGAACGGCCGGACTGCGGCCCGTCAGGCCGGGCGCCGGCCGGCCGGTCAGGTGGCCGGGACGAGCCAGCTCGGGTCGAACCGGCGGAGCACCACGGCGCACGGCGAGTCGTTCAGCTGGGCGATCGTCGGGTTGGCGGTCTGCACCCGGCGTGCCTCGACGAGCGCGAGGACGATGCCGCTACCCGTCGAGGTCAGCGCGGAGTAGCCACCCTCGCGCAGGTCGCCGACCTGGTTTCCCTCGCTCGCCAGAGGGTCGGTGCTCAGGAACCGCTCGTAGGCGTTGGGCCACGTCTCGCCGTTGTCGGCGCTCGCCCGGAGCTTCATCTGGTAACGGTTGCCCACCGTCTGGCTCGCGGAGTTGAGGTGGATGAGGAAGTGGTTGCCGTTGATCGTGTGCGAGATCTGGGCCGCGTGGGCTCCGGGGTCGATGATCTGGGCACGCCAGTACTCGCTGCCGAACTGCTGCCAGCTTCCCGGGTTGCCGATCGCGATCCGGCGCGTGTGGGGGAACGTGCCGCCGTCCGTGATCTCCGAGTCCAGGGCCCGGTAGTTCAGGATCAGCTGTCCGTCCGAGCGCTCCGCCACCGTTCCCTCGCCGTACGGGAGGTTGGCCAGCCCCTGGGGGAGGCCGCTGCTCGCCCAGTCACCGCCCGGAGCCTTGATGAGCAGGCGTCCGCGGGCCGGGACCACGAGGGTGCCGTCCGGGCGCTGGATCCCCTTGCCGGGGCCGATGAAGTCGTTGCCGCCCGCGGTGCGGTTCAGGTCCGCCCGCAGGACCGGGCTGGTCCAGGTTGCGCCGTCGTCGTTCGACGTCGCGATGTAGACGTCGGGGTCGACCTGGTAGTCCGCGCTGTCCTGCCGCCGCAGCATGAAGCACGTCAGCTGCCCCGTCGTCCGGTCGTGGACCAGGGTCGGGTTGGTCCAGCTGCGCGACCCCGCGCCCGCCAGCGCCGTCGCGACGCTCCAGCTCACACCCGAGTCCGTGGACCGCCGCAGCAGCAGGTTGAAGTTACCGCTGGCGTCGAGGTTCCCGTCCGGGCGACCCTCCACGATCGCGATCACCACGCTCGTCCCCGGGACCGCGAAGATCGCGGGGATCCGGCACGAGTGGTAGTTGCCGTTGCCGCTCTCCTTGGGGATCGACGCGGCTCCGGCCTCCGCGTCCCCGAAGAGCATCTTGCTCTCCATGCCGTCCGGGTCCAGGGCGAACGCCCGCTGTGGGGACGCCACCCCCACTCCCGTGAGTCCGAGCGCGGCCACACCGGCCGCTCCACCGAGAAACATCCGACGCGAAAGCGTCATGCCCCATCCCTCACAGACCTCGTTGGAAGACGCCGGCCGGGCAGATCGTGCTCGGCCGACCGGGCACAACGTTGCATTCCGAACCAACGGGGCGTCAAGGAAAGGTGCAGAACGATGAAAGCACCATCCAGGTGGCGCAGGTCTTGACGCATGCCGATATGGGTATATGTTTGAGCCATGGCACGAGCAGCGACCACGACCGACGCGTTCAACGCGGTGGCCGAGCCGCGCCGCCGCGAGATCCTCGACGCCCTGGCCGGCGGCGAGCTCGCGGTGGGCGACCTGGTCGAACTGCTCGGGCTCGCCCAGCCGCAGGTGTCCAAGCACCTGCGGGTGCTGCGGGAGGTGGGGCTGGTGGACGTGCGCGACGACGGGCGCCGCCGGCTGTACCGGGTCAACGGCGCGCCGTTGCAGGCCGTCCACGACTGGGTCGCCCGGTACGAGCGGCTCTGGAACGAGCGCTTCGACCTGGTCGACGACGTGCTGGGCGAGCTCGAGGACGCAGCTGACGAAGCAGGAACCGGACAAGGAGACTGACATGACCACCACGACCAAGGGCAGCGCCGTCCTGACGCTCCCGACCGAAACCGAGATCCTGGTCACCCGGGAGTTCAACGCACCGCGCCGTCAGGTGTGGCGGGTGCTCACCGAGCCGGAGCTGATCAGGCGCTGGTGGGCCGGGCAGCGCGGCACCGTGACCGAGGCGACCGTCGACCTGCGGGTCGGCGGGTCGTGGCGGTACGTGATGACCGCGAACGAGGGCTTCGAGGTCGCGTTCCACGGCGAGTACCGCGAGATCGAGGCCCCGGAGCGCATGACGCACACGGAGGTGTTCGAGGGGATGCCCGACGGGGACTCCGAGCCCAGCCTGAACCACTACACGCTCACCGAGCACGACGGACGGACCACCCTGACCGTCCGCACGATCGTCTCCAGCAAGGAGATCCGCGACATGATCATCGCCACGGGCATGGAGGGCGGCATGCAGGAGGGCTACGACCTGGTCGAGGAGCTCGCCGTCGAGCTCGCAGCCGCCTGACCACGCCGCTGACCCACGCCGTCGGCCGGGCGCTCACCGTCCGCGACCGCATCACCTTCGAGGCCCGAGTTTCTTCGCTTTGACCGGTGTCAAAGCGAAGAAACTCGGGCCTCGAAGGTGAGCAGGCCTACGCCGGACGCCGGCCCGAGCGCAGCAGGGCCGACGCCGCGGCGAGCAGCACGAGCATCAGCACCCCGAAGGCGAGCACGGCGGCCGACGTCGGGACCACGCGCAGGAGGACCGCGAGCAGCACGACCGGCAGCGACATGCCGGCGTAGGCCGCGAGGAAGAGCCCGGCGAGGGCCTCGGCGCGCGACCCGCCGGCCGCGACCGAGACCACCGTGCCGACCCCCGCCTTGAACAGCGTGCCCGCACCGGCCCCGGTGACGATCCCGCCGACCACGAGCACCGGGAAGATCGCCGTGAGCATCGCTCCGACGATGAGCACGAGACCCGCGGCCAGCAGCGTCACCCCGAGCGTGTGCTGCGCCCGGGTGCTGCGCCGGCCCGTCGCGATCTGGGCCAGGGCGGCGGAGCCGAACACGGCGAACGCGACGAGCCCCGTCACGGTGTGGGACGTGACGTGCAGGTCGTGGGCGAGGAACGACGGCGCCAGCGAGGTGAACAGCCCGAACATCGCGAAGCTGACGAAGCCGGCCATGAGGGCGCCCGTGTACAGGCCGCGGGACTCGGCCGGCACCGTCACGCGCTGCGGCCGGTAGTGCCAGGGCTCGCCCACGGCGTCGACGGTCTCGGGGACGAGTGTCATCAGCAGCAGCCCGACGACCAGCGCGAACAGCAGGACCAGGTACGGGGTGCGCAGGGGAGCGGGGGCGACGTCGGCCAGGAGGCCGGCGACGAGCGGACCGAGGCCGATGCCGCCCAGGTTGGCCGCCGTCGAGATCATCTCGGCGTGCCGGCCGGCGGGCCTGCCCGCCGCGGCGCGCGAGGCGGCGTGCAGCTCCGTCATGTGGGCCGTCGCGGTGGCGGTCAGGAGGCCGATGCCGAAGCCCGAGACGAGGCGGGCGAGCAGGAGCGGCGTGAGGTCCGTCGACGTCAGGAAGACCAGCCCGGCGAGCACGTTCAGCAGCACCGCGGGGGCGATCAGGCGCAGGCGTCCGAACCGGTCGGACAGGTGGCCCGCGAGGAACAGCGCGGCGATGACGCCGACCGCGTACGCGGCGAAGACGAACGTGACCGCCAGCGGACCGAAGCCTTCCCGCTCCTGGTAGATCACGTACAGCGGGGCCGGGGCGCCGGCGAAGGCCATCGTCACGGCGAAGACGTAGGCGATGATCCAGAACCCGCGGGCGTGGTGCCGGCGCGGGCGGGTGTCACCCGCGGGGAGCGAGGGCTGGGTGCGGGCCGCCCGTGCCGGCTCGGGCCGGGCCTGCGTGCCGGACGGCGGTGTGGTGCTGGTCGAGAGTGTCACGCCTCGATCGTGCCGAGCCCGACTGATCGTGTCCAACGAATCTTTGCGAAGCCAGTTATCGCGATCTGCGATAGTGAGTTGGTGCAGCCTCATCAGCTCCGGTACTTCGTGGCGATCGCCGAGACGGGCAGCTTCACCGCCGGTGCGCAGCGCGCCCGGGTGGTGCAGTCCGCGGCGTCCACCGCCGTCAGACAGCTCGAGCGCGAGCTGGGCTGTGCCCTGTTCACCCGGGGCCGCCGCATCGCGCTCACCCCCGAGGGCGAGGCGCTGCTGCCCCGGGCACGGGACGTGCTCGCGGCGCTGGACGCCGCCCGGGCCGCCGTCGCCGCCACGCGCGGGCAGGTCGCCGGGACGGTGAGCCTCGGCATGATGAACCACCTCGCCGGCTTCGACCTGGCGAGCCTGCTGGCCGCCTTCGGGCGCGCGCACCCCGCCGTGGTGGTGCACGCCCGGCAGACGGCGACCGGCTCCCGGGGCAGCCTCGACGCCGTGCGCAGCGGCGACCTCGACCTCGCGCTCGTCTCCACGGCCGGCGAGACCGTCCCCGGGATGCGCCTGCGCTACCTGGACAGCGAGCCGATCCGGTTCGTCTGCCACCGCTCCCACCCGCTGGCGGGAGCGGGTTCGGTGCGGCTCGCGCAGATCGCGGACGAGGCCTTCATCGACTCGCCCGTGGGCTGGGGCAACCGCGCGGTGGTCGACGGCGCCTTCGCGGCCGCCGGCCTGCGCCGCGCGATCCAGACCGAGGCGACCGACTTCGAGCTCGGCCAGGCGCTGGTGCGCGAGCGGCTCGGCGTCATGTTCGTCCCGGCGTCCGCCGTGTCGCCGGACCCGCAGCTCGTCGCGCTCGACGTCGAGCCGGCGCTGACGTGGACGGTGCGCCTGGCCCACTCGGCGAGCCGTCCGCTGTCGGCGGCCGCGGCGGCGCTCGCCGCCGAGCTGGAGCGCGGTGGGCGCGGCGAGCCGGCTGCCGGCTAGCGCACGGGAGCGCTGCTGCGGCCCTGCTCGCGGCCGCTCAGCTCGGCGTCGAGCGTGGCCTGCGCCACGCGCATGCCCTCGGCGTAGACCGGGTCCTGCAACCGCTGCCACATCACGTCCTCCGGGACGTCCTCGACGTGGCTGACCACCCACCAGATGTTGCCGAAGGGGTCCCTGACCCGTCCGCCGCGCTGGCCGAAGGCGTTGTCGTCCAGCGCGGTGACGACGGCGGCGCCCGCGGTGACCGCGCGGTCGAACGCCGCGTCGGCGTCCGGCACGAACACGCGCAGCAGGCTCGGCATGACGGGCCACTCGGGGCGCCGGTCGAACGCCAACACAACCGTGTCGCCGACCCTGATCTCGCCGTGGCCGATCAGCCCGTCCTCGGTCGCGACGCGCGCCAGCTCCTCGCCGTCGAACGCCTGCGTGACGAAGTCGAGGAACGCCCCGGTGTCGTCGGTGACGACCCACGGGGCGACGGACGTGTATCCGGCGGGGGCGGCGCTGGTCTGCTCGGGCATGACTGGTCCTCTCGGGGCGGTTTGCTTGATACGACGACGGTAGGCCGGGAAGAGGTCAGTTCCTGTCCTGCACCGGAGACGAGGCGCCGGACCGCGTGGTTCGCGCGGGCAACTATGTAAGGTGCAGGTATCCCCCTCGCGCCGCGCGGAGCCCGTGCTGCGGGCTACCCACGCGCGCCGAGCACGTCCCCTCGTCGAAGGATCGTCTGCCCCACATGAGATTCCGCTTTCCCCCTGGCGACCGCTCCCGGCTCACCCGCATGCCGAGGCCGGGTGTGGTCATCGCGGTGCTCGCGTTCGCCGGCATGGGGGCGTCGTTCATGCAGACGATCCTGCTGCCGATCCAGGCGGAGCTGCCGGTGCTCCTGGGCGTCTCGCGTGACGTCACCGCCTGGGTGATCACCGTGACCCTGCTGGTGGCGGCCATCTGCACGCCCATCTCGGGGCGGCTCGGTGACATGTACGGCAAGAAGACGGTCGCGCTCGCGCTGCTCGGCCTGCTGGCGCTGGGCTCGGTGGTCGCGGCGCTGTCGCCGTCCGTGGTGCTGCTGATCGTCGGGCGAGCACTGCAGGGCATGGGCATGGGCGTGGTGCCGCTCGGCATCTCGATCCTGCGCGACGTTCTGCACCGCGACCGGCTCGGGTCGGGGATCGCGCTGGTCAGCGCGACGCTGGGCGTCGGCGGCGCGCTCGGCCTGCCGATCAGTGCGTTCGTCACCGAGCGCTACGACTGGCACGTGGTGTTCTGGGTGGCGGCCGGCATCGGCCTGCTCGCGCTGGTGCTGGTCGCGTGGGTCGTGCCCGTCAGCACGCTGCGCACGGGCGGCAGGCTCGACGTCGTCGGCGTGCTCGGCCTCGCCGTGGGCTTGACCGGGGTGCTGCTGGCGGTCTCGCGCGGCAACGACTGGGGCTGGGGATCGCCGCGCACGCTCGGGCTCCTGCTCGGCGGTCTCGTGGTCCTGCTGGTGTGGGGCTGGTACGAGCTGCGTATCGAGGAGCCGCTCGTGGACCTGCGGGTGACGGCGCGCGGCACGGTGCTGTTCACCAACCTGGCCTCGATCGCGATGGGCTTCGCGCTGTTCGCCTCCAACGTGGTGTTCCCGCAGCTCCTGGAGCTGCCGACGGCGGCGGGCGGCCTGGGGCTGACCCTGATGCAGGCCAGCCTGATCCTCATGCCGTCCGGCCTGGTGATGCTCGCGATGTCGCCGGTCTCGGGGCGGCTCGCGCACCGCTTCGGGGCCAAGCCGCTGCTCGCGTCCGGGGCCGCCGTCATCGCGGTCTCCTACGTGATCGCCGTCGTGGTCGACCTCGACGTGTGGCACGTGCTGGTCGTCAACATCGTGGTCGGCGTCGGCATCGGCCTGGGGTTCGCGGCGATGCCCGCCCTGATCATGCAGGTCGTGCCGTCGCACGAGACCGGCGCCGCGAACGGGCTGAACACCCTGATGCGATCCCTGGGCACGACGTCGGCCGCCGCCGTCGTGGGCGGGGTGCTCGCCGCGGGCGGCGCGCAGTACGACGGCGTCCCGGTGCCGTCCGGCGACGCGTTCCGCACGGCCCTGCTGCTCGGCCTCCTCGCGGCGCTCGTGTGCACGGTCCTGGCGCTGCTGATTCCGCGGCCGAAGCCGCCCGTCGACGAGCACCCGGCCCTGCCGGACGGGGTGCTGTAGCGGGGCAACGCCCTGCGGATCAGCGCTCTCCGGCAGGCCGCCGCGTCGTCGGCATGGCAGGCTGTGCGCCATGTTGAGAACGACTCTCGTTCGCGTTCGCACGCACGGAGCGTGCTGACGTGGCGAACCTGTTGATGATCGAGAGCTGGCTCCAGTCGACCGGCCTGATGCTCCCGCCCCTCCTGCGCGACGCCGGCCACGTGTACGTGCTGATCACCCGCGACCCCGGCCTCTACCGGCTGCCCGACGGCGCACCCCACCCGGTCCTGGCGCTCGCGGCCGAGGTGGTCGTCGCCGAGACCAACGACGAGGACGCCCTGCTCGCTGCGGCGCGCGAGCTCGCCGCGCGCCGGCCGGTCGACGGCGTGCTGACGACCTGCGACTACTACCTGCCCGCCGTCGCCCACGTCGCGGAGGGCCTGGGCCTGCCCGGGGCGCCCGCCGACGTGCTGCGCACCGCGACGCGCAAGCACCTGGTGCGGCACGCGCTCGCGGCCGGGGGAGTGCCCGACGTCCCGTTCGCCGTGGCGGCCACGTGGGACCAGGCGCGCAAGGAGGCCGCGAGCCTCGGCTACCCGCTCGTGGTCAAGCCGGTCGACATGAACTCCGGCACGTCGGTGCGCAAGGTGGTCGACGAGGCCGGGCTGGCCGTGGCCTTCGCCGAGGCGACCGGTCCCGAGCACAACACCCGGGACCAGCCGCTGGAGCGGCTGGCGCTGCTCGAACGGGTCCTCGAGGGCCCGGAGTACAGCGTCGAGTCGGTGACCCGCGACGGCGTGACGCGGGTGCTCGGCATCACCGCCAAGTCCGTCGCCGAACCCGGCGTCGAGGCGGGGTCGGGCTTCGTCGAGTCGGGGCACCTGTTCCCGGCCCCGCTGGCGCCCGGCGAGCAGCAGGCGATCGAGGCGCACGTCGTCGCGGTGCTCGACGCCGTCGGGCTGACGCACGGCATCAGCCACACCGAGGTGCGGCTCACCGCGGCCGGACCCCGGCTGATCGAGCTCAACCCGCGCCAGGGCGGCGGGTACATCTTCGAGCTGGTGCGTCTCGTGACGGGATTCAACCCGCTGCGGGTGCTGGTGGACCTGGCGCTCGGGCGCGAGCCGGTGCCCGGCCCGTCGGCCGCGACCAGCGCGGCGGTGACGTTCCTGCTCGCGCCGGCGGACGGCGTCGTGCGCGAGGTCCGGGGCGCCCAGCGGCTGGCGGACGACGAGCGCGTGCTCGGCCACGAGACGCCGGCACCCGGCCGCGAGGTGCGGCCGGGCGACAACAACGAGCGGATCGGGCACGTGCTGGTCGCGGACCCGACCGGGCACGCGGCCAAGGGCTGGGCCGACGAGCTCGCGGCCGGGGTCGACGTCCGGGTCGAGGCGGGCGCGCTCGCGCGCTGACCCGCGGCCGTGCCGCCCTCATGTACGACGAACGCCCCGGCGCCGGGAGGCGCTGGGGCGTTCGTGGTTCCGCGGGATGCGTGCGGACCGTGATCAGTCGTGGGTGATCAGTCGTGCGCGATCAGTCGGGGACGATCAGGCCGCGCCGGACCGCGGGCACCAGCCGCGCGGGGATGCGCACCTGGCGCCCGTCCGCGGTCACCGCGACCAGGTCGGGCACCTGGGCCGTCCACTGCGCCCGCCGCGACCGGGTCCGCGACCGGGACATCTTCCGCTTGGGGACCGTCATCGATCAGCGCTCCTCGCGGAAGTCCACGTGCTGCCGCGCGACGGGGTCGAACTTGCGCAGCACGAGCCGGTCGGGGTCGTTGCGCCGGTTCTTGCGGGTCACGTAGGTGAACCCGGTGCCCGCCGTCGAGCGGAGCTTGATCACGGGTCGCAGGTCGGTACGCGAGGCCATCAGTTACCACCCTTGCTGTCGCTGCTCTTGTTGTGCTTGGCGTAGCGCTGCCGGAACTTCTCGACGCGTCCGGCGGTGTCGACCACGCGGGCCGAACCGGTCCAGAACGGGTGGCTGGCGCTGCTGATCTCGACGTCGACCACGGGGTAGGTCTGGCCGTCGGACCACTCGATGGTCGCCGTGGGGCGGCCCGGACCGGAGTCCGTGCTGCCGGCGAGCGTCGAACGCGTCAGGAACGTGAAACCGGCGCTCGCGTCCCGGAAGACCACGGGGCCGTAGGTGGGGTGAAGGTTCTGCTTCATGGCTTGTCTCCTTGTCCTCAGCCCTGGCGCGCCTTCCAGCGCGGGTTGAGCTTGTTGATCACGAACGTCTTGCCGTGCCGGCGCACGACCTTGGCGCCGGGCTTGTCCTTCAGGGACCGCAGTGATGCGCGAACCTTCATGTGTCACTCCTTCGTAGCGGGTGGGCGACGGCGGGGCCGTCGGGGGTGCCGGCCGGTCTCACCAGCTCGACTTGGTCACCCCGGGCAGCTCGTCCCGGTGGGCCATCTCGCGCAGGCGGATCCGGGACAGCCCGAACTTCCGCGAGTACGCGCGGGGCCGTCCGTCGACGGCGTCGCGGTTGCGCAGCCGGGTCGGGCTGGCGTCACGCGGCTGACCTGACAGCTCCGCGGCGGCAGCCTGGCGCTCCTCGGCCGGCAGGTCCAGCCTGCGGAGGGTGCGGCGTAGCTCCGCGCGGCGCTCGGCGTACCGGGCGACGAGCTCGCGCCGCCGTTCGTCGGCGGCGATCTTCGACTTCTTGGCCATCAGACCTTCTCCCCTCTGGCCAGGATCTGGGCGACGACGACGTCGATGCCCTTGCGATCGATGGTCTTGATGCCCTTGGTGCTCACCCGCAGCGTGACGTTGCGGCCGAGCGACGGGACCCAGTAGCGCTTCTTCTGGATGTTGGGGTCGAACCGCCGCTTGGTCCGCACGTGGGAGTGCGAAATCGAGTGGCCGAACCCCGGCACGGTGCCCAGCACCTGGCATCTGGCTGACACATGACCTCCTGTCGCGACGGACTGGCCGCCGCTGGTGAGAACCGTTCTCATATCGCGCTACAGTGAACCAGAACTGAGAACGGTTATCAATTATTCCGGGGGCAGCCCCCCGGGCGAGGAGGCAGCATGTACCGAACCGGAGACGGCCGCGGAATCATCCCGGTGAGCGTCCTGGCCACCATCGACCCCGTGCTGCGCGACTCCGCGCTGTTCGGGTTGCTCACCGACACACCCGGCGTCGTCGCCGCCCGGCACGACATCTACGAGGACCACCTGCGGCGCGTCGTCCTCGACGCCACCGGCGTCATCGAGGACGTGCTGGTGCCGCTGGAGCACGCCTGCCTGTCCTGCGCCGTCCGCGAGGACGCCGTCCCCACCATCGCGCGCCTCGCCCGCGACGGCCGCTGGTCCCACGTGCTGCTCGCGCTCCCCATCAGCGCCGAACCCCTGCCCGCGGCCCGCTCGCTGGCGGCCGTGGCCGCACCCGGTGGCGCGCTCGACCACACGCGCATCGCCACGTCCTTCACCGTGGTCGACGCCGACACCCTCCAGCACGACCTGCTCGGCGACGACACCCTGCTCGAACGCGGCATCGGCCTCACCAGCGGCGACGAGCGCTCGGTGGGGGAGGCGCTCGCGGCTCAGATCGAGCAGGCGGACCTCGTGGTGGCGCACGGCTCGCCGGCCGGGCTCGCCGGCGTCTCGCTGCCGCCCACGGCGTCGGGCCTGCTGGACCGGCTGCGCGGCGCCGGGACGCGCCGCGTGAACGGGCTGCACGCCCTCACGGCCGCCGGGCTCGCCGCCGCCACGCACTCGCCGGCTCGCGCAGAGCACCGGGCGCACCCGCTCGGGGCGGTCGTCGTCACCGGTCCGGGCGGCGTGCCCGACGACCGGAGCTGGACGCTGGAGCTGCGCTCACCCCTGCCGTTCCACCCGGAGCGGCTGCTGGAGCACATCGAGTCGCTCGGCGCGGGCGGGCTGCGGGCCCGCGGTGTCTTCCACGTGGCCGACCGGCCCGGGCTCGCCTGCCTGTGGGACGGTGCGGGCGGTCAGCTCGCGGTCGGCGACCTGGGCCCGTGGTCGGAGGTCTGCGCGGGTACGCCGCCGCACACCCGGATCGTGGTGGTCGGGGTCGCTGACTCCGGGCCGGACGACGAGCGGCGCCGCCTGCGGGAGGCGTTCCACGCGGCTCTGTGCACGCCCGAGGAGGCCGCCGCCGGCGTCGAGTGGCTGTGGCGCGAGGACCACCTGGCCCCCTGGCTGGGCGCCCGCACCGCCTGACCCGCCCGCCCGCCGCCCGCCCGCCCCGTTGAGTGCTGGATATTCGCCCTTCCGGAGGCGCTGGAGGGGCGAATACCCAGCACTCAACGGGTCTGTGCGGGGCGGTGGTCAGCGGGGGCAGAGGTAGGCGGCCGTCCGCGGGCGGACGCCGTCGGGGCCGGTCCAGGCGGCCGGACCCGACGCGACCCGCACCCAGCCGAGGCGTTCGTACAGGCGGACGGCCGGCCCGCAGTCGTCCACGACGTCGAGCACGAGCCGCCGTCCGCGCCGCGTGGGCGTGTCCTCGACGCGCTCCAGCAGGGCAGAGGCGATACGGGAGCCGCGCGCCTTCGGCGTCACGAACAGGCGGCTCACGCCGGCGAGCCCGGTCACGGACGTCCGCGCGGCGGCCGCGAGCTCCTCAATGTGCTCGACGCCGTCCGCGGCGACGAGCATGACGTGGCCGACCACGACGCCGTCGGCCAGCGCGACCCATGCCCCGATCCACCCCGCCGGAGTGAGCCACGCGACCGGGTCGTCGGGCCAGACCATGGGGTAGCCGTCGCTCTCGTGCACCTGCCGCAGCGCCTCGACGACCCGGTCGAGATGAGCCGAGTGGCGCTGGGCGATCAGGAGGTCGGGCACGGGCTCAAGGTATCCGACGCCCGGTGGGACCGGCGCCCGGGCGTCGGACCGCGGCCGTCGTCCTCACCGGAAGTGTCCCCGCTTGACGGCCAGCCGGATCGCCGTCCGGTAGCCGGAGGGCAGGTTCAGGGCGTCGGCCTCGCCGGGCGTGACGAGGACCAGTTCCTTGTGCTCGTCGCTGAAGGTGGGCGCGGCGTCGCCGTCGTACTCGGCGAGGAGCGTCAGGACGAAGACGTGGCGGTGCGGGAACACGCGGTAGACCCAGCTGTGGACGGGGTCGCCGACCGTGACGTCCCAGGCGAGCTCCTCCTGGATCTCGCGGGCCAGGCACTGCGCCGGATCCTCGCCGAGGTCGAGCTTGCCGCCGGGCAGCTCCCATTCGTCGCGTTCGTTGCGCAGGAGGGGGAGCCGACCACGCCAGCCGATCACCGCCTTGACCGAGACCGGGAGCTGGTACTCGAAGTACCCCGGATTGCGTTCGACCAGGTAGGGCTCCTCGGGGGAGCGGGTGTTGAGCATGGGACCGTCCTACCGCACCGGCCGCTCACGCACGATCTCGGCGCGTCCGTCCGGCGCGCCGGCGGATGCTTCTCCGGACGATTGTTCAACCTTTCTGGACGATTGTTCAAAATGCGGTGAGGCCCTTTCCCGGAACTCCGGAAAAGGGCCTCACCGTGTATCTCAGTCGTTTCTCACGGCGCTGGCGTCAGCGTCATGTTCATCCGGCCGGGAGCGGGACGGGGAGCGGGACGGGCAGCCCGCCGCCGAGGGCGCCCAGCAGGGTGCTGAGCAGGCCGCCGACCGCGTCCAGCAGCGAGCTCAGGAGGCCGCCGGTCGGCAGGGGGACCGGGAGCTCCGGGATCGGGAGGTCGTCGACCGGAAGGTCCGGCACGGGGAGGTCGTCGACCGGGAGGTCCGGAACCGGGAGGTCGTCGATCGGGGCGTCGACCGGGAGGTCGGGCACCGGTGCGTCGACGGGCAGATCCGGCACGGGTGCGTCGACCGGCAGGTCAGGCACCGGAGCATCGACGGGAAGGTCGGGGACGGGCGCGTCCACGGGAACGTCGGGCACCGGTGCGTCGACCGGTACGTCAGGGACCGGTGCGTCCACAGGAACGTCCGGCACGGGTGCGTCGACGGGAACGTCGGGCACCGGTGCGTCGACCGGGGTGTCGGCTGCTGGGGCGTCGACGGGAGCGTCGGCTGCCGGGGCGTCGACCGGATCGGTCGCGCCGATGAGGTGGGCCGCGGGCAGGTAGGCCCCCGGCTGCACCATCGCGCTCGCACCTGTTGCTGCCGTGCAGACCAGGCCGGCCGAGATGGCCAGCACCGTTCCCGCCCGACTGATGACACGGAATCCTCGGATCATTGTGTTTCCCCTCGAATCGCTCCGCCGGAACAATGGTGTTGCACGCAGGCGTGGGTTCACCGCGAAATAGCGTCAGACGGGGTTTTCATCCTGTCAATCGGAACGTGACCTGGAACACCCGGAATGAAACAAGACATTCCAGGACCGAACTCTGCGACAGGTCGTCATTAATAGCCGTAACCCCGACATCACAACGGTGATATCTCGTGGTTGCCTGGAAGCCGCCCGGGTGGTTCCGGGGCAGGACAATTGCCTTGGCTCGACGCCGCCCGGGTGCGTACCGTCGCCGCCGATGAGCACTCCGAAGCGACAGGTGCGGGCCGTCCACGACGCCGACACGATCACCGTCTATCAGGCCTACCCGCCCGCGATCGCCGACGCCGCCCTGCGGGCCGGCCTGTTCGTGCCGCCGTTCAAGCGCGAGCGGATGACCTGGGTCAAGCCGTCGTTCTGCTGGATGATGTACCGCTGCGGCTGGGCGACGAAGCCCGGCCAGGAGCGGGTCCTCGCGGTGCGCATGTCGCGCACCGGCTTCGAGCAGGCTCTCCGCACGGCCGCCCTGAGCCACTTCGACCGCTCGCTGCACGACGACGCCGCGGCCTGGGCCGCGCAGAAGGCGTCCAGCCCGGTGCGGGTGCAGTGGGACCCGGAGCGGACGCCGTCGGGCCGTGCGCTGGAGCACCGGTCCCTGCAGGTCGGGATCGGCGGCGTGGCCGTGGACGCCTACGTGGACGAGTGGGTGGTCGGCCTGGAGGACGTCACCGACCAGGTCCGCGCCTGGCGCGCCGAGCTGATGGCGGGCGGCTCGCCCGCGTTGCCGCAGGAGACGCCGTACACGTTGCCGGCGGACGTGGCGGCACGGATCGGGGCGGACGGATAAAGCCCTCGGTGCGCAGGGGCCCGCCGTGCCACGATCCCGCCCATGACGACGACGACCTTGTGGCGACCGACCGGGCCGCGTGAGCTGGCCCTGGTCGAGGAGTCGGGCTGGCGCGCCTGGCCGCCGCGGCTGCCGGACCAGCCGATCTTCTACCCGGTGCTGAACGAGGGCTACGCCACGCGCATCGCGCGCGACTGGAACGTCCGAGCCAGCGGTGTGGGCTACGTGACGCGGTTCGACGTCGCCACGGAGTTCCTCGACCGCTACGAGGTCCAGCAGGTCGGCGGGCGGACGATCCTCGAGTACTGGATCCCCGCGGCGGACCTGGGCGAGCTGAACGCCAACATCGTGGGGCGGATCGAGGTCGTGGCGGAGTTCCGCTGACGCCCGCTGTTCCGGGCGTGCGGCGCTAGACCTGCGGGCGGAGCGTCGCGAAGCTGCGGTCGAGCAGCTCGCTCGCGGTGGTGCCGTCGTCGGCGTTCGCCCAGGTGGTGAGGGCGACGTCGAAGCAGGCGAGCGCCGACTGGACGATGATCTCGGCGCGGAACGCGGCGTCGTCGTCGGGCAGGCGGGCCGCGACGAGCGGTGTGAGCATGCGCGCCCACAGGAGGTGCTTCTCCAGGCTGCGGGCGCGCAGCGACGCTGCGCTGACGAGCACGCGCATGGCGAGCTTGCCGCGGTCGTCGTCGCCGCCCCGGTGGGGCGCCTGGCTGACCAGCGCCTCGAAGGCGATGCGGAGCGAGTCCCAGACGGGCTCGTCCTGGGGGCGGCCGGCCAGGACGTCGCGCACGAACTCGCCGCCGCGCGCCGGGTCGCCGATGACGACGTCCTCCTTGGCGGGGAAGTAGCGGTGGAAGGTGCGCGCGGACATGCCCGCCGCAGCGGCGATCTGCTCGACGGTCACCTGCTCGAAGCCGCGCTCGGCGAACAGCTCGAGCGCGATCTCGGTGATGCGCGCGCGCACGGCGTCGCGGCTGATCTCGCGCAGGCTCTGGCCGCTGCTCGGTCTGCTGCTCGTCGTGCTCGACATGCCCTCAGAGTAGCGCTGATGTCACTTGTGTCAGGCTCTGACAGAAGCGGCGTATGCTGACACTCGGGTTCGAGCCGGGTTCTCGGACCCGAACCTCGACCAAGGAGTGGGAACCATGGAGCAACGCACGCTGGGCACGCAGGGTCTGACTGTCTCCGCACTGGGCTACGGCGCGATGGGGACGGCGATGGCCTACGGGCCGACGGACGACACCGAGTCGATCGCGGCGATCCGTCGCGCCCACGACGAGGGTGTGAACTTCTTCGACACCGCGGAGCTGTACGGCTGGGGGGTGGGGGAGAAGCTGCTCGGCCACGCGCTCGCGCCGATCCGGGACGAGGTGGTGATCGCGACGAAGTTCGGCTTCACGTCGACGTACGGCTCCGACTCGCGTCCCGAGCACATCCGCGAGGTGGTCGACAACAGCCTGAAGAACCTCGGCGTCGACACGATCGACGTGCTCTACCAGCACGTCCCCGACCCGGCCGTTCCGATCGAGGACGTCGTGGGCGTGATGCAGGAGTACGTGGAGGCCGGCAAGGTCAAGTACCTCGGGCTCTCGAACGCCGACGAGGACACGATCCGCCGGGCGCACGCCGTGCATCCGATCTCGGTGCTGCAGAACGAGTACTCGATCTTCGCCCGCGACTCGGAGCCGCTGCTGCCGGTGCTGGAGGAGCTTGGCATCGGGTTCGTCGCCTTCTCGCCGCTGGCCCGCGGCTTCCTCAGTGGCGCTGTCCGGCCCCGGAACGAGCTCGACGCGAGCGACGTGCGTCAGATGATCGGCTGGTGGGCGCCGGAGAACTTCGGCACCAACGTGGAGATCGCACGCCGGCTGACCGAGGTCGCAGCGGACAAGGGGATCACGCTCTCGCAGCTCGCGCTCGGCTGGCTGCTGGCGCAGCGGGACTACGTGGTGCCGATCCCGGGCTCCCGCGATGCCGGCCGGGTCAGCCAGAACAACGCCTCCGCGCAGGTGCGGCTCACCGCTGAGGACCTCGCGCGCATCGCGGAGATCGCGCCCGACGGCGGGGCGGGCAGCCGGGGGCGCTGATCTCGTGCTGGCGCCTGCGGCGGGCGGCGCCTCGTGGTGCCCGCCCCGACCCGTGGTGGGACGGGGCGGGCGCCGTCACATCCGGTCGGGCGCGGCGAGACCCAGCAGGTCGAGC
Organism: Promicromonospora sp. NPDC050262; assembly: GCF_040655935.1. NCBI lineage: Bacteria > Bacillati > Actinomycetota > Actinomycetes > Micrococcales > Promicromonosporaceae > Promicromonospora > Promicromonospora sp. NPDC050262. Next base: position 81,250 of record NZ_JBFAKX010000014.1, on the reverse strand, counting down.
CCGGTCGCCAGGGTGCGGCCCGTCAGCTCGCACAGGGCCAGACGGCCTGCGCGGACGGCGTCGTCGTCGGCCCGGAGGACCGGGCACCGGTCGTAGAACTCGGTGTACGCGCGGGCCAGGTCGAACAGGTAGCCGGCGAGGCGGTGCGGTTCGAGCGTGACGGCGACGTCGTCGAGCGTCGCCGCGAGCTCGTCCAGCGTGAGGGCCAGCGCCCGTTCGGCCGGGTGCAGGGGGAGGGTCGGGTCGACCGGCCGGCCGAGCTCGACCCCGGCGTCGGCCGCCTTGCGCAGGATCGAGCGGACGCGCGCGTACGCGTACTGGAGGTAGACGCCGGTGTTGCCGTTCAGCGCCACCATGCGGTCGACGTCGAAGACGTAGTCCTTGGTGCGCGTGTTCGACAGGTCGGCGTACTTCACCGCGCCGATGCCCGCCGCCTGCGCCACACGCTCGAACTCCTCCGGCGTGAGCCCGTGGTCCTTCTCGGCCAGCTCCGCGCGGGCCCGCTCGACGGCCTGGTCCAGCAGGTCGTCGAGGCGCACCGTCCCGCCGTCGCGCGTCTTGAACGGCTTGCCGTCAGCGCCCAGCACGGTGCCGAACGGGACGTGGGTCGCGGCGACGTCGTCGGGCAGCCAGCCGGCGCGGCGGGCGACGTCGAAGACCATCCGGAAGTGCAGCGCCTGCCGCGCGTCGACGACGTAGAGGATGCGGGTGGCGTGGTACTCCTCGACGCGCAGGCGCACCGTGGCGAGGTCGGTGGCGGCGTAGCCGAATCCGCCGTCCTTCTTGCGCACGATGAGCGGGACGGGATCGCCGTCGGGTCCGACGACGCCGTCGGTGAAGGCGCACAGGGCGCCGTCGGAGTCGACGGCGATGCCCTGGGCCACGAGCTCGTCGACGACGCCCCGGAGGTCGGCGTTGTAGCGGGACTCGCCGTCGGCGTCGGCCGGGGTGAGCAGGATGCCGAGGCGGTCGTAGACGGCCTGGAAGGCGGCCTCGGACTCGGCGACGAGCTCGCGCCAGGTCGAGAGCGTGGCTTCGTCACCGGACTGGAGCAGGACGACACGGGCCCGGGCGCGGTCGGCGAAGCCAGGGTCTGTGTCGAACGCGGCCCGGGCCGCGCGGTAGAGCGCGTCCAGGGCGGACATGGAGGCCTCGCCCTGCCAGGTCCGCTCGGGGTGCTCGTCGATGAACTGGATGAGCATGCCGAACTGGGTACCCCAGTCGCCCACGTGGTTCTGGCGGATCACGGTCGCGCCGAGGTGCGCCAGGACGCGGGCCAGGGTGTCGCCGATGATCGTGGAGCGCAGGTGGCCCACGTGCATCTCCTTGGCCACGTTGGGCGCGGAGTAGTCGATGACGGTGCGCTCGCCGTCGTGCGTCGTGGCGATGCCCAGACTCTCGTCGGCGAGGCGCGCGGCGACCTGCCGCCAGAGGGTGGCGGCCGGGACGGTGAGGTTGAGGAAGCCGGGGCCGGAGACCTCGGCGGTGACGGCGGCGTTGGCGACGCCCTCGGCCTTGGCCTCGGCGACGGAGCCGCCGAGGCGGTCGGCCGTGGCCGTGGCGAGGTCGCGCGGGGCGCGTCCCACGCGCTTGGCGACGGCGAGCGGTCCGTTCGCCTGGAAGTCGGCGCGGTCGGATCGTCGGACCACCGGGTCGGTGCCGGCCAGCTCGGCCGGGAGCACCTCGGTCAGGGCGGCCCGGACGGCCGCCTCCACCTGGTCCTTGATCGCGACGACGTGGGACACGCGGGGCTTCTCCTCGTGGGGTGTGTGGGGTGGTGGGCCCGGCCCTGGGGTGGGCGGGTCGGGTCAGTCTAGGGATCGCCGACGGCGTCGTCCCGATGTATTACGCGGGCCGGATGGCGGGGGTGCGACCTGGTGTGGGCGACGGCATGGATGGACGCCGCGAACGACGTGATCTCGCCCCTGCTCGGCCTGCCGCGTCTACCGGTCGCAGAACTGCCCGCCTACTCCGGTGACATCGGGGACGACAGCTTGCAGTGGAAGACGAGGGCGCTGGTCCGGAGCGCGGCCGGGCGGCCGTTCGTGTGGGTGGATGACGTGATCGGGGACGCCGACCGGTTGTGGGTCGCGGACGAGCACCCGGGAGCGGCGCTCCTGCACCGGGTGGACTCGGCGTACGGAGTTGCTGCTGCCGACCTGGCCGTGATCGCGGAGTGGTTGCGCACGACACGGACTGACCCGTGACGGGTCAGCAGGCGCTCCGCCAGGGCTCGGCGACGACCTGGGCGTCGTCCGCGTACAGGATGCGGCCTGGATCGATGGTCCGGATCTCGCGCCAGCCGACGCCGTACCGGTCGAGCAGGTCCAGGTAACCACGAGTGAGGTCGAGCAGCTCGAGCGCGTCGGCGCGGAAGAACGCGCGCGCACCGGGGTGCCGGTCGCGGTCGTAGACGCTCGGGGTGACGGATGCCGGGTCCGCGTAAGCCGCGTTCATGAGGTCGTTGTGCGTGCGCCACCAGGCACGGTCCGCCGCCGACAGCCGCCCGGAGTGCGCGAGGCCGTTCGCCAGTGCGAAGACACCCGGGTAGGACATACGGCGGTTCGGTTCGCTCGCCTGGAAGCGGACGTAGTCCACGAGCGGCTGCAGGTCGTCCAGCCTGCCGGTGATGTCGGCCCAGTCGTCATCCGGGGTCGCGGTGAGGTCCTGGTACCGGGCGCCCAGCACGAAGTCGTCGACGAACGTGGCGAGATCGTCGGTGAGCCGGCGGAACGCGGTCCCGTCACTCCAGTGGCCGCCGGGTTCGCCGTCGACCAGCCACACGGAGCTGTCGTCGTCGTTCACGACGAGCAGGTCGACGTCGTTCACGTCGCCGACCACGTGCCAGGTACCCGGCGGCGGGTCCTGCCCCAGGGCGAGTCCGGCGAACGGGTCGTACCCCGACAGCAAAGGCCCCTCGTTCAGCCGGACGACGCCGAGCACGAAGCCGTTGGCGACCCGGAGCAGGTCGGCGTGATCGGGGTGAACGCCGGTTGGCAGGTCGACTGCTGGTCCCCAGACCTGGTGGTTCATCGCCAGGCCATCGTCGCGCTCCAGCAGGAGGCGCACCTGGACCAGGCGCCGGGCTACGGTCTCGGGCAGGGGCACGAGGCGAGGATAGGGCCTAGCCCTCCAGCCGCTCCTGAAGCACGACGGTCACGTCATCGCCCTCCTCCTTGCCGATCGCCCTGCGCACGTCGGCCTTCACGGGCAGCTTGTGGGTGCCGTCGCCCAACGCCATGAACGAGCTCCGGAACGGGTGGCCGTCGATCGTGCCCCGTACCTTGACCAGGCCGCGCGTGCCGAAGAAGTCGACGGACCCCGGCCACACGACGTAGGTCCAGCCGCCCTTGTCCGGGCCCTTCTGCAGGGTCGCGGTGAACTGCTCGTGCATCCCGGTACCGTCCGTTCGCCAGCCGTCGATGAGGTTCCACGATGGCACGGCGTCGCGAGACCGCCAGCGGTCACGACTCCAGCCACCGCAGGATCGCCAGCACCCGCCGGTTGTACCCGTCCGCCGCCACCAGCTCGAGCTTGTCGAAGATAGCGTTCGAGTGCTTCTCCACCGCCGAGGTCGAGATGAACAGCGCTCGGGCGATCCCCGCGTTGGTCCGCCCCTCGGCCATCAGTGCCAGCACCTCCCGCTCTCGCTCGCTCAGCATCCCGAGCCGGTGCGACGTGTCCCGGAACAGCTGCCCCACCACCTCGGGGTCCAGCACCAGGCCCCCGGACCGCACCCGGTCGAGAGCCTCCAGGAAGTCGTCCACGCCCATCACGCGGTCCTTGAGCAGGTAGCCGACGGCGCGTGCGTCCTCGCCCAGCAGCACCTGCGTGAACTGCCGCTCGACATACTGCGAGAGCACGAGGATGCCGACGTCCGGCCAGCGCTCCCGGATCGTGGCCGCCGCTCGCACGCCCTCGTCGGTGTGGGTCGGCGGCATGCGGACGTCCAGCACGACGACGTCGGGTCGCTCGGCCGCCAGCCGGTTCAGCAGGCCCTCCGCGGAGCCGTAGGCAGCGACGACGTCGTGGCCCTCGTCCGCCAGGAGGCTGCGGATACCTTCCCGCAGCAGGGTGGAGTCCTCGGCCAGCATCACGCGCACGGCAGCGTCACCTCGATCCGTGTGGGGCCGCCCACCGGGCTTTCGATGGTCAGTGCGCCACCCGCGGCGGCCGCACGGCCGGCCAGCCCGGCGAGCCCGTGGCCAGGGCGGGGTGCTGCGCCGCCCCCGCCGTCGTCGCTGATCACCACGCGCACGATGTCGGCCTCCGGGTTCGTGTCGTCGGCGAGGCGCACCGTCACCCGTGCCCCCGCGGCCCCCGAGTGCTTCGCCACGTTCGTCAGCGCCTCCGCCACCACGTAGTACACCGTCGTCTCCACCGCGGCCGGCAGCCGCACCGGGACCGCCCAGTCCAATGCCGTCGGCACCGCGGTGTGCGACACGAGCTGTCGCAGCACCGGCTCCAGCCCGTGCGTGTCCAGCGTGGTGGGTCGTACCCGCCAGGCGACGTCGCGCAGGTCGGTCACCAGCTGCTCCGCCTCGCGCCCCGCCTGCTCCAGCAGCAGGGAGCCCGCCGAACCGGGCCCGGCCAGCCGCCGTGCCCGGTTGACCAGCAGCCCGAGGGCCACGGCGCGCTGCTGCACGCCGTCGTGCAGGTCCCGCTCGATACGGCCGCGTTCCGCGTCGAGCGCCGACAGCAGGTCCGCGCGACTGACCGTCAGCTCCTCGACCTGTGCCGCCAGGCGTTCGCTGCGGCTCGGCGACAACCACCGGGCGGCGGTCCACCGGTCCAGCAGGCCCACCCCGAACAGTCCCATGAGGTCCAGGTACAGCAGGATCGCGCCGATGGGCACCAGGACGATCACGTCCCACGTGGAGAGACCGTCGCCCTGGACCGCCGCGTCCACGGTGAGGCGCACGTCGAACAGCCAGGACGCCAGGCTCACGACCACACCGAACACGCCGTACGCCAGCAGCCCCAGCACCAGCAGGCTCAGCGAGCTCATGCCGACGCGCAGCGCGAGGTACGCGGGGGCGCGCCAGGAGGTGAGCGGGGCGCCGTCGTCGGACCAGTCGAAGAACCGGACCGCGCGCCGGCGGTGCCACGCGACCACGGCACGAACCGGCCCGGGTGGCGCCGGGCGGCCGGCCGTCACGAGCGCCAGCACCGCGCAGAACAGGTCGGCCGGCCAGGTGACGGCGCCGAGGGCAGCACCCCACATCACCCGTGCGGGGGTGCTGTGTCGAGCGGCGGGGGCTGGGTTCACCTCGCCAGGATAGGGACGGCGGCGGCCGGGCGGACTGCGGAAAACCACACGTCACCTGCGGCATACCCCCACGCTGTGACGGACTACCACAGTCCGCCGACCCTCCGCGGCCGAATAGCGTAGGGGCATGACGACACAAAGCTTCGCCACGACCGTCGCCGACTGGGCCGTCGGGCTCATGGAGACCCTCGGCGCACCGGGCGCAGGCGTAGCGATCGCCCTCGAGAACCTCTTCCCGCCCCTTCCGAGCGAGGTGATCCTGCCGCTGGCAGGCTTTACAGCGGCGCAGGGCACCCTCGTGCTGTGGCACGTGCTCGTCTGGACCACGGCGGGGTCGGTGGTCGGTGCGCTCCTCCTGTACGGGCTCGGCGCGTGGCTCGGGCGGGACCGCCTGCGCAGCATCGTCGACCGGATGCCGCTCGTGAAGCTGGAGGACGTCGACAAGGCGGAGACCTGGTTCAACCGGCACGGCGACTGGGCGGTGCTCATCGGCCGCGTCATCCCGATCGTGCGCAGCCTCATCTCCATCCCGGCCGGTGTGGAGCGCATGCCGTTGTCACGCTTCCTGCTGTTCACGACGCTCGGCTCGGGCGTGTGGAACACCCTGCTGGTCGGCGCCGGCTACCTGCTGGGGGACCAGTGGCACATCGTCGAGGAGAGCGTCGGCGTGTTCCAGAAGGTCGTCATCGTCGTGGCCGTCCTGCTGATCGTGTGGTGGCTGGTCAAGACGCTGCGCAACCCGGACCGGCCGCGCCATGCCCGCCAGCGCTGATCGGGCATGATGCAACCGTGACTGACGACCGCACCGCCCAGACCCTCCGCTCCATCGCCCCCTACCTCGCCGACTGGGCCTCGTTCCAGGCCGCGTACCACGGCATCCCCGGCCTGCAGCTCGCCGTCGGACGCCGCGGCGAGGTGTTCGTCGACCTCGCCTGGGGCAAGGCCGACGTCGAGACGGGGGAGGACCTCACCAGCGACCACCTGTTCCGTGTCGCGTCGCACTCCAAGACGTTCACCGGCGTCATGGTGATGCAGCTCGTGGAGCGCGGCGAGCTGCGGCTCGACGACCGGGTGGGCGACCTCGTGCCGGAGCTGGACGGCTCGCGCGCCGCCGGCGTCACCGTCCGGGAGCTGCTCGGCCACCAGGCCGGGATCATCCGCGACTCCTCCGACGGCGACTTCTGGCAGCACCACCGGCCCTTCCTCGACCGCGCCGAGGTGCTGGAGTGCGTGCGCGCCGAGGGCGTCGTGTTCGAGCCGAACGAGCACTTCAAGTACACGAACATCGGGTACAGCCTGCTCGGGATCATCATCGAGCAGGTCACGGGCAAGACGTACGACGAGGTGGCACGCGTCGCCGTCGTCGAGCCGCTGGGCCTGACGCGGACCGGGACCGAGCTGGACCCCGCCCGTGCCGCCGAGTACGCCGCCGGCCACACCGGGCGGATCGCCCACGGCGACGCACGCCGGGTCATCCCGCACGTCGACACCCGTGCGATGGCCGCGGCGACCGGCTGGTACTCCACGGCGACGGAGATGGTCCGCTACGGCGCCGCGCACGTGTACGGCGACACGACCCTGATCAGCGACGCCAGCAAGCGCATCATGCAGCGCGACGAGTCCCGGGTCGCGGTGCGCGGCAAGGAGCTCGGCCGCTACGGCGTCGGCATCGAGGTCGGCAAGGTCGGGGACCGCGAGGTCGTCGGCCACTCCGGCGGCTACCCGGGGCACATCACCCGCACCTGGATCGACCCCGTGGACGGGATCGTGGTCTCCGCCCTGACCAACGCCGTCGACGGCACCGCCGGGCAGATCGCCAACGGCGTGATCCAGCTGATCAACCTGGCGCTCGCGGCGGCGGACGAGGTGGCGGCCGGCGGGGTCGTCGCGGGTGCCTCCGGCAAGGGCGGCGACCCGGCGCCGGGAGTCCCTGCGGACGCGCCCGTCGGGCGGTTCGCCAACCTGTGGGGCGTGGCCGACGTCGTGGACCTCGGCGGGATCCTGCACACGATCAACGTGCGCGCCGCCGAGCCCGCCGAGGTCGCGCAGCGGCTGGTCGTGTCCGACGGCCGGCTGGTGCAGGAGCCGGTCGCCGGGTTCGGCACGGTGGGCGAGCCGGTCCAGACGGACCGCGACGCCGACGGAGAGATCGTCTCGGTCCGCATCGGCGCGATGACGTCCTGGCCGATCGAGCAGTACCGGAGCCGCACGGCCGGGTAGCGCCGGACGACGGGGTGGTGACCCCCGCCTCGCGGTAGCGTTGTCAGGTGACTTTCAGCGAGGGCGGGCAGTTCGAGGGCGGCCGGGTCCGCAAGGGCGGCGGGCGCCGGGGCGCCGTCGGCGCGGGTGTCGGCGGCGGTGCGGCGCTCGTCATCGCGCTCCTGTACATGGTGCTGACCGGCAACAGTCCGGCCGACATCCTCGGGACCACCACCGACAGCGGGGGCGGCGGCGAGCAGGGCTACATCGGCGCGTGCACCGCCGAGCAGGCGAACGCCGACCCCGAGTGCCGGCTCAACGCCGCCGTGGACTCGCTGGACGTCTACTGGGCCGAGACGCTCCCGGAGCAGGGCGGCGTGGAGTACGAGCTGCCCGAGGTCGTCAGCTTCACCGGTGCGGTCGACACCGGCTGCGGTTCCGCGACGTCGGCCACGGGGCCGTTCTACTGCCCGGCCGACACGACCGTGTACGAGGACCTCTCGTTCTACGACCAGCTCTCCAGCCAGTTCGGCGCCGAGGGCGGGCCGCTGGCGGAGATGTACGTGACGGCGCACGAGTTCGGGCACCACATCGAGAACCAGCTCGGGCTGTTCGAGCGGGCCGACCGGTCGGGCACCGGCCCCGAGTCGGACTCCGTGCGCATCGAGCTCATGGCGGACTGCCTCGCCGGGATGTGGGCCGGCAACGCCGCGACCACCGAGGACCCGGACACGGGCGTTCCGTTCCTTCAGCCCATCTCGCAGGCGGAGCTGGAGCAGGCGCTGTCCGCCGCCGCGGCCGTGGGCGACGACAACATCCAGCGCCGCTCCGGCGGCGACGTGAACCCCGAGGCGTTCTCGCACGGCTCCAGCCAGCAGCGCGTGCGGTGGTTCTCGATCGGCTACGACGGCGGCACGATCCAGGACTGCAACGCCCTGGACGCGCGCACCCTCTGAGGTTACGGTGGGCGGCATGCACCTCAGCGCACGCACGACGACGCCGGACCCCTCCGGCGCGCGCTGACCTGCTTTCAGCACCCAGGCCCCGGAGCTCGCTCCGGGGCCTTTGCCGTGCACGACGACGGCACCGGGGCGGCTCCACCATCGAAGGAGCACCGTCATGAACGCCCCCGCACCGAACCAGCGGTCTCAGGCACCCGCCGTCCTCGACCACCGTGCCCTCGGCCGCGACATGCGGATCTTCGACACCAGCCCGCTGGTCGGGCCCGGCCTGCCGCTGTGGCTGCCCGCCGGCGCGGCGATCCGGTACGAGCTGGAGCAGTACGCGCGCGAGGTCGCGCTGCGCACCGGCTGCGAACCCGTGTACTCGCCGGTGCTCGGCAAGCGGTCGCTGTACGAGCGCTCGGGCCACTGGGCCAAGTTCGCGGACGACATGTTCCCGCCGATGTACCTGGGCGGGAACGCTGACAGCTCGGGCTCGGCTCCCGACCTCGACGGCAGCCCGGACGCGGACGCCGACCCCCTCGTGCTGCGCCCCGCCAACTGCCCGCACCACGCGCAGATCTATGCGTCCGAGCCGCGCTCGTACCGCGACCTGCCCGTGCGGTACTCGGAGCTCGCGTCGATGTTCCGCGCCGAGCGGTCGGGGGTGCTGTCGGGGCTGAGCCGGGTACGGCAGATCAACCTGGACGACGCACACGTCTTCTGCCGTCCCGACCAGGTCGGGGCCGAGGTGCGCACCGCGCTGGCCGCCGTCCTGGAGGTGCTCGACACCCTGGGCATCGAGGTGGCGTACCTGCGCCTGTCCGGCCGGGACACCTCCGAGCGGTGGCTCGGCGCGCCCGAGCGGTGGGCCGCGGCAGAGGAGGCGCTGCGCGCGGTGCTCGACGACGTCGCCTCGCCCGCCGGCCTGCCGTGGCACGCCGAGGCCGGTGAGGCGGCGTTCTACGGCCCCAAGATCGACGTCCAGGTGCTCGACGCGCGCGGCCACGAGGAGACCCTCGCCACCGTCCAGCTCGACTTCAACCAGCCCGAGCGGTTCGACCTGACCTACGTCGCGGCGTCCGGCGAGCGCGAGCGGGTCGTGATGATCCACCGCGGCACCGTCGGCGCGATGGAGCGGATGGTCGCGTTCCTCCTGGAACGGCACGGCGGACGGCTCCCGTTCTGGCTCGCGCCCGTGCAGGTCTGCCTGCTGCCACTGCCGGACGCCCCCGACCAGCTCGTCGACGATCTCGCCGCGGACCTGAGGGCCCGCGGCCTGCGGGTCCGGGTGGAGCGGGAGGGGTCGCTGGGCAGCCGGATCCGCAAGGCCCGGCAGCGGCGGGACGCGCTGCTCGGCGTGCTGGGCGCGCGCGAGGTGGCGGCGGGTGCGCTGGCGGTGACCGATCCGGCGTCGGGCGCCAGGGCCTCGGTGCCGCTCGCCGAGCTGGGCGACCGCCTGGCCGAGGCGGCCCGCAGGCGCGTGCCGCGGGTCAGCCTGTGAGCGTCGCCGGGCCCGCGGTCCCGGCGGCGCGTCGCCGGCCTGTCACCGCGCCCAGGTCCGCCGGTCGCGTGCCGCCAGGTGGACGATCTCCAGCTCGCGGTCGGTGAGCACCGGCCGGTGCTTCTCGAGCCAGGGCACGAGCTCCCGGGCCGTCAGCACCTCGACGCCCTCGCGCGAGCCCTCGACACGGGGTTCCTTGGTGCGCACGAACACGATGACCGGCTGCACCGTGATCGGCACGCGCGTGGCCCGGCGCAGGATCTCCTGGGCGCGGCGCGCCTCGTTCCAGGCGGCCTCGGCGGTGACCTCGTGCGCGGGCCGGTAGATCGTGTGGATGGTGAAGACGCCCCCGGGCCCGATGACGAGCTGGTCGAGCTCCAGGGCGCCGCCGTCGGACTGGACGGACTGCAGCACCCGCCAGACCGGGCGCCGGGCCACGAGCTTCCAGAGCTCGTCCGCGGCGGCGCGGGCCCCGGTGATCCGGTGCCGCATCTCGCGGTGGTGGGCGTCGGGGTTGCGGGTCAGCCGGCCTCGCAGCACGGCCACGGCGTGCTGCCGGAAGTACGTGCGGCGCCGCGCGATCAGGTGCTTCGCCGGCCGGTTGGCCGTGAGGTCGTCACCGCCCGTCAGACGGCCCGCGCGCAGGTGCGGCAGAGCGTCGGCGACGGTGACTGGAACGCTGGAGGTCTCAGTGCCCATGGGGCGGACGTTACGTCCGCGTTGCCGTACGCGCGCGTCCTGGCGGTGAAGCGATCACTCGTCCTTGGTCTCGCCCCTGCTCCCGTGCCGGGCGTCCTCGGCGTCGGCCGCCGCACCTCCCGGGAACGCCTTGCGCGCCACCAGCACCACGACCAGCGCGGCGACCACGAGCACCGCACCGGTGTAGGGGACGGCGGCGACGCCCGCGCCGTCGAGCACGAGCGCGCCGAGCGCCGCGCCGCCGCCGATGCCGATGTTCGCCGTCGCGTTCACCAGCGCCCCGACGACGTCGGGCGAGGCCCCGCGCGTCCGGATCGCCGCGGTCTGGAAGACGGCGGCGACGGCGCCGAAGCCGATGCTCCACACGGCCGCGGCGACGAGCGTGCCCACCGTCGCCGGGAACACGATCCCGAGGGCGAGCACACCGCACGCGACGACGGACAGGGTGATCACCGTGGTCTGCCGGGGCCGGACGTCGAGCCGCGTGGCGGCGAACGCGGCCCCGATGAGCCCGAGCGCCCCGATCAGCAGCAGCGCGGGGCCGAGCGCCGCGGTGGCGAGCCCGGCGGCCAGGAGCAGCACGGACACGTAGGTGTAGACGGTGAAGTGGCCGAGGTAGGCCAGCGCGTTGGCCGTGGTGACCTGGGCGAGCGCGGTACGCCGGGCGCCGCGGGCGGCGTCGTCCGGGGGAGCGCCGCCGCCTGGGACGGAGGGCAGCAGGAGGGCCGTGAGCACGCCCGCGACGGCGCACACGCCCGTCAGGACGAGGAACGCGTCGCGCCAGCCGACGGCGGTGCCCAGCGACGTCGACAGCGGGACGCCCAGGATGAACCCGGCCGACGCGCCCAGGGTGACGAGCGCCAGGGCCCGTCCCGCGAGGTGCGGCCGCACCAGGCGCGACGCGTACCCGATGCTCACCGAGAAGAAGACGGCGTGCGCCGCCCCGCCGAGCGCCCGGGCCCCGGCGACGACCGCGAAGGTGGGGGCGAGCGCGACGATCACGTTGCTCGCCGTGTAGACGGCGAGGGTGCCGAGCAGCACGGTCTTGCGCGGCAGCCGGCGCGTCGCCGACGTCAGCGGCAGGGCGAGCGCCGCGACCATGAACGCGTACGCGGTGACCAGGAGGCCCGCCACCGACTCGGAGACGGCGAGGTCGTCGCTGATCAGGGGGAGCAGGCCTACCGGGACCAGCTCGGTGGTGACGGCGACGAACGTGGCGAGGGCCAGCGCGAACAGGCCGCCGGCCGCGTCGCGGACGTCGCCGGGCTGCCAGGCGGCGGGCCGGGAGCTGGGTGCGGGCATGGGCTCCATGGTGACATTCGTCGCGACCTGCCCGTTGCCGGACCCGCACCCCCTAGACTGGTCCGGCCCCCGCCGCCGTGGGCCGATCCACCCTGCCACCATCCCCCTGACCGTGAGGAACACCTGCGTGATCACTGCCCATGGCGTCGAGCTGCGCGTCGGCGCGCGCGTGCTGCTGAGCGAGGCCACCTTCCGGGTCGCCTCGGGCGACCGGATCGGCCTGGTCGGCCGCAACGGCGCCGGCAAGACCACGCTGACCAAGACCCTCGCGGGCGAGACCCAGCCCACGGGCGGGCAGATCGTGCGCGGCACCGACATCGGCTACCTGCCCCAGGACCCGCGCACGGGCGACCTCGAGGTCCTCGCGATGAACCGCGTGCTCTCGGCGCGCAACCTCGACCGGGTCATCACGCAGATGCGCGAGACCGAGGGCGAGATGGCGTCGGCCGACCCGGACACGCAGGCGGCAGCGCTGGAGCGGTACCCCAAGCTGGAGGCGCGGTTCCTCGCGGCCGGCGGGTACGCCGCCGAGTCCGAGGCGCAGATCATCACGGCCAACCTCGGCCTGGACGAGCGCGTGCTGGGCCAGCCCCTGAGCACCCTCTCCGGCGGTCAGCGCCGCCGGATCGAGCTGGCGCGCATCCTGTTCAGCGGCGTCGAGACGCTGCTGCTGGACGAGCCCACCAACCACCTCGACGCCGACTCGATCATCTGGCTGCGCGACTACCTCAGGGCGTACAACGGCGGGTTCATCGTGATCAGCCACGACGTCGACCTGCTGCGCGCCACGGTGAACAAGGTGTTCCACCTGGACGCCAACCGGGGTGAGCTCGACCAGTACAACATGGGCTGGGACACCTACCTGGAGCAGCGCGAGACGGACGAGCGGCGTCGTCGGCGCGAGCGGGCCAACGCCGAGAAGAAGGCGGGCACGCTGCTCGCCCAGGCCGAGAAGATGCGCGCCAAGGCGACCAAGGCGACCGCCGCGCAGAACATGATCAAGCGCGCCGAGAAGATGCTCGGCGGCCTGGAGAACGAGCGCGCCGCCGACCGCGTGGCCAAGCTCCGGTTCCCGACGCCGGCGCCCTGCGGGCGCACGCCGCTCACCGCGAGCGGGCTGTCCAAGGCGTACGGCTCCCAGGAGGTGTTCGCAGGCGTGGACCTGGCGATCGACCGTGGGTCGCGCGTCGTGGTGCTCGGTTTCAACGGTGCCGGCAAGACGACGCTGCTGCGCATCCTCGCGGGCGTCGAGGCCCCGGACACCGGCGAGGTCGAGCCCGGGCACGGGCTCAAGCTCGGCTACTACGCCCAGGAGCACGACACGCTCGACATGGACGCGACCGTCGTCGAGAACCTGCGGCACGCCGCGCCCGACCTGACGGACACGCAGGTCCGCTCGGTGCTCGGCTCGTTCCTGTTCAGCGGGGACGACGCCGAGAAACCCGCCCACGTGCTGTCCGGCGGCGAGAAGACGCGTCTGGCGCTGGCGACGATCGTGGTCTCCGGCGCGAACGTCCTGCTGCTCGACGAGCCGACGAACAACCTCGACCCCGCCTCCCGGGCCGAGATCCTCGGGGCACTCAAGACGTACGAGGGCGCGGTCGTGATGGTGACCCACGACGACGGCGCCGTCGAGGCCCTGGAGCCCGAGCGCGTGCTGCTGCTGCCCGACGGCGACGAGGACCTCTGGAACGACAGCTACCAGGAGCTCGTCTCCCTGGCCTGACGCTGCCCCCCGGGGAGGGCTCCGGCGCACGGGACGGCGTCCGCCGTCGCGCCTCGTCGACCGCCCTCAGCGCAGCTGTGACTCGATCAGCGCGTCTTCCTCGTCCTCGGCGGTCGGACGGCGCTCGCGGGCCGGCCTGCGCGCCCGCACGCCCTCGCCGTCGGACGCCTCGCCGGAGGCCAGCAGCAGGTCGCCCGCGGACACGTTCTCGCCGCGCAGCGCCCCGCGCTCACGGCGCCACAGCACCACGTACCCACCCACGGCGCCGAGCGCGAAGATGGCCCACTGGAACGCGTACGAGAGGTGCGACCCCGGGTCGGTGTCCGGCTTGGGCAGGCTCGCCAGCGCCACGTCGGCAGCGGGTTGCTCCGACCGGAGCGCGCCGTACGCCCCGACGGTGCGGCCCTCGGCCCAGCCGGGTCCGTCGGGCCCGGCGTCGAGCACCTGGGCCGTCGAGATCGCCTGGACCTGGCCCGGCTGCGCGCCACGGTCCGACGGCGGCTCGTCGGCGCGCAGGGACACCACGACGGTCACCGTGCCCGAGGGCGGGTCGGGGACGGCGTCCGGGCCTCTCGCGTCACGGCCGAGCGGCACCGTGCCGCGGTTGACGACCATCACTATGTCCTGGCCGTTCGGCAGGCGCGCCTCGAACGGCACCAGCACGTGATACCCGTTGCGGCCCGCGACCGGCCGGTTGCGCAGCAGCACGGTCGCGTCCGTGACGTAGTGGCCCTCGAGCTCGACCGGGCGCCAGACGTCGGAGTCCGGCACCACCGCACCCGGTCCGGGCAGGATCTCGTCCGCGGGCACCGCGGGCGCCGACCAGTTGTTCTCGATGAGGTCGATCTCGACCTCGCGGGACTCGTAGCGGTTCCATTGCCAGCGTCCGGCGACCAGGCACAGTGCGGCCAGCACCACGGCGGCCACCGCCAGGATCACCCACTGGCGGGTCGTGCGCGGTCCGCGCGGGTCGTCGGGCGACTGGGGGCGCTCGGCCACGGACGCCTGGCTCACGAGGCCCGGTCCAGTTCCGTCACCGGAACGGTCTGCTTCCAGAAGGACCGCGCCCCCAGGAACTGCTCGAGGTGCTCCCGGTGCTCGTCGCACGCGAGCCACACCTTGCGCCGCTGCGGCGTGTGCAGCTTCGGGTTGTTCCAGAGCAGGCCCCACACGGCCTCGTCGCGGCAGCCCTTGGCGCTGCAGATCAGCTCGCCGTCGGGAACGGCGTCGGGCGTCGCGCCCGTCAGTCCCAGCACGTCCATCAGTCGTCCACGTGGTTGATCACGCGGCCCGAGCCGTAGCTCAGCCGTCCGGTCCCGTCGTCGGTGCCCTTGTCGTCGGGACGGTCGTCCGCCGGGCCGCCCTGCCCGCCCTGGCGTGCGGCCGGGGGCGCGTCCTCGGGCAGCTCCTCGAGCATCGGGGCCGCCTGCGGCGTGACGGGGGAGGTGTCGTGCGTCGTGTGGTCCCGCCCGGCGTTGGCGATCAGCACCGCGGAGTACGGAAGCACCACCGCGGCGGCCACCAGGGCCCAGCGGATCCAGCCGTCGACCAGCACGGCGCCGATGATGCAGACCACACGGATGGACATCTGGATGAGGTAGCTGCGCGTGCGGCGCGCCTGGTCCACCGCCAGCGGCTCGGGGGCCGAGGTGATGGAGGGAACCGGCTCGCTCATCCTGCCAGTCTACGTGCGTCGGACGCCGTCGGACACGATGCCGACGCACCTCACACGACCCGGCTCGCGCCGGATACGCTCGGAGTTGTTGTAGAAAACCGACAAGGTCCGGTCCATCCCTGTGGCCCGGCGCGCGCGGCGCCCGTGCGACGCGCGGGGTAGCGTCGCAGCGGACCCGGATCGACCCAGGTACCGGCCGCGGCCCCAGCCTCGCGCGGCCCTTTTGCGCAAAGCCCAGCATCGAGGAGCTTCAGGTGACCACCATGCCCGCCACTCAGAGCATTGCCGCAGGTCCGACCGGCCGTGTCGTCGTCGTGACGGGTGCCGCACGCGGCATCGGCCGCGCCATCGCGGAGCGGTTCGTCGCCGACGGCGACCGCGTCGCCACGATCTACCGCGGCGGCGAGCTGCCCAAGGGCGTGGAGCCCTACGTGGCGGACGTCACCGACACCGCGGCCGTCGACGCCGCGTTCGCCGCCATCGAGGCCGACATGGGCCCGGTCGAGGTGCTCGTGGCCAACGCCGGCGTGACCAAGGACCAGCTCCTCATGCGCATGAGCGACGAGGAGTTCGAGACCGTCATCGACGTGAACCTCAAGGGCACGTTCCGCTGCGTGCGCCGCGCGTCGAAGGGCATGATCCGGGCCCGGAAGGGCCGCATCGTGCTGCTCGGCTCGATCGTGGGCCTGTCCGGCGGCCCCGGCCAGGTCAACTACTCGTCGTCGAAGGCGGCCCTGGTCGGCATGGCCCGCTCGATCACCCGCGAGCTCGGGACGCGCGGCATCACCGCGAACGTCGTCGCCCCCGGGTACGTCGAGACCGACATGACGGCCGCGCTGTCCGAGGACGTGCGCAACGGCTACCTGAAGTCGATCCCGGCCGGCCGGTTCGCCACGCCGGACGAGGTGGCCTCCGTGGTCTCCTTCGTCGCGTCCGACTCCGCCGGCTACGTCACGGGTGCCGTCATCCCCGTCGACGGTGGCCTCGGCATGGGGCACTGACCCGTAGTCTGACGCCGCTGCCTGCGGTTTCGCCCGTACATATCCAACACTCTCGGCATCGAGAACGGCGCGGAGTTTCGTCCCGCGCAGCAATCCGCATTACGCTCGCACCCAGCACAGGGGTTGCTCCGGCACGCCTGCGCCTGATCGGAAGGACAACATGGGTCTCCTCGAAGGTAAGAAGCTGCTCGTCACGGGCGTGCTGACGGACTCGTCGATCGCATTCCACGCCGCCCGGCTCGCCCAGGAGGAGGGCGCGGAGGTCGTGCTCTCGTCCTTCGGACGGCAGATGAAGCTGACCCAGGCCTTCTCCAAGCGTCTCCCCGTCGAGGCGCCGGTCGTGGAGCTGGACGCCACCAGCCAGGAGAACCTCGACGCGCTCGCGGACGCCGTGCGCGCGGAGGGCTTCGAGCGGCTCGACGGCGTGGTGCACTCGATCGGGTTCGCGCCGCAGTCCGTCATGGGCGGCAACTTCCTGTCGGGCACCTGGGAGGACGTCGCCACCGCGCTGCACGTCTCCACATTCTCGTACAAGTCGATCGCGGTGGCCGCCAAGCCGCTGATGACCGACGGCGGCGCCGTCGTCGGCCTGACGTTCGACGCGCAGTTCGCCTGGCCCGTCTACGACTGGATGGGCGTGGCCAAGGCCGGTCTGGAGTCCGCGAACCGCTACCTGGCGCGCGACCTCGGCCCTGAGGGAATCCGCTGCAACCTCGTCTCGGCTGGGCCCATCCGGACCACCGCCGCCAAGTCCATCCCGGGCTTCGCGACGATGGAGGACGCCTGGCCGACGCGAGCCCCGCTCGGCTGGGACCAGACCACCGCAGAGCCGGCCGCGCGCGCCGTGGCCGCCCTGCTGTCCGACTGGTTCCCGGCAACGACAGGCGAGATCGTGCACGTCGACGGCGGCGTGCACGCCATGGGCCAATAGATGGGCAGGAGGCACTGATGGGCAGAGCGTCGGGCGCGGAGCCCACCACGACGCCGTCACGGCGTCTGGTGTTGCTCCGGCACGCGAAGGCGGAGCCGGCGTCGGAACTTCCCGACGAGTCGCGGCCACTCGCCCTGCGTGGCCGGGACCAGGCAGGGAAGGTCGGCGCGGCGCTGGTCGCGTCCGGCCTCGTGCCCGACGCCGTCCTCGTCTCCGGGGCGCTGCGGACGCGGCAGACCTGGGACCTCGTGCGCAAGCACCTGGGCGAGCCGTCGGTGGCCTTCACCGACGACCTGCTCGGTGCCATGCCGCGCGGCGTCCTCGCGCTGGTGCGTGAGCTGGACCCGGCGGCGCGGACCGTCCTGGTGATCGGTCACGAGCCCGCGATGGCGGGCACGGCCGAGCTCCTGGCCGGTCCCGGCTCGGAGGACGGCGCCCTCGCGCAGGTGCGCGTCGGCGTCCCGACGGCGACCTACTCGGTGCTGGAGGCCGACCTGGCCTGGGCGGACTGGGACCGCAAGACGGCCCGCCTGACGGAGGTCACGCGCCCGGCCTGACCCGCCGCACTCGCCCCACCTGCCCCACCCGAAAGCCCCCGTTGAGTGCGGGATATTCGCCCTTTTCTGTGTGCCAGAAGGGCGAATATCCCGCACTCAACGGGGGCTTCGGTGGTCTCAGAGGAGGGCCAGCAGGTTGTCCAGGCGGTCCTCGATCACGTGGGGGGCCTGGTCGCGGACGACCGGCTTGGCGTTGAAGGCCACACCGACGCCGGCGACGCCGATCATGTCGAGATCGTTCGCGCCGTCGCCCACGGCGACCGTCTGCTCCAGCGGAACACCGACCTGCGCGGCCCACTCGCGCAGCGTCGCGGCCTTGGCGGCCCGGTCGATGACGGGGCCCACGGTGCGGCCGGTCAGCACACCGTCGGCGACCTCGAGCCGGTTGGCCCGCACGAGCTCGATCCCGAGCTCCCGTGCGATCGGCCCGGCGACCTCCTCGAACCCGCCCGAGACCAGCCCGAACGCCCAGCCGCGCGCCTGGCACTCGGCCACGAGCTCCCGGGCGCCAGGCATCAGCTCGACCGCCGCGCGCACCTTCTCCAGCGCCTCGACGGGCACGCCGGCCAGCGTCGCCACCCGCTCCCGCAGCGACCCGGCGAAGTCGAGCTCGCCCCGCATCGCACGCTCGGTCACGGCCGCCACCTCGTCGCGGGTGCCCGCGTGCTCGGCGATGAGCTCGATGACCTCCTGGCGAAAGAACGTGGAGTCGGCGTCGGACACGATGAGTCGCTTCACGCTCACCAGTGTGCCGGAGGCCCGGGTCTCCCCGGGCCGCCGTCGCACATGGTGAACACGGTCAGTCCACGACCGTGCCCTTCGGGACCACCACCAGCCCCGACTCCGTCACCGTGAAGCCGCGCGCCCGGTCCTCGTCGTGGTCGACGCCCACGCGGGCCCGCTCGTTGATGATCACGTTCTTGTCGACGATCGCCCGGTGCACGTGCGCGTAGCGGTGCACCTGGACGTCGTCCATCAGCACCGAGTTGGACACGTTCGACCACGAGTGGAGGTGCACGCCGGGGGACAGGACCGACCCGGCCGCCTGCGCCCCCGAGATGAGCACGCCCGGCGACACGATCGACTCCGCCGCGTGCCCCATCCGGCCCGGGCCCGCGTGCACGAACTTGGCCGGCGGCAGCCCCGTGTAGCCCGTGTACAGCGGCCACTCCATGTTGTAGAGGTTGAAGACCGGGTGCACGGCGATCAGGTCCGTGTGGGCGTCGTAGAACGAGTCGATGGTGCCTACGTCGCGCCAGTAGTCGCGGTCCCGGTCGGTGGAGCCGGGCACGTCGTTGCGGATGAAGTCGTAGACGCCCGCCTCACCCTGGGCCACGAACGCCGGGATGATGTCGCCGCCCATGTCGTGCCGCGAGTCCGGGTCGGCGGCGTCCCGCGTCACGGCCTCGACCAGCGCGTCGGCGTCGAACACGTAGTTGCCCATGGAGGCCAGGACCTCGCGGGGCGAGTCCGGCAGGCCCGTGGGGTCGGTCGGCTTCTCCAGGAACTCGCGGATCTTCGTGGGGTCGCCCGGGTCCACGTCGATGACGCCGAACTGGTCGGCCATGTCGATCGGCTGCCGGATCGCGGCGACCGTCGCACGCGCCCCCGACTCGATGTGCGCGTCCACCATCTGCGAGAAGTCCATGCGGTAGACGTGGTCGGCGCCCACCACGACCACGATGTCCGGACGCTCGTCGTCGATGATGTTCAGGCACTGGTAGATCGCGTCGGCGCTGCCGAGGTACCAGTGCTTGCCCACGCGCTGCTGCGCGGGGACCGGCGCCACGAAGTTGCCCAGCAGCGGCGACATGCGCCACGTCTTGGAGATGTGGCGGTCCAGCGAGTGCGACTTATACTGCGTCAGCACCACGACGTGCAGGTACCGCGAGTTGACGATGTTGGACAGGGCGAAGTCGACCAGGCGGTAGATACCGCCGAAGGGCACGGCGGGCTTGGCGCGGGCGGCGGTCAGCGGCATCAGCCGCTTTCCCTCGCCGCCGGCGAGGACGATCGCAAGGACGCGGGGGGCGGAGGCCATACGGTGAGATTAGGGCCTTTCCGGCCGTAACGTCAGGTGGCACGCTGAGACTTCGCGCACGCTAGGTTGGCACTGTGCCCGACGTTCCCGCCGCCCCCCGCCCCGCCCCCGCCCCGGCCACCACCGGCCGGCCCGCTCGTGCGCTCCGCGTGGACCTGCTCACCCGCGAGTTCCCGCCGCACGTCTACGGCGGCGCCGGCGTGCACGTCGCCGAGCTGGCCGCGGTCCTGGCCCAGCACGCCGACGTCCGCGTGCGCTGCTTCGACGGCCCGCGCGACGCCGCGACCGAGGCGTCCGGCGTCACCGGCTACACGACGCCGACCGCGCTCGCGGACGCCAACGCGGCCCTGGCCACCCTGGGCACGGACCTCGTGATGGCCGACGACGTCGCGGGCGCCGACCTGCTCCACTCCCACACCTGGTACGCCAACATGGCGGGACATCTCGGCGGCCTCCTGCACGGCGTGCCGCACGTCGTCACGGCGCACTCCCTGGAGCCCCTGCGGCCCTGGAAGGCCGAGCAGCTCGGCGGCGGCTACGCGCTCTCCTCGTGGGCCGAGCGCACCGCGTACCTCGGCGCCGCCGGCGTCATCGCGGTCTCGGCGGGCATGCGCGCCGACATCCTGCGCGTCTACCCGGAGCTCGACCCCGAGCGCGTGCACGTGGTGCACAACGGCATCGACCTGTCGGGCTGGCGGCGGCCCGACGCCGACGACGCGACGGCGCAGGCCGACGCCGCCGCGACCGTGCGCCGCCACGGCATCGACCCCGACCGGCCCGCGGTCGTCTTCGTGGGCCGGATCACCCGGCAGAAGGGCCTGCCGTACCTGCTGCGCGCGGCCGCCGAGCTGCCGCCCGAGGTGCAGCTCGTGCTGTGCGCGGGCGCGCCCGACACCCCGGAGATCATGGCCGAGGTGCTGGTCCTGGTCGAGCGCCTGCGCGAGACCCGTACCGGCGTGGTCTGGATCGAGGAGATGCTCCCGCGGCCCGACCTGATCGCGGTCCTGGGCGCGTGCACCGTCTTCGTCTGCCCGAGCGTCTACGAGCCGCTCGGCATCGTGAACCTGGAGGCCATGGCCGTGGGCCTGCCCGTGGTCGGCACGGCCACGGGCGGCATCCCCGAGGTGGTCGACGACGGGGTGACAGGCCTGCTGGTGCCCATCGAGCAGTCCGACGACGGCACGGGCACCCCGCTCGACCCCGACCGGTTCGTGGCCGACCTCGCGGACGCGCTGACCCGCGTCGCGACCGACCCGGCGACCGCGGCGGCGATGGGGGCCGCCGGCCGCCGTCGGGCGGAGGAGCACTTCACCTGGTCCGCGATCGCGGACCGCACCATGGACGTCTACGAGCGGGTGCTGGCGGGCGCGTAGCGGTCGGGCGACGCCCGGCGGTCAGGCGATCTGGCCGTAGGTCGCCGCGCTCATCGCGTGGCGGGCCGTGCGGTCCACCTCGCGCAGCGCCGTGGACCGCTGGTCGACCTGGAAGACGTTCACCGCGCCGCCGTCGTCCACCGTGCCCAGCGCGACGATCGCGCGCAGCCGGCTCGCGAGGTCCAGCACGCGGGCGCGCCGCCCGTCCAGGTGCGGCACCGGCCACGACGACGTGCTCGCCGAGCGGATCCGTTCGATCGCGTCGGCCGCGTCGTCGCGCCAGCGGGCGACGTCGAGCTGGTCCAGGGCGTCCGTGGCCGTCATCAGGCTCGTGCGCAGCTCGCGCTCGGCGTCGGCGACCGAGCCGATGGTGCCGTGCACCAGCGTGGTCCACGTGGGGACCGGCACCACGTGCCACGTCACCATGTGCCCGGGCTCGATGTGGCTGCCGAACGCCTGCACCCGCGGCACGGCGGCCCAGCTCCCGGCGGGTGTCGTGACCACCACGCACTCGCCGGCCTCGGTGGCCTCGTGGTTCGCGGCGGCCGGGACGCCCGCGGCGTCACCCGGCGCGGGCAGGAGCGCGCAGACCTCGCGCGGCCCCTCCGTCCACGCGGTGAAGAGGGTGTCGAGGTCTGTTCCGTCGGCAAAGCCTGCTAGCCCCTCCACGGTGTGCGGCTCGTCGTCGCCCACCACGGACTTCACGGCGTCCGAGGTGTCGCCTATGCCCTGCAGCCACAGGGCGAGCAGCACGCTCCGGGGGAGGTCCTGATCGGTGTCCACCGCAGCACTGTAAATGACGGTCGACCAGGTAGGGTCGGTGCCCATGAGCTCGGTTCTCCATCTTGCGGGCGTCACCGTCCGTCGCGGCACCTCGACCATCCTCGATTCCGTGGACTGGCAGGTGAACGAGGGGGAGCGCTGGATCGTTCTCGGGCCCAACGGCGCCGGCAAGACGACCCTGCTCCAGATCGTCGCCGCGCGCCTGCACCCGACGTCGGGCACGGCGAGGATCCTGGACGCGACCCTCGGCCGGGTCGACGTGTTCGAGCTGCGCCCGCGCATCGGCATCTCCAGCGCGGCGCTCGCCGAGCGGCTGCCGACGGCGGAGACCGTCCGCGACGTGGTGCTCACCGCCGCCTACGGCGTGACGGGGCGCTGGCGCGAGAGCTACGACGAGCTCGACGAGCAGCGGGCGAAGGACCTGCTCTCGGCGTTCGACGTCGACCACCTGGCCGAGCGCACCTACGGCACCCTCTCGGAGGGCGAGCGCAAGCGCGTGCAGATCGCCCGGGCCCTGATGACCGACCCCGAGCTGCTGCTGCTCGACGAGCCCGGCGCGGGTCTCGACCTGGGCGGCCGCGAGGAGCTGGTGGCCACGCTGGCCGGGCTGGCGAGCGACCCGGCCTCCCCGGTGCTGGTGCACGTGACGCACCACGTCGAGGAGATCCCGCCGGGCTTCACGCACCTGCTGCTCATGAAGAAGGCCGGGATCCAGGCCGCCGGCCCCATCGAGGAGGTCCTCACCGCGGACAACCTCTCGGCGGCCTTCGGGCTGCCGCTGGTCGTGGCCCACGGCGGCGGTCGCTGGCTGGCGCGCGCCGCCCGCTGACCGCATCTCCCGGCGTCTCGAACCTGCAGTGTTCAGGGCCCTCAGGAAAAGAGTTTGAAACGGCGATTTCACTACCGCTGTGTCAGTGGTCCTTGGTAAAGTCCGGGCAAAGGTCCGAGGTAGCGGTAATTTCACCGCGAGGGCCCGCCGTCGGAGAGGTTCCGGCGGCGCCCGGTCGCCAACCGGTGTGGACGCTCGGAGGGAGCAACCCATGGCGTGGTTGTGGTGGGTAGGGGCGGCGCTGGTCTTCGCGCTGATCGAGCTCTTGTCGTTGGACTTCGTCTTCATCATGTTCGCCGGCGGGGCGCTGGCCGCGGCCGTCGCGAACGGCGCGGGCGCGCCGCTGTGGGTCCAGGCCATCGTGTTCGTGGTGGCGTCGGTGGTGCTGCTCGTGACGCTGCGCCCCACGCTGATCCGGCACCTGCGCAACAACACGCCCAAGTCGCCCACCAACGCCGAGGCGAACGTCGGCCGTACGGCGTCGGTGGTCCAGGAGGTCAGCACCGCGTCCGGGCTGATCAAGCTGAGCGGTGAGGTGTGGAGCGCGCGGTCCGTGCCCGGGTCGCCGCTGCTGCCCGCCGGCACTAGCGTTCGTGTGGTCCAGATCGACGGCGCCACCGCCGTCGTCGAGCCGGCGTAACCGCCTGGCGCCTGGGCGCCCTTTTGTGTTGTCCCCAGACAGTCCAAGTCAGAAGCGTGTAATTCGCCTGCGGGCCAAGGCGCCCGCGTAAGGAGACGTCGTGGAGTCATTCGGGCAAGTCCTGCTCTATCTGATCATCGCCCTGGTGGTGATCGTCGGTATCGTCGCGGTGATCCGCGCCGTGCGGATCGTTCCTCAGTCGGTGGCGCTCGTGGTCGAGCGCCTGGGTCGGTACTCGAAGACGCTCGACCCGGGCCTGCACGTGCTGGTGCCGTTCGTGGACCGGGTTCGCGCCGGCGTGGACCTGCGTGAGCAGGTCGTCTCGTTCCCGCCCCAGCCCGTGATCACCAGCGACAACCTGGTGGTCGAGATCGACACCGTCATCTACTTCCAGGTGACGGACGCCAAGTCCGCGGTCTACGAGATCGCGAACTACATCACCGCCATCGAGCAGCTCACCGTGACCACGCTGCGTAACGTGATCGGCTCGATGGACCTCGAGCAGACGCTGACCAGCCGTGACCAGATCAACGGCCAGCTGCGCGGTGTGCTCGACGAGGCGACCGGTCGATGGGGCATCCGCGTCAACCGGGTCGAGCTCAAGTCGATCGACCCGCCGCCCTCGGTGCAGGGCTCCATGGAGCAGCAGATGCGTGCCGAGCGTGACCGCCGCGCCGCGATCCTCACCGCGGAGGGTGTCAAGCAGTCGGCCATCCTCACGGCCGAGGGCCAGAAGCAGTCCGAGATCCTGAAGGCCGAGGGTGACGCCCAGGCGCAGATCCTGCGCGCCGAGGGTGAGTCGCGAGCGATCCTCCAGGTCTTCGAGGCCATCCACCGCGGTGACGCGGACCCGAAGCTGCTGGCTTACCAGTACCTGCAGACGCTGCCGCAGATCGCGAACGGCACGTCCAACACCACCTGGGTCATCCCCACGGAGTTCACCGCCGCGCTGGGCAACATCGCCTCGGGCTTCGGCGGCGGCGCCGGCCCCGCGGTCCCGCCGCCCCCGCCGGGCGAGGGCCCCTCGGGTCCGCGCCTGCCCATCGACTCCGTGCTGGACGAGCCCCTGCTGCCGGACCCCGCCGAGGCCCTCGCCGAGGCGCAGCGGCAGGCCGAGGCCGCCACGGCCGACGCGACGAGCGCCGGCACCCGGTCGGGCGAGCCGTTCGACACCGAGTCGGAGCGCGGCCAGCGCCCCGGCGACTCGACGCCGCCCCCGCCGGCGCCCCCGGCGCCGCCGGCCGGCTGACCACAGTGGCCGGCTGACCGCCGCACCCGGCGAGCGGCTCCGCTGAGCCGAACCCGCCGCCAGCAGGTCACGGAAGCCCTCCGGTGCTCGCACCGGAGGGCTTCCGGCATGTCCGGCCCCGGGTCTGCCGTGGGCGTAGACGAGTTGCGGAGTGAGCGCTCACTCAATTACTGTCGGCGTCATGGACAACGGACGGACGCGGGCACCCCGCATGTCTCCCGAGGACCGCAAGGCCGCCATCGTCAACGCGGTGCTGCCGCTGGTCGCCGAGCGGGGGCACGACGTGACCTCGCGCGAGCTGGCCCAGGCCGCCGGGGTCGCGGAGGGCACGCTGTTCCGGGCGTTCGGCGACAAGACCGAGCTCGTGGGCGCGGTCGCCGTCGAGGGACTGGCGCGGGCCGGCCAGCCGGAGCAGACGCTCGCCGAGCTCACCGGCATCGACCCCGGGCTGCCGCTCGAACGGCGCCTGGAGCTCGTGATCGAGCTGGGGCGGCACCGCGTGTCCGAGGTCATGCGGTGGATGTCCGTCCTGCGCAGCATGGCGTCGTCGCCCGGCGGTCCGGGTATGCCGTTCGGCGCGCCGCCGAGCGCGTCCGGCGCCGCGGGCGGGTCCCTGCCGGTGGCGCCGCCGGGCCCACCGGGCCCGCCCGGCCAGCGGGTCGTGACGCCGGGGCCGCCTCCCGGCGCCAGGTCCGTCGCCGACCAGCACGAGCGCATGCTCACCTACCGCAAGACGCTGCTGGAGCAGCGGGCGGCCCAGCGCGCGGCTACGGTCGAGGGGATCACCGCCGTCCTGGCGCCGGACGCGCACCGCCTGCGGGTCCCCGTCGAGGTGGCGATCTCGCTGGTCGAGTCCGCGATCGCGGGCGCACACCTGCGGATCGACCACCTGCAGCCCGCGGTGCCGGCCGACGTGCTGGCCGACGCCCTCGTGAACGGCCTCGCCGGCCCGCCGAAAATGCCTGGCCCCGAAACCGTGGAAGGTGCAGCCTCCACTGCGGGAGCCGGTGCACCAGGTTCTCCAACCCCCAGCCCTGAAGGGAACTCTTGATGCTCGTCACGCTCGCCCGGAAATATCTGGGCCCGTACCGCTGGGCGGTGGTCGCGGTGCTCGTCCTGCAGCTGGTGCAGACGCTCGCGGCCCTGTATCTGCCCAGCCTCAACGCCGACATCATTGACAACGGCGTGGTGCCCGGTGACATCGGGTACATCTGGAGCACCGGCGGCTGGATGCTGGTCGTGTCGCTGGGCCAGGTCGTCGCGTCGGTCATCGCCGTCTACTTCGGCGCGCAGGTCGCCACGGCCTTCGGCCGGGACCTGCGACGCGACGTGTTCCACTCGGTCCAGACCTACTCCGCGCGGGAGATGGCGCAGTTCGGGGCGCCGACCCTGATCACGCGCGGCACCAACGACGTGCAGCAGGTCCAGATGACCGTGCTGATGACGTTCACCATCATGGTGATGGCGCCGATCATGCTGGTCGGCGGCGTGATCCTGGCGCTGTCGGAGGACGTCTCGATGTCGGCGCTGCTCCTCGTCATCGTGCCGGTGCTGGCCGCCTCGGCGGGCGTCATCGTGTGGCGCATGGTGCCGCACTTCCGGCGCATGCAGAAGCGGATCGACGCCATCAACTCCGTGCTGCGCGAGCAGATCACGGGCCTGCGTGTGGTGCGCGCCTTCGTGCGCGAACGGCGCGAGACCCAGCGCTTCGGCGTGGTGAACGAGGAGCTGTTCGACACCTCGCTGCGCGCCGGCCGCCTCATGGCGCTCACGTTCCCCGTGGTCATGCTGATCATGAACCTGGCCTCCGTGGCCGTGCTGTGGTTCGGCGCGCACGAGATCGAGGCGGGGGAGATGGAGATCGGCTCCCTGACGGCGTTCCTGAGCTACATCATGTACATCCTCATGGCCGTGATGATGTCCACGATGATCTTCATGATGATCCCGCGCGCCGCGGTCGCGGCGGAGCGCATCGGGGAGGTCCTGGACACCGAGCCGTCCGTCGTCGACCCGGAGCACCCGGTCGCCCTGCCCGGCCTCCGCGTCGCGGAGGACGGTTCACCGGAGAGCAACGGATCGCCCGCCAGTGCGGGTCCGCGCGGCCGCGTCACCTTCGAGAACGTCGGGTTCGGGTACCCGGGCGCCGAGGAGCCCGTGCTGCACGACCTGACGTTCACGGCCGAGCCGGGCCAGATCACCGCGATCATCGGCTCGACCGGTTCCGGCAAGTCGACGCTGCTCAACCTCGTGCCGCGCCTGTTCGACGCCACCGGCGGCACGGTCCGGGTCGACGGCGTCGACGTGCGGGACCTCCTGCAGCGCGACCTCGGGTCGCTCATGGGCCTGGTGCCGCAGAAGGCGTTCCTGTTCACCGGGACCGTCGCGGACAACCTCCGGTACGGCAAGTCCGACGCCACCGAGGACGAGATGTGGGCGGCGCTCGAGGTGGCGCAGGCGCGCGACTTCGTCGAGGCGCTGCCGGACGGGCTGGAGTCCGTGGTGGCCCAGGGCGGCTCGACGTTCTCCGGCGGGCAGCGGCAGCGGCTCGCCATCGCACGAGCGGTGATCCGCAAGCCCCGCATCTACCTGTTCGACGACAGCTTCTCCGCCCTCGACTACGCGACCGACGCCCGGCTGCGTGCGGCCCTGCGGCCGCAGACCGCCGACGCGACGGTGATCGTCGTCGCACAGCGCGTGGCGACCATCCGCGACGCCGAGCAGATCCTGGTGCTCGACCACGGCCGCATCGTCGGCCGCGGCACGCACGCGCAGCTGCTGGCGGACAACCCGACGTACCAGGAGATCGTGACGTCCCAGATGAGCTTGGAGGAGGCCGCATGATCGACGATGGCGGAGCCCTGATCATGCGTGCCGACCGGGTGCGGGTGTCCCGCAAGGTAGAGGAGGAGGCCGCGTGAGCAACGAGGAGACGCAGCCACAGGAGAAGAGCACGACGGCGGCGCCCGCCGTGCCCCCGCGCGGCCCCGGCGGCCCCGGGCGTGGCCCCGGCGGGGGCGGGCCGATGGGCATGGGGATGGGCATGCCCGTGCAGAAGCCGATGGACTTCAAGGGCTCGCTGCGCCGGTTCGCCGGCATGCTGCGCCCCGAGCGCCTGAACGTCGTGGTGCTCATGGTGCTGGGCATCGGCTCGGTGGCCCTGACCGTGCTCGGGCCCAAGCTGCTCGGCAACGCGACGAACGTGATCTTCGCGGGCGTCGTGGGCGCCCAGCTGCCCGCGGGCGTGAGCACCGAGCAGGCCGAGGCCGGCCTGCGTGCGTCGGGGCAGGACCAGATGGCCGACCTGCTGTCCGGCGTCGTGGGCGTGGTGCCCGGCCAGGGCATCGACTTCACGCTGCTGATGCAGACCCTCGGCTGGGTCGTGGCGGCGTACGTCGGCGCGTTCCTGTTCGGCTGGCTCCAGGCGCGCATCACCGCCGGCGTCGTGCAGCGGACCATGCGGGACCTGCGCGACCAGGTGGAGGCGAAGCTGCACCGCATCCCGCTGTCCTACGTGGACGCCAAGCAGCGCGGCGAGATCCTCTCGCGCGTCACCAACGACATCGACAACGTGGCCCAGACGACCACGCAGACGCTCGCGCAGCTCGTCACCGCCGTCCTGACGGTGATCGGCGTGCTGGGCATGATGTTCTGGATCTCGCCGGTCCTGGCGCTCGTGGCGCTGGTGACGGTGCCGCTGTCCGTGATCCTCACGGCGCAGATCGCCAAGCGCAGCCAGCCGCAGTTCGTGGAGCAGTGGGCGGCCACGGGGCGCCTGAACGCGCACATCGAGGAGTCGTTCACCGGGCACGCGCTCGTGAAGGTCTACGGGCACCAGGAGTCCACGGCCGAGGCGTTCGCGAAGGAGAACGGCTCGCTGTACTCGTCCAGCTTCAAGGCGCAGTTCATCTCGGGCACGATCCAGCCGGCGATGGGCTTCCTCGCGAACCTGAACTACGTGATCGTGGCGGTGATCGGCGGCCTGCGCGTCGCCTCGGGCACGCTGTCGCTGGGTGACGTGCAGGCGTTCATCCAGTACTCGCGCCAGTTCACCCAGCCGCTCACGCAGGTGGCGTCGATGATGAACCTGCTGCAGTCCGGCGTGGCCTCCGCCGAGCGGGTGTTCGACCTGCTGGACGCGCCGGAGCAGTCGGCCGACCCGGCCGAGTCGAAGAAGGTGGAGCCCGTCCGCGGGCGGGTCGCGTTCGAGGACGTCACGTTCTCGTACACGCCCGAGCAGCCCCTGATCACCGGGCTGAACCTCGTGGCCGAGCCGGGGCAGACCATCGCCATCGTCGGGCCCACGGGCGCCGGCAAGACGACGCTGGTCAACCTCCTCATGCGGTTCTACGAGGTGGACGGCGGGCGCATCACCCTGGACGGCGTGGACACGCGCGACATGTCGCGCGACGACCTGCGCTCCTCGGTCGGGATGGTGCTCCAGGACACCTGGCTGTTCAAGGGCACCATCGAGGAGAACCTCCGGTACGGCGTGCCCGACGGCGTCACGGTGGACGAGGACGGGTTCCTCGCCGCCACCCGCGCCACCCACGTGGACCCGTTCGTGCGGACCCTGCCCGACGGCTACGACACCGTCGTGGACGAGGAGGGCTCGTCGGTCTCGGCGGGCGAGAAGCAGCTCCTCACGCTCGCACGGGCGTTCCTGGCGGACCCGGCGATCCTCGTGCTCGACGAGGCGACGTCGTCCGTGGACACCCGCACCGAGGTGCTGGTGCAGGAGGCCATGAACCGGCTGCGCAAGGACCGGACGTCGTTCGTCATCGCGCACCGCCTGTCCACGATCCGCGACGCCGACGTGATCCTCGTGATGGAGCACGGCGACATCGTGGAGCAGGGCTCGCACGACGACCTGCTCGCCGCGAACGGCGCCTACGCGCGCCTCTACGCGAGCCAGTTCGCGGCCCCCGTCGTGGAGGAGCCGGCCGCGACGTGACGGGCGCGCGGCGTCTGCGGGCGCCGTGGAGACGACCATGCGGTTGCTGCCAGAACCGGACCGATTCTGGCAGCAACCGCATGGTCGTTTTCCGTTGACCAGCACGGGCATATCGTGTTTCGATAGTATCGAAAAACGATATGACGATCGAAAGGTGGCGACGATGACACAGAGATGGCTCAGTGATCCGAGACCGGACTTCGTGGTGCTGGCGCTCGCGGGCGGCCTGGCCGTCGTCGCGGGGATCGTGGCGATCGTCCGCGAGCTGGCGCGCATCCTGCCCAATCGCGACGTCCCGGTGCGGGTCGACCTCGACGGGGTGGCGCACGAGCTGGTCCTGAACCGCACGGTGGCGGCCGAGGCCACCGAGGCGGTGGTCCGCGTCTCCGGCCTGGAGGGCGCACCGTTCGCGCTGGTGCTGGCCGCCGCGGTGCTGCCGCCGGTCACGACGCTGGTGGTCGCGGCCTGCTTCGCCCTGCTGGGCTGGTCGTTCTACCGGGGCGAGTTCTTCGGCCGGGGGAACCTGGTGGCGGTCAACGTCGCGGCGGCGGTCCTGGTCGCGGCCTCCCTGTTGATCCCGTCGCTGCAGGGGACGGCGGCGAGCAGCGCGCTGGCGAGCGCCGGCGCCGGGACCGGCCAGGCCGTGGTGCTGGGCCTCGACATGAGACTGCTCCTGGCCGGCTTCCTGCTCGGCGCCGTCGGGTACGCGTTCCAGCGGGGGTCGCGCCTCAAGCGCGACACGGAGGGCCTGGTCTGATGCCGGCGGACGAGGACGACGCCCGGGTGCACTGTCGGCTCGACGAGCTCCTGGCCGAGCGCGGCATGACGCTGGCCCGGCTCGCCGAGCTGGTGGGCGTCACGGTGGTGAACCTGTCGGTGCTCAAGAACGACCGCGCCCGTGCGATCCGCTTCTCCACCCTGACGGCGATCTGCGACGCCCTCGGCTGCACCCCGGGCGACCTCCTCGTGGTCCTCCCTGAGGAGGCCGCCTCCTGAGCCCGATCGGGCGGGTCAGCTGGCTGCGGCCGCGTGCGGGTCCGTCGTGTTGAGGGCCGCCACGACCTCGGCGTAGTCGCCGCGGACCTCGCCGTAGCGGAGGAACTTGACCCGTTCCACCTGGATCTCGTGGGCGTCGGGCCGGCTCTCCAGCAGCGCGAGCGCCTCGTCGACGAACTCGTCCAGCGGCATGGCCTGCGGGTTGGTGTCCTGCCCGGGCATCAGCTCGGTCTGGACCGACGGCGGCACCAGCTCCACCACGGACACGCTGGTGCCGGCGAACTGCAGGCGGATGCTCTCCGAGAGCATGTGGACGGCGGCCTTGGAGGCGTTGTACGACGGCGTGACACCGAGCGGCGTGAAGGCCAGGCCCGACGACACGGTGAGGATCGTCGCGTCGGCCCGGCTCTGCAGGTGCTCGGTGAACGCGGCGATCAGCCGGATCGGGCCGAGCAGGTTGGTGGTGACGACGGCCTCGGCGTCCGCGAGGAAGCCCGGGGTGCGCCAGTCCTCGGCGCGCATGATCCCGGCCATCGGGACCAGCACGTTCACCGCGGGGAACCGCTCGATCACCTCGGCGGACGCGGACGCGATCGAGACGGGGTCGCTCGTGTCGACGCGCACGGTGCCGAACCCGTGCTCCGCGGCGAGGGCGTCGAGCGCCGTCGCGTCACGGCCGCCGATGATCACGGTGTTGCCCCGGGCCTGGAGGCGGATCGCGAGGGCGAGGCCGATGCCGCGGGTGCCGCCGGGAAGGAAGATGGTGTTTCCGTAGGTGTTCATGGCTCCACCGTGCGGCCCCGGCGTCGGCGGCGGGAGAGACCCGGTGAACCAGGGACCGGCGGTCCCTGGTTCGCTCCGGGAGCGCGGCGCAGGATGAGGGCATGAACCGCGCAGCCCTCGCCGACTTCCTCCGCCGACGCCGGGAGGCGCTGCGCCCGTCCGACGTCGGACTGGTGCCCGGACCACGTCGCCGGGCCCCCGGCCTGCGCCGCGAGGAGGTCGCCGCCCTGACCGGGATGTCGGTGGACTACTACGCGCGGCTGGAGCAGCAGCGCGGGCCGCAGCCGTCCGAGCAGATGCTCGCCGCCCTGGCGCGGGCTCTCCGCCTGACCGCCGACGAGCGCGACTACCTGTTCCGGCTCGCGGGGCACGGCGTGCCGCGGCGCACGCCGGCCGACTCCCACGTCGCGCCCGCCCTGCTGCGGGTGCTGGACCGGCTCGAGGACACCCCGGCGCTGATCGTCTCGGGCCTGGGCGAGACGCTCGTGCAGAACCGCCTCGCCGAGGCGGTGTTCGGCCCGGCGCCCACCACCGGCCTGGCCCGTAGTTCCGTCTACCGGTGGTTCACCGACCCGGCGTCCCGGGACGTCTACCCGCCCGAGGACCACGACCGCCAGGCCCGGAGCCAGGTCTCCTCCCTCCGGGCGGCCCACGCGGCGGCGGGGCCCGGCTCGCCCGCCGACGAGGTGCTGCGCGTCCTGCTCCGGCAGAGTCCCGAGTTCGTCCGGCTCTGGGAGCTGCACGAGGTCTCCCGCCGGTTCGAGGACCACAAGACGCTGGTGCACCCGGAGCTGGGCCGCATCGACGTGGACTGCCAGGCGCTGTTCACCGAGGACCAGTCCCAGGCCCTCCTGGTGCTGACCCCCGCGCCGGGCAGCGCGGCCGAGGAGAAGGTCCGGCTGCTCGCGGTCCTGGGGCACGAGACGTTCGCCTAGGTGCGAGGATCGTCCCCGTGCACGACGACGAACGCTGCCCCTGCCTCTCCGGCGACACCTACGGCGCCTGCTGCGGGCGCTACCACTCCGGCGCCGCGAACGCCCCGACCGCCGAGGCCCTGATGCGCTCGCGCTACTCGGCGTTCGCGGTGGGGGACGACGCCTACCTGCTGGCCACGTGGGCGCCGGACACCCGGCCGGACGACGCGGGGATCGGCGACGAGCAGTGGCGCCGCCTCGACATCCACCGCACGGAGCGCGGCGGCCCGTTCGACACGAGCGGCGTCGTCGAGTTCACCGCCTTCTACCGCAACCCGGTCACGGGCGTGCGCGGCAGCCTGCACGAGACCAGCCGGTTCGTCCGCGAGGGCGGCCGATGGTTCTACGTCGACGGCGCCCGGGAAGCCCTCGACCGCTAGGGCCGGTCAGATCCAGCCCTCCTCCCAGGCGCGGTGGGCCGCCGCGTGGCGGGTCGCGACGCCGAGCTTGGCCATCGCCGAGGACAGGTAGTTGCGCACCGTGCC
This sequence comes from Promicromonospora sp. NPDC050262, assembly GCF_040655935.1. Taxonomy (NCBI): domain Bacteria; kingdom Bacillati; phylum Actinomycetota; class Actinomycetes; order Micrococcales; family Promicromonosporaceae; genus Promicromonospora; species Promicromonospora sp. NPDC050262. The sequence continues at coordinate 48,342 of NZ_JBFAKX010000014.1, read as the reverse complement.
CGGCGCGAGGTGCACGGTGGCCGCGATGTCGGCCACGGGGGAGCCGGTCCGGGCCGCCCGCAGCACCTCCAGCTCGCGGTCGGTCAGCGGGCACTCGTTCTCGGTGAGCGCGGACGCCGCGATCTCGGGGTCCACGTACCGGTGACCGACGGCGACGTCGCGCACGATCTGGGCGAGCCGCGCCGCGGGCGTCGACTTGGGCACGAACCCGCTCACCCCGGCGGCCAGCGCCCGGCGCAGGACGGCGGGGCGGGCGTGCCGCGTGACGATGATGATGCGGGGCGGCGTGCCGCCGGCGTCGGCCAGGATCTGGCCGGCGGCGTGCAGCCCGTCGGTGGGCGGCATCTCCAGGTCGAGCACCGCGACGTCGGGCCGGTGCTGTCCCGCCAGCCGGACCGCCTGGGTGGTGGTGGCCGCCTCGGCCACGACGTGCAGGTCCTCCTCGAGGTCGAGGAGGGCGCACAGCGCGCCGCGCAGCAGCTCCTCGTCGTCGGCCAGCAGCAGGCGGATCATCCGGTCACCGTCGCGGTCACCACGAACCGGTCGTCGTCGCTGACCCACGACAGGCGGCCGCCGACGGCGTCGAGCCGCTCCGCCAGCGAGGCCAGCCCGGTCCCGTCGCCGGCCACGACAGGACGCGCGCCGTCGTTGTCGATCACGAGACGCGCGCCGGCGTCGTCGGGGACCAGGACGATCGCCGCGCGCGTGGCGCTGCTGTGCCGCAGCACGTTGGTCGTGGCCTCGCGGACCACCAGGCCCAGCAGGCTGCGCGGCGCCTGGGGGAGGGCGGCGGCGAGGCCGGCGTCGACGTCGGCGTGCACCTCCACGCCCGCGGCCGTCAGCACCCTGGACGCGTTGGCGATCTCCGCGTCGAGCGTGGTGCGCCGGTAGCCCTGCACCAGGGCGCGGGTCTCGCGCAGGGCGTCCCCGGCGAGCTGCTGCACCTCGCGCATCTGCTCCGCGGCGCGCGCCGGGTCGGCCTCCGCCAAGCGGGCGGCGAGCTCGCTCTTCAGGGCGATCACCTGGAGGTGGTGCCCCTGGATGTCGTGCAGGTCGGCGGCGAAGCGGAGCCGCTCGTCCGCCACGGCGAGCTGTCCGGCCAGCCGCCGGGCGTCGTCCAGCCGGGCGGCCACCTGCCAGCCGCGGAGCATGCCGAGCATGGCCGGGCCGAACGCCACGACCATGAGGGCGGGCATCCACACCGCGTGCGCCACGTTGGGCTCGCCCGTGGCCAGCGCCGTGAACAGGCCGATCGCGGGCAGGACGAGCAGCGCGAGGCCCAGCGCCTGCCACGCCCGGCGGGCGGGCAGGAACATCACCAGCACCGCGATCGTGGCGGCGGGCGCGATGGACCAGATCCCGAAGTTGCCGACGGCGAGCGGCACCGCCGCGGCGACCAGGGCCGCGCCGGCGGCGGTCACGAGCCACCCGGCCGACGGCGCCCGGTCCCGCATCCGCCGCCCCAGCAGGACGCCGCACGCCACGATCGTGGTCGCCGTGGACAGGCCGGTCAGCGCACGCAGCCCGGCGGGGACGTCGGGGTCCAGCACCCAGTCGCCGACGGCGAAGCCCAGCACGCACGCCACGGTGCCCGCCAGCCCCCACCAGACGTTGCGGCGGAAGCTCGCGAGTCCGCTGCCGCCGTCGTCCGCGACGGCCCGGCCGGTGCTCATGACGCCATCCTGCCAGCGCCGACGCCGGTCCGGGGCGCGCCGCGACGCCCTGATGACATCTGTCATACGGGCTCGTGACATGTGCCCGCGCCCGGGTGCGGTCCGGCACTACTGGCGCTCCTCGTCGCGCGACAGCGTGGAGATCAGCGCGGCGAGGAGCGCCGCCCGGAGCGAGGAGACGGAGCGATGACGGAGACGACAGGCCGGGTCACGGCCGCAGGTTCGATGACGGTGCCGGTCAGGGGAGACGGCACGGGCGACACCGCGTCGCCGATGGTGGGCCACCCGGCCGCCCACGGGATGGCGCACCCGGACCACGACACCGCACCCGTGTCGCGGGCCCGGACGGTCGGCAGGTTCCTGGCGCACCTCGCCGAGATGGTCGTGGTGATGGTGCTCGGCATGCTTGCGCTGGCCCCGGCGTGGGACCTGGCGGGCGCCGTCCTCGGCGTCGAGGTGGCGTTGGCCCGGCCGGACGTCGGGGCGGTGGTGATGGTCCTGGACATGGTCGCGGCCATGACGGTGTGGATGCGGGTGCGGCGGCACGGCTGGGCCGCGATCTGGGAGATGAACGCCGCGATGGCGGCGCCGTTCGCGGTGCTGCTCGCGCTGTTCTGGGCCGGGGTCGTGACAGCGGGTGACCTGATGCTCTGGGGCCACGTGCTGATGGTGCCGGCCATGGCGGGGGCGATGCTGCTGCGCCCTGCCGAGTACACGCAGCACGTCCACGGGTTCGACCTGGCGTGGCTGAGGGGCCGGTGGCCCGTGCTGCTCGGGCTGGCGCTGCTCGCCCTGACGATCGCGGGCGGCGTGGGCGGTCTCCCGCCGTGGCTGATCCTGGGGGTCGCCCTCGTGTACCCCGTGGTGGGCCTGGTCCGGAGCAGCATCCGGGGCCGGTCGATGGTGCTGCTGCAGGCGGCCGGGCTCGCGGTGTTCGCGGTGGTCGCGCTGCTGGCCACGGCCTTCGCCGGGCAGGACACCGGGGCGTACGTGGTCGCGGCGGGCCTGGTGGGCCACGCGGTCTGGGACGCGTTCCACCACCGGGCCGGCGCGGTCGTGTGGCGCTGGTACGCCGAGACCTGCGTGGTCTACGACCTCCTGCTGGCCGCGGCGGTGGTCGCGGTGACGTTCGCCCCCTGATCCGGCGGCGTCCCAGGTCAGCCCGCCCGGCCGGGTCCTGCGTGATTCCCGCAGGATCCGGCCGGGCCGCGCGTGGCGGCACGCCCGGCGACGTCGGGCACCCCTACGTTGGGGCGCTATGGACAGCGCGCCCGGAACCCGGCCCGGTACCCCGCCACGCATCCTCGAGCTGCGGATCCACGGCATCGCGAACACGCTGCCGTACGGGGCGCTCGGCCTGCCCCGGGACGAGGTGACGCAGTCCGACGGCGACGGCCTGGGCAGCTTCTGGGTGCCCACGCCGGACGCCGAGGCGCGGGACCGGGCGCTCCCGCCCGGCGACGTCCATGCGATCCGGCCCGACGTGCGCCGCGAGGCGTACTCGTGGGGCGCGATGGCGCGCCTCGGCGGCCTGCCGTTCGGTGGCCTGCTGGGCGTCGTGGGGACGGTCGCGGTGCGCCTGCTGTGGGCGGCGATGGTCCCGTTCGGCCTGGTGAACGCCGCGTACTGGGCCCGTCGCATCCCGGCCCCGGCTCCTGCGGCGCACCGGCCCGCGGCGCGCGACACGCCGACGGGCAGCCTGCGCCCGGACCCGACGGCCGCCCTGACCCGCGTGTTTTCGCTCGGGCTGACGCTGCTGTTCGTCTCGGCCGTCGCGACGGTGGCGATGTCCGTGATCGGCACGCGGTGCATCGGGCTGGCCACCCCCGGTCCCGACGCCGTGGTCCCCGTCTGCGCCCGCATCCCCGACGCCCTGTACGGCCTGGCCCGGCTGGACGTCGGCGACCGACTGGCGCTCCTGTCCCTCGCCCCGGTGCTGCTGGTCGCGGTGCTCGTGGCCGTGGCGCACGGCGGCCAGGTCCGGTTCGAGTCGAAGTTCTCGGTGATGCGCGCCGGGCGCACCGTGCCGCCGTCGGGCCCGCCGCTGCACCGCGCGGGCTTCTGGTCGCAGCGCTCGGGCTCGGGCCTGCTGTGGGCGCACCTGGGCGCGGCGCTCGCCCTGACGGGGCAGTACCTCACCTGGACGCGCTACGCCGACGCCGGCCTGCCGGCCCCGGCCCTGCCCCTGGCGGCCCTGGTCGTGATCCTGGGGGCGTGCGGGTTCGTCGCCCTGCGCACCGACGACGACGGCGTCCAGGCGGTCACCCCGCGCTGGAAGGGCCGGGCCGGGCTCGCCGTGTTCGCCGCCGGGCTGCTGGTCTGGCTGCTGGCGTGCGCCGCCTGCGTCGCCGGGCCGCAGCCGGGGCGGATGCCCGCCCTGATCGGCCTGGACCTGGTGCCCGCGCTGCTCGGCGTCGGCATGGGCGGCATCGCCGCGACGGGCCTCGCGTGGCGCACCGCGCGCAGCACCCGGGCCGTCGCGGCGTGGACGGTCGTGCCGGTGGTCGCCACCGCGTGCGTCGGTGTCGTGCTGGTCACCCAGCCGGGCCCGGTGCTGCGCCACCTGCTCGTGGCCGTCGCGCTGGTCGCCGTGCTGAGCCCCGTGGCGGTCGTGCTGGCCGCGATGCTGCTGCGGCGCCGGGCCGCCGAGGGCTGGAACGGCGCCGGGCCGGGCGTGTTCCTGCTGGTCTCCGTCGCGGCGGCGACCGTGTACTCCAGCCTGCTGGTGCTCGGCGTGCAGTGGGCCCTGCGCAGCGGCGAGCACCCGGCGCCGGAACCGCTCGGCGGCGGCCTGGTCGGCGTCGCGCGCACCGTGCCCGACCCCGACCTCGTGCGGGTCCCGCCGGTCTACACCGAGTTCGGCACGGCGTCCGTGGTGATCGCGCTCGTGTTCGTGGTGCTGCTGGTCGTGGCGGCGGCCGGGCCGTACGTCATCGACACCCTGCGCTCGCGGGCGCTCTGGATCCCGGGCGCGCCGAACACCCTCGGGCCGCCGTACGGTCCGGCGGTGCCCGCCTGGCGGGCGGTCGCCGACGCCCCGGACCCCGACGGCGGAGCCAACCCCGTGCTGGAGCGCGTGCTGCGGGGCCGGCAGGTCGCGGCGATGTCGCACCGGGTGGAGCTGGCCGTCGGTGCCCTGGCTGCCGCGTGCTACGTCGCGGCCCTGGTGGCCCACATCCCGCTGATCGCCCAGCACGACGGCACCGGGGCCGTCCGGGTGCCGCAGTGGCTGTCGTCGCTGGCGGTGCCGGCGCTCGGGGTGCTCGCGGTGACGCTGGTGGCCAGCGCGCTGGCGGGCGCCTCGGGCGGCGTCCCGGGCCGCCCGTGGGGGCTGCTGTGGGACCTCCTGTGCTTCCTGCCGCGCAGCGCCCACCCGTTCGGCCCGCCGAGCTACGCCGAGCGCGTGGTGCCCGAGGTGCGCTCACGCGTGGACGCCTGGCTCACCGGCGCCGACATCGCCGACGACGCCGAGCGCGCGCGGGTGGCCCCCGAGCGCCGCGTGGTGCTGTCGGGGCACTCGATGGGCGGCGTGCTGGCGGCCGCTGTCATCCTGATCCGGGCGGGCAACCCGGTGACCGACGCCGCGTCCGACACCCCGTCCGGCCGCCCGTCCGACAGCGCGGACGGGCGTCTCGGCCTGCTGACCTACGGCGTGCAGCTGCGGCCGTTCTTCGGCCGGTTCTTCCCCGACCTCCTGGGGCCGACGACGACCGGCCTGCCGCGGAGCACCGGCCCGGCCTGGTCGGCGGACCCGTGGGGCGGGCAGGTCGAGGCCGCCGCGCACGCGGAGCGGGCCGCAGGTTCCGGACCCGGGGCCGTTCCGGCGGCGCCGTTGACGCCGGAGGGCCCCGAGCCCGGTTCGGGGGAACAGGTCACGCTGCTGTCGCTGCTGACCTGCGGTGCGAAGAAGCCCGCGTGGGTGAACCTGTGGCGGCGCACCGACTTCCTGGGCTTCCCGGTGATGGGCTACGGGGAGAACGACGTCGACCGCGGCGCGGAGGAGATGGACCGGTCGGCCTATCTCTTCGCCGTGGCGGCGCACTCGGGGTACCCGGCGTCGTGGGCGTACCACGAGGCGCTGGGCGAGGTGATCGATCGGTTGAGGCGGCTGACGCCGGCCGGGCAGTCGGGTGCCCAGCCGGCGGTCACGCAGCGAGGGGAGCCGGGCTGACGACGTCGCGGAGCCGGGCCAGCGCGGACTCGAGGATCTGCGCCACGCGCTCCTTGGTCACGCCGAGACGGCGGCTGATCTCGTCGAGGGTGCGCGTGGTGCCGTCCAGGAGGCCGAAGCGCATCTCCAGGACCCGGGCCTCGACGGCGTCGAGGTGGGCCAGGGCCTGCCGGACGCGGCGGCGCAGCAGGTTCTGCTCGGGGGTGGGCCCGCTCGTGCGCTCGGCCTGCTCGGCGGCGGCGACGGCGCGGACGATCGAGCGGCGTACCCAGCGGTGGGCGTACGCGGCGAACGTGCCGTGCGCGGGGTCGTACGAGTCGGCGGCGCGAACCAGGCCGACGTTACCCTCTTGCACGAGGTCCATGAACGGCAGGCGGCCCGCGTAGGAGCCGGCGATGGCCGGGACGAGGCGGAGGTGGGCGAGGACGAGACGCTCCTTCGCGTATTGCCCGTCCTTGACCCTGGTCTCGAGCTGTGCGCGCAGGCTCGGGGAGACCGCGGTGGCGTCGAGAGTGCGCGCGGCGTCCGCTCCGGCGACTGCTCGCTCGAGGAGGGACTCCAGCTGCGCATCGTCCAGCGACGGCGTGCGCTCGATCATTGCCGCGTAGGACTGCGGCAACGCCGGGTGCGGGGCGGGTTCCTTGCCGCGGCGCGAGCGGGGAGACCGGGAGTTCCTGGTAGTTCTCATCGCAGCTCTCCTGTTGAGTGAGACGAACTTTCCTTGCCCGGAGAATATGGAGTCTTGGTGCTCCGAGGGAAGAGGGGAGAGTTTCGCTGTGAGAGATAACGGGATGATAACGGTGTGCCAGCCGGCTGCCGCGCGGCAACACGCGTTCCAGGCAGGACAGCCCGGGCCCGCTCAAGGAGACTCGTGCCATGGGCCCGCGCGCCTTCCGCTGGGTGTTGCACGTCGACCTCGACCAGTTCCTGGTCGCGGTCGAGATCCTGCGGCGCCCGGAGCTCGCCGGGCGACGGGTCATCGTGGGCGGCCGCGGCGACCCGACGGAGCGGGCGGTGGTCTCCACCGCGTCGTACGAGGCGCGGGAGCTCGGCGTCGGGTCGGGCATGCCGCTGCGGGTCGCGGCCCGCAAGGTGCCGGACGCGATCATCCTGCCCGTCGACCACGAGGCCTACCTCGAGGCCTCCGGGCACGTGATGGACACCCTCCGCGGGCTCGGCACGGCGGTCGAGGTGCTCGGCTGGGACGAGGCGTTCCTCGGCTGCGACGCGGACGACCCGGAGGCGGTCGCCCGCCAGGTGCAGGAGGCGGTCCTCGACGCCACCGGCCTGCACTGCTCGGTCGGCATCGGCGACAACAAGATCCGCGCGAAGATCGCCACCGGGTTCGGCAAGCCCGCGGGCATCTTCCGCCTCACCGAGCAGAGCTGGTTCGACGTGATGGGCCGGCGGCCCACCATCGACCTGTGGGGCGTCGGGCCGAAGGTGTCCAAGCGCCTCGCGGCCCACGGCATTCAGACCGTCGCGCACCTGGCCGCGGCCGACGGCGACGCGCTGGTCGCCGAGTTCGGGCCGCGCATGGGCGCCTGGTACGGCGACCTGGGCCGGGGGCGCGGCTCCGCCGTCGTCGACGACACGCCCTGGGTGGCGCGCGGGCACAGCCGCGAGACCACCTACCAGCGCAACCTCACCACGCCCGAGCAGGTGGAGGCGGCGCTGCGGGACCTGGTCACGCAGGTGCACGCCGACACCGAGGCGGAGGACCGGCCCGTCTTCCGGGTGGGCCTCAAGGTGCGCTACGCGCCCTTCTTCACCCGGGACCGCTCGAAGAAGCTCCCGGCCCCGACCCGGTCGCTCGAGGAGCTGACCGCCGCCGTCCTCGCCCTCGCGGAGGACATGGAGCCGGGCCGCGAGGTACGCCTGCTCGGCGTCCGCGCCGAGATGGTGATGCCCGACGACGGCGACCCTGTCGAGCGGACCCCCGTCCGCGGGCGGATCTGACCGGACCGTCAGGGAGAATGGGTCGGTGACCACCCTCGACGTCGTCCGCATCGACGACCCCGCCGACGAGCGCCTGGCCGACTACAACAGCCTCACGGACGTGGTCCTGCGCTCCAAGCACGAGCCGGCCAAGGGGCTGTACATCGCCGAGAGCTCGACCGTGATCCGGCGGGCGCTCGCGGCGGGGCACCGGCCGCGCTCGTTCCTCATGGCGCCCAAGTGGCTCGACTCGATGAGCGAGGTGATCGCTCGGTCCGGCGCCCCCGTCTACGTCGCCGAGGAGCCGCTGCTCAAGGAGATCACGGGTTTCCATCTGCACCGCGGCGCCCTGGCCGCGATGCACCGGCCGCCGCTGGCGGGCGTGCACGAGCTGCTCGCGGGGGCGCGGGGCGGGGCAGGCGCGCGGCGGGTGGTGATCCTCGAGGACATCGTCGACCACACCAACGTCGGGGCTGCCATGCGTGCGTGCGCGGCCCTGGGCGTCGATGCCGTGCTCTTCACGCCGAGCTGTGCGGACCCCTTGTACCGGCGTGCCGTCAGGGTCTCGATGGGCACCGTGTTCCAGATCCCGTGGACAAGGATCGATCCTTGGCCGGGCGGCATCGAGACGCTGCACGATCGCGGCTTCACGGTGGCCGCCCTGGCGCTGGAGGACGACTCGATCTCGTTGGATGACCTGGTGGCGAATCCTCCCGAGAAGCTTGCGCTGGTGCTCGGCACGGAAGGCGACGGCCTGAAAGCCAGCACGATCGCCAACTGCGACCTGACCGTTCGGATCCCCATGTCCGGGGGAGTGGACTCGCTGAACGTCGCATCGGCCGTTGCTGTAGCCGCATGGGCGACGCGCGTGCCGGACGACGGGCACTGACTCCTCGTCGAGGAGGACTCGGTCCGGATCGTGGAGCGGACGTTCTCGATCGACCCAGACGGCTCGCCCACCTCGACAAGGCTCGGGCTGCGTCGTGGCCGTGATTCTGGCCGCTGCCTTGGCTGGTAGGGGATCGGGCCGTTGCGGGGGTCGGTGTGGCAGCCGATCTGGTAGCGGCTGCGGGGTGTGCGGCCGGTGCTCGGACCCGTCATGCCGACCGCGGGGGTCCAGGCCGGGGTGGTGGGTTGTTTGGGGGCGGGTGCCTGGCCGTAGGCGGGTCGGGTGGGGCCGGTCGCCGCTGCTTCAGCGGGCAGGATTGCGGCGGCGCGAACCACGGTCGTGTCGCGGACTGTGGTGCGAACCAGCGCATCACGAGCCGGTGTTGCATTGCCGGTCGTTACCGGTGCGGGTGGTGTGGGCGCGACCGAGACATACGTGTGCCCCGTCGGCGTCACCGTCTCCACCGCGTCGCGGCCGTAGACCTGGGTGGTCTTCTGCCGCCAGCCCGGTGCCTGCTTCGCATAGTTGCACCGGGCACACAAGCCGTGCCCGTTGTCGAGGCTGGTTGGTCCGCCCTCCACAAACGGGGTGACGTGGTCCAGGTGCCGGATCGGGGCGTCACACCACGTCGTAGCGCAGATCCCTTGTTCCCTCGCCCGGAGAACGGCGGCCAGACCCATCGGATGGAACCGGGACGTCGGCGTCGTCGCCGCCAGGCGACCGTGCGGGTTGACGTAGATCGATCGCAGCCACGCGGTGTCGGTCTCGATCGCATGCGCCGCCAGGTGGCGGGCGACCGGCGCCGGGACCGTACCCACACCCGCCGGAGCGCCCTCCAGCACCACACCGGGCTCGTTACCACCGGCCAGCAGGGTCTGGTCGGAGACGAGCAGGTTGATCGTGACCGGCATATCACCCGCGTGGCCAGGCTGACGGGCGGTGACGCGTTCGATCAGGGTGTCGGCCATGATCTGCCCGACCCCACGTTCGTCCCCGGCCGTCTTGGTCGTCTCGGCGTGAGCCTTCAGCTGGGCGTAGGCCTGCACACCCTCAGCCATCGGGACCAGGGCCGTGAGGTAGACCATCAGGTCCGGGGCCGGACGCACCGACACCCGCCGCTCAGTGACCGCCCTCGCGTTGCGCTTCACGCACGCGTGCACATCCAACCGGGCGGCCAGCTCCTTGATCCGGGCGACCAGGCGGCGCGTGCCCATCCAGGCCAGCTCCGCCAGACCGGCCGGTCCGCAGATCTCCTCATCGATCAGCGCGCGGTGCTCCACCGTCAGGTGGGACGTCTCCCGCACGAGCAGGGTGGCCCGCCACGGCGACAACACCCCCGCCTCCAGGGCCGAGAAGGTGTGCGGCATCTGCGTGACCCACACCCGGGCCGTGCCCAGGAACCCGGCACCCGCGTGCGGGCTCACCCGCAACGCAGCACCGACCTGGTTCGGCACCCCACGACCCCTGCGTTCGGACCGGATGCCCTGCGCTGCCTCTTCGGCCCGTGTGGCCTCATCCAACACCACGGCCAACCTCGCCTGCGTCGCCGTGACCGCGTTCTTCAACGCCTCCAACTCACCAAGCAGATCCACCCACTCCGCCTGCGCCCGCGGCCCGCTTCCACCTGGGCCAGCCTCGGTACCCGCACCGCTGTCAGTGGTCCTTGGCAGGATCATGCCCGCCAACGCCCGACGCACCTCCCGCACACCGGCAGCATCCACCGCCGCGCCATTGACAACCCCGGCCCTTGAGATGTCACCGACCACGCCCGGCTTCTCCCCGACCAGCTCTGCCGGATCCAAGGGCAGCACCGAACCGACGGGCGACTCATCGCCCACCAGTACCGGAACCACCCTCGGCCGCGTCATGCCATCAACCTATGACACGCGCGTTCGAACCGCTCGCCGAACCGACCCCGTCTGCCAACAGCGGAAACCCGATACCCGCCTTGCTCGCAGACCCGTGGACACATGCCACATCGAGGTGGTGGGCCTGGTGGTGCGCAAGCCCGACGGCGGGCGGCGTCGACTCCCTCGACGCCGCCGCGCCGGCTCAGAGCAGCTGGGACCGGCGGGGCGCGGCGGTCTCGCGCTGGAGCTCGTCCTGGCGGCCCTGCCAGCCCTTGAACTTCTCCTGCGCCTCCATCTCCTGGGGGCTGGGCGCCAGCCCGACGACCAGGAGCATCATGATCGTGCTGACCGTGACGCCGATGATGAGCGGGCCTAGGAGCGCTCCCACACCGATGCCGGTGTCGATCGGCATGATCGCGTCGGTCTCCTCGGCCCGCATGGCCGCCATGCCCGTGTAGTGCATGCCGGAGACGGCGAGGCCCATGATCACCGTCGCGCCCGCGCCGGCGGCGAAGTTGCGCACCTTCGCCGAGAGCCAGAGGCCCGCGGTCGCGGCGACCACTCCGATGATCACCGATGCGATGACGGTCGGGATGTCGTAGGTGATCTCGACGCCCACGTGCAGGGCGCGCATGCCGAGGTAGTGCATGGCGGCGATGCCCAGGCCGGTGATCAGGCCGCCCGCGACCAGGGCGACCGGCCCGACGCCCGCGGTGCGGACGATGAAGAGGCCGAGGCCCACGACGACGATGGCGAGCAGGCCGCTCGCCAGCGTGAGCGGTACGTCGAAGCGGGTCTCGGTGCCGCGCACGTAGAAGCCGAGCATGGCGACGAAGTGCATCACCCAGATGCCCGTGCCGCCGATGGAGATCGCGCCGAGGCCGAGCCAGGCGACGCTTGCGAATCCATGGGCCACGCGGGCGCGGGCCGTACAGGTCAGGCCGACGGCGCAGCCGGCGCACGAGAGCAGGAACGAGAGGACGGGGGTGACCCAGCCCAGCGCGAAGTGGTCGATCATGATGTCGTTCTCCAGCGAGTGCAGTGAGGGGGGTGCGACCCGCCGTCGCTCGAGGACGTCGCAGGGATGTCGCACGGACATCGAAGCGGTTCGGATCGTCGCCAAGTTAGCGGGTCTATGGGACGACATGCACTGTTTGTACAGGGTTAATTTCACCGACGAAGGGGTGATCTTTTCGCGCCGCGGGGCGCAGCATTTCCCTGGGATTCCGTTCCTCGCCGACGTCGCGCCGCCGGTGTGACGCAGGTCCCGTCCCACGCTCCGGAGGGGGCGGAACAGGCCCGGCAAAGTTAGGTTAGGCTCACCGTCGTGACCACCAAGACCGAGGGGCTCGACGTCAAGCCCTCGCGAATGTTCGATGTCCAGGTCGCGCGCGTGACGCGCCTGTGCCCGTCCTTCGTTCGCTTCACCTTCACGGGCCCGGACCTGGACAAGTTCGCGGACAACGGCCGCGACCAGCGCATCAAGCTGCTCCTCCCGTCGCCCCAGGGCGGCTGGGACGCCCTGCGCCGCGACGACCCCGACTGGTACGCCGCCTGGCGCATGCTCCCCGACGAGCACCGCAACCCGATGCGCACCTACACGGTCCGCACCGTGCGGCAGAACCTGCGCGAGGTCGACGTCGACGTCGTGATGCACGGTGACACCGGTCCCGCGTCCCGCTGGGCACTGACGGCGGCCGCCGGCGACCCCCTGGTCATCATGGGTCCCAACGCGGAGTACGACGGCGTGCACGGCGGCGTCGAGTTCGCCCCGCCGGCCTCCAGCCACGCGCTGCTGCTGGCCGGTGACGAGACCGCGGTGCCCGCCATCGCCGCCATCTGCGAGTCCCTCCCCGGGGACGCCGTGGGCGAGGTCTTCCTCGAGGTGCCCCACCCCGAGGACGGCTGGCAGCTCGGCGCGCCCGAGGGTGTGCGCGTGCACTGGCTGGCCCGCGACGGGCGCGAGCACGGCGACGTGCTGGTCCCGGCCGTCCAGGCCGCCGCCGACCGGCTGCTCGCGATGGGTGTGCGGCCGTCGTCGGACACCTCGCCCGCGCTGACCGCCGCCGGCGTGGACCTGTCCGGCGAGGCGGACGACGTCGACATCGACACGGGCATCCTCTGGGAGGTGCCGGTCGACGAGGCGGGCCGCCCCCTGGCGCAGGACACCGTGCTGTACGCGTGGCTCGCGGGTGAGGCGGGCGTCATCAAGACGCTGCGCCGGTACCTCGTCAACGAGTGCCAGGTGGACCGCAAGTCCGTGGCGTTCATGGGCTACTGGCGCAAGGGCCGCGCGGAGAACTGATCCCGCGGCGTACGAGCCCACGAACCGCGTCGACCGTGCCGGTCGACGCGGTTCGTGGGCTCAGCGCAGGACGCCCAGGTCCTCGACCACCTCGACGCCCGGCATGACGCAGAGCAGCGGCCCGGGCATGAGCAGCTTGGAGCGCCGCACGCCGGACCCCATCAGCGCCATGGTGCCGTCCTGCGTGAACCGGGAGTCGACGAGCACGCGGTAGTGCTCCGGCAGGCCCACTGGCGTGATGCCGCCGTACTCCATGCCGGAGTCGGCCACCGCGCGGTCGGTCGGCAGGAACGACGCCTTGCGGACGTCGAGCAGCTTGCGCACGCGCTTGTTGACGTCGGCGAACGTGCTGGCGGGCACCACGCAGGCCGCGATGCGCTCCTCCTCGGCCCGCTTGCCGGCCACCAGCACGCAGTTGGCCGAGGCCTCCGGCGGCAGGTCGTGCAGCTCGTTGAGCGTCGCGGTGTCGGCGTGGTCCGGGTCGATCTCGGTGACCGCGACCTGGTTGGCGACCCGCTCGTCGGCGGCGGCCCAGGCGGCCAGCGCCGCGCGGACGGGCTCGGCGAGGAGCTCCGGGTGGTCGAGCGCGGGCGCCCAGGCGAGGTCGCCCAGGGTCGGCAGGGTGGCGTTGTCGCTCATCGGCTGTACGTCGCCGTCAGCGTGGCGCGGCCCAGCAGGTGGAAGTACACGTTGAACGCCACCTGCGCGTTGGTGCTGTCCGGCCCCAGGCCGAGCTCGCCGGGCGCCACGTCCAGCGCGTGCACGGCGAAGATGTACCGGTGCGGGTGGTCGCCGGGTGGCGGGCCCGCGCCCTCGAAGCCCGGGGTGTGGCCGTCGCTGCGGGTCTGGAACGCTCCGGCGGGCAGCCCTGAGCCGTCGGGTGCGCCCGCGCCGGTCTCCAGCGACGTCACGTCGGCCGGCAGGTCGCCCACGGTCCAGTGGTGGTAGCCCATCGGCGTCGGCGCGTCCGGGTCGTAGCAGGTCACGACGAACGACCTGGTGCCCTCGGGGTAGCCGCTCCACTCCAGCGCGGGGGAGATGTTCCGGTCGTGCGCGGCGTGCGCGTCCGGCATGCGCTCACCGTCGATCAGGTCGGTGCTCTTCAGCTCGAAGACGGCGGGCGCGGGCAGCAGCGTGTACGGGTCCGGCGGGTAGGGACGAGTGAAATCCATGGGGCTCACTCTGTCAGGTGACACGGAGCAGGTGGCGGAACGCCGTGCGGGCTCGCGCCGGGCTGGGCTCGTCGCCGGTGATGAGGTCCGCGTAGGTGAGCGACTCCGAGACCCGCACCAGCAGGTAGGCCAGCTCCTCCGGCGTGATGGTGCCGCCGAACGGCTCGTCGCCCAGGTCGCGGACCACGAGCCACTCGACGGTCGCGACGAAACGGCGCTGGATCGGGCTGTCCGCCGTGGTGAGCAGGCGCAGGGAGCGGGCCGGCTCGCGGCGCAGGAACGCGCGGAAGTAGTCGGCCACGATCAGGTCGTGCGCGAACGTGGTCAGCAGGTCCGCGAGCCGCTCGGCGCCGGTCAGGTGCTCGGTCGCGTGCTCCGCCTGCACCAGCGTGGGCACGGCGAGCGACCACAGCACCTCGGACAGCAGGGCGTCCCGGTTGCCGACCCAGCGGAACACCGACGTGCGGTCCACGCCGAGCTGCGTGGCCAGCGGGCCCATGTCGATGCGGTAGCCCTCGATGAAGGTGTCCCGCGCCAGGTCGAGCACCCGCTGCGCCTCGGGGTGCGTGGCCAGCCGGGCGGACAGCCGGCTCGGCGCCGCCTGCAGCCCGACCGTCGCGATGCTCGACGTCGTGGTCGTCATCAGGTCATCCAACCGCTGGACCGGCGTCCCGTGCAACACAATGCAGAATGATGCATACGGGACATCCCTCTCTGAACAGCACCCTATCCCCGGGCGTCGGGGCGTGCTACGGTCCCCATGCAAACCGACCAGACGGTACGGAGGTGCGCGTGGCTGACGACGACGTCGCCGAGGGGTCCGGGAGCGAGGCCGGGTACGGTCCCGAGGGTGGGACCGGGCGCAGGTTCGCGGGCCGCGTCGCGCTCGTCACCGGGGCGAGCCGGGGGATCGGGCTCGCGATCGCCCGCCGGATCGTGGCCGAGGGCGGCCGGGTGGTGCTCACCGGCCGCTCCGCCGACACGCTGGCCGAGGCGGTGGCCGGGCTCGGTGCGGACCGCGCCCTGGGCGTGGCGGGCAAGGCGGACGACGCCGAGCACCGCGCCGAGGCCATCGCGCGGACGATCGAGCGCTTCGGGCGGCTGGACCACCTGGTGAACAACGCCGGGATCAGCCCCGCCTACGGGCCGCTCGCGGGGCTGGAGACGGGCGTGGCCCGCAAGATCCTCGAGGTGAACGTGATCGCGGCGCTGGAGTGGACGCGGGAGGCGGTCGCGGCCGCGGGGGCGACGGCTGGGTCCGCCCTGCGCTCCGTCGTCAACATGGCGTCGCTGGCGGGCACGACGTCGGCCACGAACATCGGCTTCTACGGCGTCTCGAAGGCGGCCCTGATCAACCTGACGGTGCAGCTCTCGGACGAGCTCGCCCCGGCCACGCGGGTCAACGCGCTCGCGCCCGCCGTCGTGAGGACGCGGCTCGCGCGCGCCCTGTACGAGGGTCGCGAGGAGGAGGCGGCGCGCGCCTACCCGTTGCGGCGGCTCGGGGAGCCGGACGACGTGGCCGGGCCCGCCGCCTTCCTCCTGTCCGACGACGCCGCCTGGGTCACCGGCCAGACCCTGCTGGTCGACGGCGGGGCGAGCGTGCGGGCGGCGTGGTGAGCCGCCCGGCGACGGCGCTCGCGGTGAAGGATGTGCCCATGCGCACCACGAACGTCCACGACCAGGTCCTGCGGGCCGCCCTCGACCTCTTCGCCTCGCAGGGCTACGCGACCACGAGCGTCCAGCAGATCGTCGCCGCCGCGGGCGTCACCAAGGGCGCCATGTACCACTACTTCGCCTCCAAGGACGACCTGCTGTTCGCGATCTACGAGCGGATGCTGTCGCTGCAGAAGGCGCGGCTCGACCAGCTCGTCGCGGCGGGCGAGGAGCGAGGCGACGACGTGGAGCAGGTGCTGCGCGCCGTCTGCGAGGACGTGGTGACCACCTCGATCGAGCTGCTGCCCGAGGGCACCGTGTTCACCCGCAGCCAGCACATGCTCGCGCCGGAGCGGCAGGCGGAGGTCAAGCGGCGCCGTCGGGCGTACCACGACGACTTCCAGGCGCTGCTGGAGCGCGGGATCAAGGAGGGCGTGTTCCGCGACGACGTGCCCACCGCGGTGCTCATCGCCAACTTCTTCTCCGACGTGCACTACCTGCCCCAGTGGTACTCGCCCACGGGGCCCGAGACCACCGCCGAGGTGGCGGAGCAGCTCACGGAGCTGTTCCTGCGCGGCATCAGACACAGCAGCAGGAAGGACTGAGACGTGAACCCACCCACGGCGATGAAGGCGTGGCGCGTGGTCTCCCACGGGGAGCCCGAGCAGGTGATGGAGCTGCACGACGTACCGGTGCCCGAGCCCGGACCGGGCGAGGTACTGGTCCGGGTGCGGGCCGTGGCGGTGAACTTCCCCGACGTCCTGCTGGCGCGCGGCGAGTACCAGGAGCGGCCCGAGCTGCCGTTCGTGCCGGGCATCGAGCTGTGCGGCGACGTCGTGGCGCTCGGGCCCGGCGTGGCCGAGGGCGAGCGGCTGCGGGTGGGCGACCGCGTCGTCGGCTCGAAGATCGGGGTGCTGGCGCAGTACGCGACGGTCCCGGCCCAGGCGGTGCACGCGGCGCCGTCGGCGCTGGACGACGCCCAGGCCGCCGCGCTGACGATCGCTTACCAGACGGCGTGGTTCGGGCTGCACCGGCGGGCCGGCCTGCGGGCGGGCGAGACGCTGCTGGTGCACGCCGCCGCGGGCGGCGTGGGCACGGCCGCGTGCCAGCTCGGCGCTGCGGCCGGCGCGCGCGTGGTCGGGGTGGTGGGCAGCCCGGAGAAGGTGGCCGCGGCCCGCGCCGCGGGCGCGGACGAGGTGTTCCTGCGCGACGACGACTGGGTCGGCGCGCTGCGCGGCGGTGTCGACGTGGTGTTCGACCCCGTGGGCGGCGAGTCGTTCGAGCGCTCCACGCGCTGCCTGGCGTTCGAGGGGCGGATCGTGGTGGTCGGGTTCGCGAGCGGGGGGCTGCCGAAGGTCCGGGCCGACCTCGCCCTGGTGAAGAACTACGGGGTGCTCGGCCTGCACTGGGCGCTCTACCAGCAGCGGCGGCCCGACCTCGTGGACGTCGCGCACACCGAGCTGGAGCGGCTCGCCGCGACCGGTGTGCTACGCCCGGCGCTGGGCGACGTGGTCGGGTTCGGCCAGGCGCCCGCCGTGGTGGCGCGGCTGGCGGGCGGCGCGACGACGGGGCGGCTCGTGGTCCGGGTGGCCGACGACGCGGTGGTCGGCGACGGGGAGGTGGCGGCATGACGGCCCCGGGGGCGGGCCCGACCGTCGCCGCGCTGTACGACCTGACCGGCCGGGTCGCCCTCGTGACGGGCGCGGCGCGCGGCATCGGCGAGGCGTACGTGCGGATCCTGCACGACGCCGGCGCGCACGTGGTGATCACCGACGTGCTGGACGCCGCGGGCCGGGCGCTGGCCGAGGAGCTGGGGGAGCGGGCCGGGTTCGCGCACCTGGACGTGACCGACGAGGACGCGTGGGAACGGGTCGTGGGCCAGGTGGTCGACGAGCTCGGCGGCGTGGACGTGCTGGTCAACAACGCGGGCATCGCCAACGCGGCCCCGATCGAGCACTTCACGCTCGCCAAGTGGAACGCCGTGATGGCGGTCAACGCCACGGGCGTGTTCCTGGGCTGCCGGGCGGTGGTGCCCACGATGAAGGCGGCGGGGCGCGGCTCGATCATCAACATCTCCTCGGTGGAGGGGCTGCGCGGGAGCTGGAGCCTGCACGGGTACACCGCCTCCAAGTTCGCGGTGCGGGGCCTGACCAAGTCGCTCGCCGTGGAGCTGGGCAAGGACGGGATCCGGGTCAACTCGGTGCACCCCGGCCTGGTCCTGACCGAGATGAGCGCACGGATCGACCCCGACGCGCTGGTGATCCCGCTCGGCCGGCCGGGGGTGCCCGCCGACCTGGCGGGGACCATCCTGTTCCTCGCGAGCGAGGCGTCGGCGTGGATCTCCGGCCAGGAGATCGTGGTGGACGGCGGCATGACCAGCGGGATACCGCACCGGTAGGACGGCCGCCGGCCGGTCGGCGGCGGCGTTCTGGGCCCCCAACAAACCGGCCGGTTGGTTTCTCACCCACCCATCCGACACGAAGAGGTGCCGATGACGGAGCGCAAGCGCGTGGCGCTCGCCCGCGCCCTGGTCACCCGGCCGCGGCTGCTGCTCCTGGACGAGCCCGCCGGCGGGCTCGGTCCCGCGGACATCGACCGGCTCGCGGGAACCGTGCGCGACGTGTCCGGCGCCGGCTGCTCCGTGCTGCCGGTCGAGCACCACGTCGACTTGGTGACGGACGTGGCCGACCGTGTGGTGGTGCTCGACTTCGGGCACGTCATCGCCGCCGGCACGCCCGACGAGGTGCGCCGCGGCCCCGCCGTCGAGGAGGCCTACCTCGGCATGCCCGCCGGGACCGGGGCCTCGGAGCAGACGGCATGAGCACCCTGACGATCGAGCGCCTCACCGTCGGTCCGTCTACGTGGCCTTCGCGATCACGTCCGCCACCGGGGAGAACGAGGGCATCCCGGTCACCGAGTGACCGGGGTCCGGCGAGGGCGCCGCACCGGAACCAGAACCACCGCAGGGAAGGGGAACCATGACGAACGAGCTGCCCGGCCTGGACGTCGTCGGCCTGTCCGCCTGGCTGGCCAGGGAGCACCCGGAGCTCGCGGGTCCGGACACCGGCCCGGGCCCCGGGCTGACGGCGACCCTCGTCCCCGGCGGCCGCAGCAACCTCACCTACCGGGTGGACGGCGCCGCCCGTCCGCTGGTGCTGCGGCGCCCGCCGCTGGGGCACGTGCTGTCCAGCGCGCACGACATGCGGCGCGAGCACCGCGTCATCACCGCCCTGGCGGGGACGATCCCGGTGCCGCCCACGGTGGCGGTGGTGGACGACACCGCCGCCGCCGAGGTCACGGGCACCGTGTTCTTCGTCATGGAGTACGTGGCCGGCGCCGCCCTGGCCCGGCCCGAGGACAACGCGGCCTGGACCCCCGCGGGCCTGGGCCGGCTCGCGACCGAGCTGGCCGAGGTGCTGGCGGACCTGCACGGCACCGACCCCGTCGCGGTCGGGCTGGCCGACTTCGGCCGGCCCGCCGGGTACCTGGGCCGTCAGCTCAAGACCTGGCGGCGCCAGTACGACGCCTCCAGGTCGCGGCCCCAGCCGCTCCTGGACACCCTCCAGGAGCGGCTGGCGGACGCGGTGCCCGACGACGGGGCGCGCTCCGGCATCGTGCACGGCGACTACCGGCTCGACAACGTGCTCGTGGCCGGGCGGCCCGACGCGCCCCACGTCGCGGCGGTGCTGGACTGGGAGATGGCCACGCTCGGCGACCCGCTCGTGGACCTGGGCATGCTCGGCATGTACTGGGACATCCACGAGCTGACGCGGGCGGCCGGCGTCGTCGGCGTCGCCGGGGCGATCGTGCCCGGCGCGGGCTACCCGGACTTCGCCGAGGTCATCGACGCCTACGCGGCCCGCGCCGGCATCGCCGTGCCGGACCTGGCCTGGTACCGGGCGTTCGCCTGCTACAAGCTCGCGGTCATCCTCGAGGGCATCAACTACCGGTTCACCGGCGGCCAGACCGTCGGCGCCGGGTTCGACACGATCGGCGCCCTGGTGGCGCCGCTGGCCGCCGAGGGGCTGGCCCGGCTCGGCGTCGCGACCGGCGGCGTCGTCCCGTCCCGTCCCGCCACCACGGAAGGGGGAGCCTGATGGACTTCGCACCCGACGAGACGACCCGGGAGGTCACCGGCCGGGTCCGGGACTTCCTGGCGGACGACGTGCTGCCCGCCGAGCCCGTGCTCGCCGCGCAGCTCGCGGCCACCCCCGACGACTGGTCGTTCCGGCCCGTCGTGCGCCACCTGCAGGCCACGGCCCGCGAGCGGGGCCTGTGGAACCTGTTCGGCGGCCTGACCAACCTGCAGTACGCCCCCGTGGCCGAGCTGACCGGGTACAGCCCCCGGCTCGCGCCCGTCGCCATGAACTGCGCCGCGCCCGACACCGGCAACATGGAGCTGCTCGCCCACTTCGCCACACCCGAGCAGCGCGAGCGCTGGCTCGACCCGTTGCTGGACGGCGCGCAGCGGTCGGCGTTCTGCATGACCGAGCCCGGCGTCGCGTCGTCGGACGCCACGAACATCGCCACCCGCATCGTGCGCGAGGGCGACGAGTACGTGATCACCGGCCGCAAGTGGTTCGCCACGGGCGCGATGAACCCGGACTGCGGGCTGCTGGTCGTGATGGGCAAGACGGACCCGGACGCGCCCCGGCACCGGCAGCAGTCCATGGTGCTCGTGCCCCGCGACACCCCCGGCGTCACCGTGCTGCGCGGCCTGACCGTGCTGGGCTACGACGACCGCGACCACGGCGGCCACGCCGAGATCGTGTTCGACGACGTCCGCGTGCCTGCCACCGCGCTGCTGGGCGGCGAGGGCGACGGGTTCGCCATGGCCCAGGCCCGCCTCGGGCCCGGCCGCATCCACCACTGCATGCGCGCCCTCGGCACGGCCGAGCGGGCGCTGGACCTGGTGCGCGAGCGCGCCGCCGAGCGGGTCGCGTTCGGCCGGCCGCTCGCCGACCAGGGCGTGGTGCGCGAGTGGGCCGCCACCTCCCGCATCGAGATCGAGTCGCTGCGCCTGCTCGTGCTCAAGACCGCCTGGCTCATGGACACCGTCGGCAACAAGGCCGCCATGACCGAGATCCAGGCCATCAAGATCGCGGTACCCCGCGCCGTCGGGCAGATCCTGGACCGCGCCGTCCAGGTGTTCGGCGCCGCCGGGGTCTCCGGCGACCACCCCCTGGCCGAGCTGCTCGCCGGCGTCCGCACCCTGCGCCTGGCCGACGGGCCCGACGAGGTGCACCTCGCCTCCCTCGGCCGGGCCGAGCTCCGCCGTCGCGCGCCCTACCTGGCGCGGCCCTCCGCAACCCCGTCAGCCCCGTCAACCGTCGAAGGAGACCCGACATGACCCCAGCACCCGCCGCCGCGCCCGACCCCGCCGTCGACGGACCCGGCTACGGCACCCTGTCCGTCGCGAGCATGCTCGCCGAGACCGCCCGCCGGTACCCCGGCCGCCCCGCCCTGTACTTCCTGGGGCAGGCCACCAGCTACGGCGACCTCTGGGACCAGACCCGCGCGTACGCGGGGGCGCTCGCGGCCCGGGGCATCGGGCCGGGCTCGCGCGTGGCGATGATCGTGCCGAACGTGCCCGACTTCGCGCGCGTCTACTACGCCACCCTCGCGCTCGGCGCCGTCGTGGTCCCGGTGCACCTGCTGTTCCGCACCGACGAGATCGAGTTCGTGCTGCGGGACGCGGGGGCCGACGTCGTGGTGGTCGCCGCCCCGATGCTGGCGGAGGCCGCCCCCGCGGCCGCGCGGGCCGGCGTGCCGCTGCTGACCGTGCTGCTGCCGCAGGACGCCGCCCGCCGGCTCGCCGACCAGGGCACCCCGGTGGGGCGGCTGGAGGACGAGGCGGCCGCGGCCACGCCGATCGAGCGGCACGCGAGCGTCAACCCCCTGGCCGCGGCCACCATCCTGTACACGAGCGGCACCACGGGCACGCCCAAGGGCGCGGTGGGCTCGCACCTGGCGATGGTCGAGCAGGTGCACTGCTCCCTGATCGACTCGTTCGACCTGCGGCCCGACGACGTGGTGTACGGCGGCCTGCCGTTCTTCCACTCGTTCGGCCAGATGGCGGTGCTCAACATGGCGTTCCGGCGCGGCGCGTCGATCGTGCTGCTGCCCCGGTTCGACCCGGACGAGGCCCTGGAGCTGCTGGTGGCGCACGGCGCGACCGTGTTCACGGCCGTGCCGACCAACTTCGCGGGCATGGTCGAGGCGGCCCGCCGGTCGGCGGCGCGGCCCCCGCTGCGGTTCGCCGTCTCCGGCGGTGCGGCCCTGCCGGTGGCGCTGCTGGAGGCGTTCGAGGAGGCGTACGGCGCGCAGGTGCACGAGGGGTACGGGCTCACCGAGACGTCGCCGTCGTGCACCTTCAACGTGACGTCCGAACCCATCCGGCCCGGGACCGTGGGCCGCCCCATGTGGGGCGTCGACGTGGCCGTGGCGGTGGCCGAGGTGGAGGACCGGGTCGAGCTGCTGCCCGCCCCGGCGCCGGGCTCCGCGGCCGGGGAGCAGAGCGAGCTGGGCGAGATCGTGGTGCGCGGGCACAACCTGATGAAGGGGTACCTGGGCCGCCCGGACGCCTCGGCGGCCGCCGTCGTGGACGGGTGGTTCCGCACCGGCGACCTGGGCACCGTCGACGCGGACGGCATCGTGACGGTCGTGGACCGCAAGAAGGACATGATCATCCGCAACGGCTACAACGTGTATCCCACGGAGGTCGAGGCGGTGCTGGCCCGCTACCCGGGGGTCGCGCTGGCCGCGGTGTTCGGCGTGCCCGACGCCGCGCGCGGGCAGGAGGTGCACGCCGCCGTCGTGCCGTCCTCCGGGGCCGACGTGGACCCGGACGCCGTGGTCGCGTACATGAAGGAGCACGTCGCGGCGTACAAGTACCCCCGCGTGGTGCACGTCTCCCCGGACCTGCCGCTGGGCCCGAGCGGCAAGGTGCTCAAGCGCGAGCTGACGGCCCGGCACTCGGCCCCGGACCTGGCTCGGGAGGGGTGACGCCGAGGTGGTGCTCGACCGCGGCGCGGATCACGTCCGGCACCGGCACGGGTCGGCGCGCGGCCTGGTCCACGAAGACGTGCGTGAAGCTGCCCGTCGCGTACGCCTCGCTCCGGTCGGGCGCGCCCGCGCGCAGGATCGCCAGGTCCCAGGTGAGCGAGGTGCGCCCGAGGCGCCCGACGGCGACGTCGACCTCCAGCTCCTCGGGGAACGACGCCGGGGCGAGGAACTCGCACGAGGAGGCGCGGGCGAGCCCGATCACGGCGCCCGCCGGGTCCAGGTCGGTGTGCCTGATGAGCCAGGTGTTCACCGCCGTGTCCATGGCCTCGTAGTAGACGGTGTTGTTCATGTGCCCGTACTGGTCGTTGTCGTTCCAGCGCAGCGGGAAGGGGTGCCGATAGCCCATCGAGGCAGCGTAGCCCGGCCCCCAGGGGTCGGTGCAACATCCCCAAGAATGATGCATACTGGACATGCAGATCGACGATGATCGGAGGACCGATGACGCTCGCACCCGAGCCACCCGCCACGGACCTGCTGGAGGCGGACTTCTACGCGTTCCAGGACCTGCTCACCCCGGCCGAGCAGAAGAAGGCCCTGGCCGTCCGGGAGTTCATGGAGCGCGAGGTGCGCCCCATCGCGGACGACTACTGGGAGCGCGCCGAGTGCCCCGTGCACCTGTTCAAGCCCTACGCGCAGCTCGGCACCGTCGGGTCGGGCTGGGCCGAGACGCAGGGGGAGGACACCTCGGCCGTGTTCCGCGGCTGGGTGGGCATGGAGACGGCGCGCGTCGACTCCTCGTTCTGCACCTTCATCGGGGTCTCCGGCGGCCTGGCGATGACCTCGATCGGCCTCGGCGGCTCCGCCGAGCAGCGCGAGCAGTGGCTGCCGCCCATGGCGGCCGGCGACGTGATCGGCGCGTTCGGGCTCACCGAGCCCCTGGCCGGCTCCGACACCGCCAAGGGCCTGCGCACCACCGCCACCCGCACCGGCGACACCTGGGTGCTCAACGGCGCCAAGCGCTGGATCGGCAACGCCACGTTCGCCGACGTCGTGGTCATCTGGGCCAAGGACACCGCCGACGACCAGGTCAAGGGTTTCCTGGTGCGCAAGGGCACGCCCGGCTTCACCGCCACCAAGATCGAGCGCAAGCAGTCCCTGCGCATCGTGCAGAACGCCGACATCGTGCTCGACGGCGTCCGCGTCGACGAGGCCGACCGCCTGCAGCACATCAACAGCTTCCGCGACGTCGCCAAGGTGCTGCGCATCACCCGCGACGGCGTGTCCTGGCAGGCGCTGGGCACCATGATCGGCGCCTACGAGGCCGCCGTGGCCTACACCAGGCAGCGCGAGCAGTTCGGCAACCCCATCGCCAGCTACCAGCTCATCCAGGACAAGCTCGCCACGGCGTACGCGAACGTGACGGCGAGCTTCGCCATGTGCGTCCGCGTGGCACAGCTCCAGGACCGCGGCACCCAGACCGACGCCCACGCCGCGATGGCCAAGGCGTTCGTCACCACCCGCATGCGCGAGACCGTCGCGCTGTGCCGGGAGGCGTGCGGCGGCAACGGGATCACACTGGATCACGGCGTGGCGCGGTTCTTCGCCGACGCCGAGGCGGTCTACACGTTCGAGGGGACCAAGGACATGAACCAGCTCATCGTGGGCCGCGCCATCACCGGCCACGCGGCGTTCGTCTGAGGGCGCCGCCCACCTGGCTCACCACTGGCTCAAGGAGGAGCACATGACCGAGGCCTACATCGTGGCCACCGCGCGCTCGCCCATCGGGCGCGCGCACAAGGGGTCGCTGAAGGACGTGCGCCCCGACGACCTCGCCGCCGAGATGGTGCGCGCCGCCGTCGGGCGGGTGCCGGGGCTGGACCCGGCGCGGATCGACGACCTGCTGCTGGGCTGCGGCCTGCCGGGCGGCAAGCAGGGCATGAACCTGGCGCGCATCGTCGCGGTGCTGTGCGGCTGGGACACCGTGCCCGGCGCGACCGTCACGCGCTACTGCAGCTCCAGCCTGCAGACCACGCGCATGGCGTTCCACGCGATCAAGGCGGGCGAGGGCGACGTCTTCGTCTCCGCGGGCGTGGAGTCCGTCAGCTCGTTCGCGACCGGGTCGAGCGACTACATCCCGGGCGTGGACCTGCACAACCCCGTCTTCGCCGACGCCCTGGCCCGCACCGAGAAGCGCGCCGGGGCCGGCACCGGCCTGTGGACCGACCCGCGGCTGGAGGGCGTGCTGCCCGACGCGTACATCTCGATGGGGCAGACGGCGGAGAACGTCGCCGCCCTGCGCGGCATCACGCGCGCCGAGCAGGACGAGTTCGCCGCCCGCAGCCAGCAGCGTGCGCAGGCCGCCGTCGCGGCCGGCTTCTGGGCCCGGGACATCACGCCCGTCACCCTGCCCGACGGCACGGTCGTGTCCGCCGACGACGGCCCGCGGCCGGGCACCACCGTGGAGAAGCTCGCGACGCTGGAGCCGGTGTTCCGCCCCGACGGCAGCGTCACCGCGGGCAACGCCTGCCCGCTGAACGACGGCGCCGCCGCGGTCGTCGTCGTCTCCGGCCGGGTCGTCGACGAGCTCGGTCTGACGCCGCTGGCCCGCATCGTGTCCACCGGGGTCAGCGGGCTGTCCCCGGAGATCATGGGGCTCGGCCCCGTCGACGCCAGCCGGCAGGCGCTGCGCCGCGCGGGGCTCACGGTCGACGACATGGACCTCGTGGAGATCAACGAGGCGTTCGCCGCGCAGGTGGTCCCGTCGGCGCGCGAGCTAGGCGTGGACGAGGAGCGGCTGAACGTCAACGGCGGCGCCATCGCCGTGGGCCACCCGTTCGGGATGACCGGGGCGCGCATCACCTCCACCCTGATCAACGCGCTCGCGGACACCGGCGGCCAGTACGGTCTGGAGACGATGTGCGTGGGCGGCGGGCAGGGCATGGCGATGGTGCTGGAGAAGCTCTGAAGGGAGCAGGCGTGCGGATCACCGGTGCGGTGCTGGAGCGCTGCGGCGCGCCCGCGCCCTATGCGGAGTCCCGGCCGGTCACGGTCGGGCCGCTGGAGCTCGACCCGCCGGGTGACGGCGAGGTGCTGGTGCGCATCGAGGCCGCGGGGCTGTGCCACTCCGACCTGTCGGTCGTGGACGGCAACCGCGCCCGGCCGGTGCCGATGCTGCTCGGCCACGAGGCCGCCGGCGTCGTGGAGGCGACCGGCCCCGGCGCGCGCCTCGCCGTCTGGCAGCGGGTGGTCATGACGTTCCTGCCGCGCTGCGGGCAGTGCGCGCAGTGCGCCACCGACGGGCGGCTGCCCTGTGGGGTGGGGTCGGCGGCCAACGCGGCCGGGACGCTCGTGGGCGGCGGGCGCCGGCTGCGCCGGGCTGTCCCGGCCGGGTCCGGCGAGGCCCAGGAGGTGCACCACCACCTCGGCGTGAGCGCGTTCGCGAGCCACGCCGTGGTCTCCGAGACCTCCGTGGTGCCCGTGGACCATGACGTCCCGCCCGACATCGCGGCCCTGCTCGGCTGCGCGGTGCTGACCGGCGGCGGCGCCGTCGTCAACGCGGGCCGCCCCGCCCCGGGCGACCGGGTGGCCGTCGTGGGGCTCGGGGGTGTGGGCATGGCGGCGCTCCTGGTGGCCGTGGCGCTCGGGCACGAGGTCGTGGGCGTCGACGCCGTGCCCGCCAAGCTCGACCTGGCGCGCGAGCTGGGCGCGACCCTCGCGGTCGGGCCGCAGGAGGCCGCCGACCAGGGGCTGCGCGCTCCCGTGGTGATCGAGGCGGCGGGCTCGGCCCGCGCGTTCGAGACGGCCTACGCCGTCACGGCCCCGGGCGGCACCACCGTCACGGTGGGGCTGCCCCATCCCGACGCGCGGGCGAGCATCTCGCCGCTCAGCCTCACCGCCGAGGCCCGCACCGTGGTGGGCTCCTACCTCGGCTCGGCCGTGCCGAGCCGCGACATCCCGCGCTACGTCGAGCTGTGGCGCGCCGGGCGGCTGCCCCTGGAGCGCCTGGTGTCCGACCGCATCACCCTGGACGACCTGCCCGCCGCGCTGGACCGCCTCGCCTCCGGCGCGGCGCTGCGGCAGCTCGTGATGTTCTGACCTGAGAAGTTCACGCAACGAGAGGAAACCCTGATGACTCGTACAGCCATCGTCACCGGAGCGGCCCGCGGCATCGGCGCCGCGACGGCCCGCCGGCTCGCGCAGGACGGCTTCGCCGTCGCCGTCCTGGACCTCCTGGAGGACCAGGCGAAGACCACCGCGGAGGCCATCGTGGCGGACGGCGGGCGCGCGCTCGCCGTCGGCGTCGACGTCGCCGACGAGGACTCGGTCGCCGCCGCCGTCGCCCGTGTCACCGCCGAGCTGGGCGCGCCTACCGTGCTGGTGAACAACGCCGGGATCCTGCGCGACAACCTGCTGTTCAAGATGTCGGTGGGCGACTGGGACGCGGTGCTGGGCGTGCACCTGCGGGGCGCGTTCCTGATGACGCGGGCCGTGCAGGCGCACATGGTGGAGGCGAAGTACGGCCGCATCGTGAACCTGTCCTCGACGTCGGCGCTCGGCAACCGCGGCCAGGCCAACTACTCGGCGGCCAAGGCGGGCATGCAGGGCTTCACCAAGACCCTGGCGATCGAGCTCGGCAAGTTCGGCGTCACGGCGAACGCCGTGGCGCCGGGCGTGATCGAGACCGACATGATCCGGGAGACGGCCGAGCGCATCGGGGTGTCCCTGTCCGACTACCTGAGCGTGGCCGCCAAGGACGTCCCCGTGGGCCGCGTGGGCCAGCCCGAGGACATCGCGAACGCCGTGTCGTTCTTCTGCGCCGAGCAGTCGGGGTTCGTCTCGGGCCAGGTGCTGTACGTGGCGGGTGGGCCCAAGGCATGAGCACCGGCGTGGACGGCGTCATCGCCGTCGACTCACCGGCCGACCTCGCCGACGCCGTGGGCCGGACCGCCACGGGCGAGTGGTTCGAGGTCACGCAGGAGCGGATCGCCGCCTTCGCCGACGCGACCGAGGACCACCAGTGGATCCACCTCGACGCCGAGCGGGCGGCCGCCGGGCCGTTCGGCTCCACGATCGCGCACGGCTACCTCACCCTGTCGCTGCTGCCGCACCTGGCGTCCTCGCTCGTCGAGGTGGGCGGCGTCGCCATGGTGATGAACTACGGCATGGACCGGCTGCGGTTCCTCAGCCCGGTGCCCTCGGGCGCGCGGGTGCGGGCCGTCACCGAGATCCTCTCGGCCGAGCCGGCGGCGGCCGGCGTGCGGCTCGCCTCGAAGGTCACCGTCGAGATCGAGGGGGCCGAGAAGCCGGCCCTGGTCGCGCACACCCTGTCGCTCTACGTGCTGGAGACCTGAGGGCTCCTGCGGCCCGGCCGAGCGCTGGGCTGTTGCGACACGACATCTGTTGCGGAACGACACGAGGTACCGATCCCGGTTCGGGATCGGTACCTCGTGTCGTTCCGGTCAGATGCTCTTGACCGAACTGTTCGGCACAGCCCGACCTGTCGAGCCCGCCGCAGTGTTGCGAACAGATGGTTTGACAGGTGCGCCGCGGAGCGATGTACTGGTGTTCTATCGAACATGTGTTCGTAAGTGCTCCACCACCGGTCTCTCGCCGGCAGGCACCATCGCTGGAGGGACATGACCGTCGTAACCATCTCCTCGAAGGCCGGGACCGACGCCAGGCAAGCCGGCACCGCCGACACCGTCACGAAGCACGCGCAGGCGCTCGCGGCGCTGCGGCACGCCGAGGCGCGCACCGGCGTGCGCAAGCAGGCCACGGCCGCGCGGACCGCCGTCCAGACCGTCCGCGCCGAGCAGCCCGGCGAGCCGCGGCGGGTGCAGGTCCGGGCGCTGCGGGGCGGGCTCTCGACCGAGCCCGCGTCCGCGGTGGGCGACCGGTCCGCGGCGAGCCCCGCGCCGTCGTCGGGCAGCCGGGTGAGCGGAACCGCCGGACCGGGTGAGGGCGCGCGCGTGCTGCCCGTGCACCCGCACCTCGCGACCCTCCTGCCCGACGGCGGCCTGCGGTCCGGGACCACCGTCGCGGTCCGGGGCTCGACGTCGCTGCTGCTCACGCTGCTCGCCGAGGCGTCCCGCGACGGGGCCTGGACGGTGCTGGTCGGGTACCCGGCCGCCGGGATGGCCGCCGCGGCCGACGCCGGGTGCGACCTGACCCGCACCCTGGTGGTCCCGCTGCCGGCCGGGTCGGGGGTGGACGCGCCCGCCGTGCTCGCCGCGCTGATCGACGGCATGGACCTGGTGGTGGTCGGGCCGGAGGTGGCGCTGCTGGACCAGGACCGCCGCCGGCTGTCGGCCCGCGCCCGGGAACGAGGAACCGTGCTGGTCCCCACCGCCCCGTTGAGTGCTGGATATTCGCCCCTCCAACGGCCCTCGACGGGGCGAATGTCCAGCACTCAACGGGACGCGGGGGACTGGGCGGGGGCCCACGTGGTGCTCGAGGCCACGGGAGGGGCCTGGTCGGGGGTCGACGGCGGGGTGGGCTGGCTGCGACGTCGGACCCTGCGGGTGCGGCGCACCGGGCGGGGGAGCGCGGCGCGTCCGGTGCACCTGGACGTGGAGGTGCCGGTGTGCCGGACGGGCCCGGGCGGCCTGGCCGGGGTGCACGACGGCGTCGAGACCTCGGGCGTGACCGAGATGCGCGCCGGTGCCGAGATGCCGGACGTCGTCGGGATGGTCGCCGGGGACGCCGAGGCGCCGGACGAGGCCGTCGAGAGCCGGCCGCCGCTGGAGCTGGTGGGATGACGGCGTCCGGGGCCGCGACCCGCACCGCCTGCCTCTGGGTGCCCGACTGGCCGGTCGTCGCCGCCCTGGTCGTCGCCGGCCTGGGCCCCGAGGTGCCCGCCGCCGTCACGGGCGGTCCCGGCGGGCGGATCGTCGCGGTGTCCGCCCCCGCGCGCAGCGCCGGGGTGCGCCGCGGCATGCGCCGTCGCGAGGCCCAGGGGCGCTGCCCCGACCTGCAGCTCTGGACCGCCGACGACGCCCGCGACGCCCGCGAGTTCGAACCCGTCGCCGTGGCCGCCGAGACCGTGGTCTCCGGGCTGGAGATCGCCCGCCCGGGACTGCTCCTGCTGCCGTCGGGCGGCGCGGCCCGCTACCACGGCTCCGAGCACGACCTGGCGCGCGAGCTGACCGAGCAGGTCGCCGTCCGCACCGGCCACGAGTGCCAGGTCGGGGTCGCGGACGGTTTCCTGGCCGCCGTCCTGGCCGCGCGGGACGACGCCGTCGTGCCGCCGGGGGACTCCCGGGACTACCTCGCGCCCCGTCCCGCCGCGGTGCTCGTGCACGCCCGGCCCGCCGACCGGGCGCTGACCGAGCTGGTCGACCTGTGGCGCCGCCTCGGCGTGCGCACGCTCGCGGACCTGGCCGCCCTGCCCGACGCCGCCGTCGCCGCCCGGTTCGGCGACCTCGGTGTCTGGGCGCAGCGCCTCGCCCGCGGGCAGGACGTGCGCCCGCCCGCCCGGCGCCGGCTCGTCGAGGACCTGACCGTCACCGAGGAGCTGGACCCGCCGGCGCACCGGGTCGACGTCGCGACCTTCGCCGCCCGCCGCCTGGCCGAGCGACTGCACGACGACCTGCACCAGCGCGGCCTGGCGTGCGGCCGGCTGCGGATCACGGCGCGCGCCGTCGACCCGGTCACGGGCGAGGCCCGCACCCTGGAGCGGCTGTGGCGCACCGACGACACCCTCGGCGGGCTGTCGGCCGCCCGGATCACCGACCGCGTGCGCTGGCAGCTCGAGGGCTGGCTCACGGCGTCGTCCCTCGGGCAGGGCGAGCAGCCCGCCCCGATCGCGGGCCTCAGCCTGGCGGCCGAGGAGGTCGCCCCCGCCGGAGCCCTGCAGCCGCGCCTCTGGGGGCCTGGTGCGGGCGAGGACCTGCGCGCCCGCCGCGCCGTCGAGCGTGTGCAGGCCCTGCTCGGCGGCGACGCCGTGCTCACCGTGCGGCTCCAGGGCGGGCGCGACCCCCGCGACCGCGTGCAGCTCGTGCCCTACGGCGAGCAGGTCCCGCCCGAGCGCGACCCCGACCGGCCCTGGCCCGGCGCCCTCCCGCCCCCGGCGCCGTCGGTCGTGCTGCCCGAGCCCGTGCCCGCGCACGTGCTCGACGCCGACGGGCGGCCCGTCGTCGTCGGCGTGCGGCTGGCGGTCAGCGGCGAACCGGCCCGCGTGGTGGTGCCGGGGGAGGCGGCGGGCGGCGGCTCGGACGGTGCGGACGGCGGTGCGTCCGGCAGCGCGGACGACGACGGCGCGTGGGCCGGTCTCGACGCCGCCGTCGTCGACTGGGCCGGACCCTGGCCGGTCGCCGAACGGTGGTGGACGTCCCGGGGCAAGCGCCGCGTGTTCCTCCAGGTGGTGGTCGACGGCCCCGCCGGACGGCCGGGGGAGCTCACGCTCGGCCTGCTGCTGTCGTCGGCGGCGGGGGCCTGGTCCCTGGAGGCCCTCTATGACTGAGCCCGTGCCGTACGCCGAGCTGCACGCGCACTCCGCGTTCAGCTTTCTCGACGGCGCCTCCCACCCCGAGGAGCTCGCCGCCGAGGGGGCTCGGCTCGGGCTCAAGGCGCTCGCGGTCACCGACCACGACGGGCTGTACGGGGTGGTGCGGTTCTCGGAGGCCGCGAAGAAGGTCCAGCTCCCCACCGCGTTCGGGGCGGAGCTGCACCTGCCGGCCCCGGCCGGCGTGGGCGACGCACCCGTGCTCGACCCGCCCACGGGGATCCCCGATCCGCGCGCGACGCACCTGCTCGTGCTGGCGCGCGGGCCGCAGGGGTACCGCAACCTGTCGAGCGCGATCGGCACCGCGCACCTCGACGCGGGCGTCAAGGGTGCCGCGAACTACACGCTGGAGGGGCTGGGCGAGGCGGCGTCGGGCGAGTGGCTGGTCCTGACGGGCTGCCGCAAGGGTCCGGTCCGCCAGACCCTGATGGTCCCGTCGGGGAACCGGAGTGATCGGTTGGCGGGTGGGCGGCGGGAGCTGGCGCGCCTGGTCGATGTGTTCGGGCGGGACAACGTGGTCGTCGAGATCACCGCGACCGGCGACCCCCGCGACGCCGACCTGCACGCCGCGCTCGCCCTTCTCGCACAGGAGGCGGGCCTGCCGCTCGTCGCCACCACCGCCGCGCACTACGCCCGCCCCCGGGACGCCGACCTGGCGGGCGCCCTGGCCGCCGTCCGCGCCCGGTCCAGCCTGGACGACCTGGACGGCTGGCTGCCCGGCGCGCCCACCGCCCACCTGCGCAGCGGTGCGGAGATGGCCCGCCTGCACCGGCTGCACCCGCAGGCCGTGGCGACGGCGGCCGCGCTGGGCGCCGAGTGCGCGTTCGACCTGGAGCTCATCGCGCCGAACCTGCCGCCGTACCCCGTCGGGGAGGGGCACGACGAGGCCTCCTGGCTGCGCGAGCTCACCCACCGCGGCGCGACCGCCCGCTACGGACCGCGGGAGAACAACCCGAAGGCGTGGGCGCAGATCGACCACGAGCTGAGGGTCATCACCGACCTGGGCTTCCCCGGGTACTTCCTGGTGGTCTACGACCTCGTGGAGTTCTGCCGCACCCACGGCATCCTCGCGCAGGGCCGGGGCAGCGCGGCCAACTCCGCCGTCTGCTACGCGCTGGGGATCACCGCCGTGGACGCCGTCCGGCACGAGCTGCTGTTCGAGCGCTTCCTCGCACCGGAGCGGGACGGCCCGCCGGACATCGACATCGACATCGAGTCGGTGCGCCGCGAGGAGGTGATCCAGTACGTCTACGAGCGGTTCGGGCGTACGCACGCGGCGCAGGTCGCCAACGTCATCTCCTACCGGCCGCGGTCCGCGGTGCGCGACGCCGCCCGCGCGCTCGGGTACGACGTCGGCCAGCAGGACGCGTGGTCCAAGAGCATCGAACGCTGGGGCACGCTCAAGCCGAGGGCGACCACTTCGCCGTCGGGCACCTCGGGGCCGCCGCCGGACGGCGCCCCGGGCGCCGGACCCGCCCCGCAGAACCGGACCGCCGCCAAGGACGCCCGCATGACGGCGCTGTGGGGACCGGGCGAGGGCGGTGCCTTCGTCGACGTGCTGGCGCAGGAGGCGCGCGCCCCGGGCGAGCCCCGGGAGCGCGCCGACGACAGCCACGACGTGGTGCCGTTCCGCACCCCGCCGTCGGCGGCGCAGGAGGGGGAGATCCCCGACGACGTGCTCGACCTGGCCGACCGGATGCTCCGCCTGCCGCGCCACCTGGGCATCCACTCCGGCGGCATGGTCATGTGCGACCGTCCGGTGATCGAGGTGGTACCCGTCGAGTGGGCCCGCATGGAGGGGCGCACCGTGCTCCAGTGGGACAAGGAGGACTGCGCCGACGCCAAGCTGGTGAAGTTCGACCTGCTGGGCCTGGGCATGCTGACCGCCATCCGGTACGCGTTCGAGTTCATCGAGGAGCACACCGGGGAGCGGCCCACGCTGCACGGCCTGCCGCAGGACGACCCCGCCGTCTACGACCTGCTGTGCGCGGCCGACACCGTGGGCGTGTTCCAGGTCGAGTCGCGCGCCCAGATGGCGACGCTGCCGCGCCTGCGGCCGCGCACGTTCTACGACATCGTCGTGGAGGTCGCGCTCATCCGGCCCGGCCCCATCCAGGGCGGGTCCGTGCACCCGTACATCGAGCGTGCGCGCGGGCGGGAGCCCGTGTCGTACCCGCACCCGCTGCTGGAGAAGTCCCTGAGCCGCACCCTGGGCGTGCCGCTGTTCCAGGAGCAGCTCATGCAGATGGCGATCGACGTCGCCGGGTTCTCGGGCAAGGAGGCCGACCAGCTGCGGCGGGCCATGGGGTCCAAACGGTCGGTCGAGCGCATGGAGGCGCTGCGCGAACGGCTCTTCGCCGGGATGACGGCCAACGACGTGCCCCCGGACGTGCAGGAGGAGATCTTCGAGAAGCTCAAGGCGTTCGCCGACTTCGGCTTCCCCGAGTCGCACGCCTACTCCTTCGCGTACCTGGTCTACGCGAGCTCGTGGCTCAAGGTGTACCACCCGGCCGCGTTCTACGCGGGGCTGCTCGCGGCCCAGCCCATGGGGTTCTACTCCCCGCAGTCCCTCGTCGCAGACGCGCGCCGGCACGGGGTGCGCGTGCTGCGGCCCTCGGTCGCGGCGTCGCGCGTGCTCTCGTCGGTCGAGCGGGCCGACGGAGAGCTCGTGGTCCGCATGGGACTGGAGTCCGTGCGCGGCATCGGCAAGGACAAGGCGGAGGAGATCGTCGCGGCGCGGGACGCCGCCGGCCTCGCGGGGTTCGTGTCGCTGCGGGACCTGGTGCGGCGGGTCGAGCTGTCGACGGTGCAGCTCGAGGCGCTCGCGACCGGCGGCGCGCTGGAGCCGTTCGGCGTCGAGCGCCGGGCGGGGCTGTGGGCCGCGGGAGCCCTGGGCCAGGAGGGGCCGACGACGCTGCCCGGCGTCAGCGTCGGCGTCGACGCCCCGATGCTGCCGGGGATGAGCGAGGTCGAGCTGTCGCAGGCCGACGCGTGGGCGACCGGCGTCACGCCCGACTCGTACCCGACGCAGCACGTCCGGCCGGGACTGGAGACGGCCGGCGTGCTCACCGTGGCCCAGGCGATGGTGACCGAGCCGGGACGCCGGGTCGCCGTCGGCGGGGTGGTGACGCACCGGCAGCGGCCGGGCACGGCCGGAGGCGTGACGTTCCTGTCCCTGGAGGACGAGACGGGTCTGCTGAACGTGATCTGCACCGTCGGGCTGTGGCAGCGGTTCCGCCGGGTCGCGCGGTCGGCGCAGGCCATGGTGATCCGGGGGCGGATCGAGGCCGCCGACGGCGCCGTCAACCTCCTGGCGGAACACCTCGCCCCGCTGACGCTGGCGGTCCCGGGGCGGTCGCGGGACTTCCGGTAGGCGCCCGGCGGCGTCAGCCCAGGTACAGCTGGCCCGTGCTGGTGGCCCACAGCGCCGCCGAACCCGCGCCGACCAGCACGGCGGAGATCACGTAGAACCAGATCTTCATGCGGTGCCCGGTGATGCGCAGCAGCACGGCCAGGCCGAACGCGGCGACCGCCAGGGCGGGGGCGGCGAGGAACGGGTCGCCGCCCTGCGCGTCCTGGGTGACCAGCACGTACACGGCGCTCAGGAGCAGCAGCCGGGGGACCCAGCGCAGCAGGGCGCCGAGCAGCCGGACCGGCCACGGCCTCCGCCGCGGCGCGACGGGGGCGGGTGCCGGCGTCCGCGGCTGCTTGCCTGGCCGCGCACCCTGCTGGCCGCCCGGCTGCACCTGCTGCCTGCCGGGCGGCACGGCCTGCTGCCCGCCCGGCGGCATGCTCTGCGGTCGCACGGCGGTCCGCTGTGCGGCGGCGGGCGGCCGTACGGGCTGCCGAGTCGGCTGAGCGGTCGGCGGTGCGCCCTGCTGCCTCGTCGGCTGTGCGACGGGCGGTCTGCCGCCCGGCTGCACGGCCGGCATCGGCCGGGTGGCGCGCAGGGACGGGCTGGGCGCGGCCTGCGGGGCGGGGCCGAGGTGCTTGACCGGGCTCTTGCGCGGCTGGTACGACTGCGGCGGCGGAACCTGGCTGCGCACCACCTGGGTCGCGGCGGCCGACGGCGGCGTCGCGGCGGTGGACCCCGCGGACGACCCGACCGGGGTCACGGACCGCGGCCGGCTGGTGACGGGGGCGCGCTTGCTCGCCGGCGCGGGCTCGGGGCTGCGGAAGGCGCGCCAGCCGCGGAGCGTGTCGGCGTGCCCCTCCGGGGGAGTGGCGACCCGCCAGCGCATCGCCAGCCAGATCCAGTCCTTGATCTCGGCCGGGGTGCGGCCGCCGGCGACCTCCGCGCCGATCTCCGCGACGTGGTCGGCCACGACCTGCTCGGCGGCGCCGTCGAAACCGTCCGCGTGCACCTCGGTCAGCACGCTCATCAGCGCCCGGTCGTAGACGAGGGCGTGCCAGGGTTCCGGGACGCGGGTGGGCGTGATCTCGTCCGACCGGTCGAGCTCACGCCGGAGCACCCGGGTGCTGCCCCGGCCGGGCAGGATGTCCGTCGAGGGCAGCGTGGCGACCTCGGCGGCCGTCACGCCGTCGCTGACGAGCTGCGAGGTGAGCAGGAGCGTCGGGTCGGGCGTCGCGCTCGCGATCCGGGCGCGCACCACGCTCGCGATGTTCTCCAGCGGCGGCCGGTGGTTCGGCTGGTACCGCGTCATGGCCAGGACCAGGGACTGCAGGTGCCGGTCGATGGCCGGGCGCTCGGGCAGGGGATCGTCGTCCGGCACGACGCCGGCGGGCTCCTCCTCCACGAGGTCGGCCGGCGTCAGGTCCCGGCCCAGGAAGTTCAGGTCCAGCGGCAGTGCGCCCGTGCTCGCGTACACCAGGAGCAGGCCCAGGCTGTACACGTCGGACCGCGGGTGCACCCGGCGTCCGAACAGCTCGGGCGCCATGTAGGCCATGGTCCCGGCCGGTTGCGTGGAGGTCGCGGCGTCGAAGACCTTGGCGATGCCCAGGTCGATGAGCACGGCGCGGTCGCCGTCCACCATGATGTTCGCCGGCTTGAGGTCGCGGTGCAGGCAGCGCTCCTCCTGCAGCACGAGCAGCGCGTCGACGATCTGCCGGGCCAGGTGCAGCGCCTCGGGGCCGGACAGCGGCCCATCCTCGCGCACCCGGTCGCGCAGCGTGGTGCCGGGCACGAGCTCCATCGCGAACCAGGGCTGCGTCGCGTCCAGACCGGCCTCGACGAAGCGCGGGAAGCCCCGGCCGTCGAGCCGTTCCAGCAGGTGCGCCTCCTGGGCGAAGCGCTCCCGGGCGTCGTCGTGCAGGCCGGTCAGGACCTTGAGGGCCACCTCGGTGCCGTCGTCGGCCTGCGCCCGGTACACGTGCGCGAAGCCGCCGTGACCCAGCGCCTCGGCGAGCGTGAACCGGCCCAGGCGCTCCCCGCTGGCGGGGATGCGCCGCACCGGCCGCATCGGCAGCGCGGCGGCGCGCGGGGCGGGGGCGGCGGGCTCCGCCAGCGGGGCGGCGGCGGGCTCCGCCGGCGGGGTGGGCGGGAGCTCCGGGGTGGAGTCCGCGGCGGGTTCCGGATCCGGCAGGGGCGCGGGCGCCGGCGTGGGCTCGGGCTCGGGCTCCGCGGCGGACGCGGCCTCGTCGAGTTCTGTGTCGGCCTCGGCCTCGGCTTCGGCCTCGGCCGGCTCCGCGACAGCGGCAGCCTCGGTCGTCTCGGGGGCGTCGGCCGGCTCCGGGATCTCTGCCTCCGCGATCTCTGCCTCCGCGACCTCTGCCTCCGCGACCGGCGGGTCGGGGACGGGCCCACGTTCCGCCAAGGGCTCGAGGTCGCGTCCCGAGGACGGCTCAGGCTCCGTGACGGGCTCACGTCCGGTGGCCGGTTCGGGTCCCGTGGCCGGCTCAGGCTCGACCGGGGCCGCTCCGGGCTCGGCCACGTCGTCCGCGCCGGGCGGCGCGGGTACGGGCGCGAGCTCCCTGGTCGGCTCCTCGGCCGGTTCCTCGGTCGGCGGCGCGGGGACCGGCGCGAGCTCCGGGGTCGGCGGGGGGCCTGCTGCGGGCTCGGGCTCCGTTGACGGGACCGGACCGGGGCCGACGGCCGCTGGCGCGACCTCGCCGACGCCGGGTGCTGGTGACGTCATGCCGGAAAACCTACCAGCGGACCCCTGCCGATCGGAGGAAAGTCCGCGCCGGGTCCGCAACCTGTCGACCACAGCAGTTGCTGCCGGAGCAGCCCCGATCCGGCAGCAACTGCTGTGCTCGACCTAGACACCCTGGGTGCGGTACCAGGCGATCTTCTCCCGCAGGCGTTCCTGCTGGCTGCGCAAGGCGTCGATCGACTCCTGGACCCGCCGGTCGTGCTCCTCCAGCAGCGCGACGCGCGCGGCCAGGGTCGCCTCGTCGAGCGACAGCTCGGCGTAGCGCTTGAGGTCGGCGATCGGCATGCCGGTGTCGCGGAGGCAGTGCACCAGGTCGAGCCAGCCCAGGTCGTCCTGCGTGTAGGTGCGGTGCCCGCCCGACGTCCGCGCGATGGGGCGCAGGATGCCCTCGCGCTCGTAGTACCGCAGCGTGTCGATGCTGAAACCGGAGACCTCGGCGGCCTGCGCGGGCGAGTACGTGATCATGTTCCGATCCTGCCCTTGACCTGGAGCGCGCTCCAGGGTTTTCGCTGCTCTCATGACCACGACCCGGAGCGCCACCCAGCACACCACCCTTCACGACACCCCACCCGCCGCACGCCTGGTGCTCGGCGCCATGATGTTCGGCACCGCCGTCGACGAGCCCACGTCGTTCGCCCTCCTCGACCAGTTCGTCGACGCCGGCGGCCGCTGGATCGACACCGCCGACTGCTACTCCTTCTGGGCGAGCGAGTCCGGCTACGGCGGGCAGAGCGAGGAGGTGCTCGGCCGCTGGCTCGCCGCGCGCCCCGGCATGCGCGACCACGTGCTGCTCTCCACCAAGTTCGGGGCCGAGCCGCGCGACGCCGCCGACTGGCCCGCCTCCCGCACCGGTCTGTCGGCCGCCGCGGTCCGCGAACAGCTCACCCGCAGCCTGCGCCGGCTCGGCACCGACCACGTCGACCTGGCCTGGGCGCACATGGAGGACCGCTCGGTCCCGGTCGAGGAGACCGCGGACGCCTGCGCGGCCCTCGTGTCCGACGGCGTAGTGGCCCGGATCGGCACCTCGAACCACCCCGCGTGGCGGGTCGAGCGGGCCCGGCGGCACGCCGTCGGGCGGGACAAGGAACCGTTCAGCGTGGTGCAGCACGCCTACAGCTACCTCCAGCCGCGCCCGGGCACGCTCACGGGGAACCACCGGTTCGGCTGGCTCGACGAGGAGCTGGTCGACCTGGCCGCCGTCGAGCACCTGGACGTCTGGGCGTACACGCCCCTGCTGTCCGGCGCGTACGACAACCCGGCCAAGCCGATCCCCGAGGTCTTCGACCACCCGGGCACCGCCCGGCGGCTGGCCGTGCTCGACGACGTCGCGGCCGAGCTCGACGCGTCCCGCGGCCAGGTGGTGCTCACCTGGCTGACGGCCCGCGGCATCCACCCGATGCTGGGCGGCAGCAAGCCGCCCCAGCTGGAGTCGGCGCTCGCGGCGATGACCCTGCCGCTCACCCCGGACCAGGCAACCCGCCTGACGGCGGTAGACGTCACCCCGCCCGCCTCCTGACCGTTGAGTGCTGGATATTCGCCCTTCTGGCACACGAAAAAGGGCGAACATCCAGCACTCAACGGGTCAGGAGAGGTCGATCGTCAGCGGCTCGAAGGGGGTCGCCACCGGGTAGCTGCCGCCCCAGAGCTTCGCGCCGTCCTCCGTCAGGTCGACCTGCGCCCAGGTGAGGCGGGCGCCGTCGGCCGACCGCTCGGGCGCGCCGGCCAGGCGGAACGCGACCGTGCGCACGTCCGACTCGCGGTCCCGGATGGACATGGTCCAGTCGGGACCGCCGTCGGCGGGGGCGACGACCTCGATGTCGGCGACCTCGCCGACGAACGAGCCGAAGTGCCCGATGAAGATGACCGAGCCCGTGAACGCGAACGACGAGGAGTCCGCGGACACCTCAGGAGTACGTTCCGGGTCGAGCGGGAAGTG
Organism: Promicromonospora sp. NPDC050262; assembly: GCF_040655935.1. Classification (NCBI taxonomy): domain Bacteria; kingdom Bacillati; phylum Actinomycetota; class Actinomycetes; order Micrococcales; family Promicromonosporaceae; genus Promicromonospora; species Promicromonospora sp. NPDC050262. The sequence goes on along the minus strand of NZ_JBFAKX010000014.1, from coordinate 9,134 downwards.
GAACGAGGCGCCGCTGCCGCCTACTGCGTCGTCCTGCACGATGCGGCCGCCAGGCGCCCCCATCACGTACATCAGCAGGCTTGCCTTGATCTCCCAGTCCAGATGAGCCACCCGAGAACGGTACTCCACCTGGCGATTTCTACCGCTTTGCGCCGGGCGGATGGGTGCGGCAGAAGCCGCGGACGGCGTCGTTCACTGGCTCGGGACGCTCCAGGTTGCTCATGTGGCCGGTGCCCTCGACCACGACGAGCGTCGCGTCCGGGATCGCCGCCTCGAACCGGCGCGCGACCCCGAGCGGGGAGCGCGCGTCCAGGCGTCCCCAGATCAGCAGCGTGGGGACGTCGATCCGCGGCAGCAGGTCGGCAAGATCGGCCTCGGCCATGATCTCCAGCTGCTGGGCGAGGGTGGCCGGGCGCACGTCGGCGGCGATGTCCGCGAGCAGCGGCACGAGCTCCGGCGGCGGGTCGCCGGCGAACAGCCCGGGAAAGGCGAGGCCGAGCTCCACGGGAGGCGCGGCGAGCATCCTGCGTGCTCCGGCGATCCGCGCTCGCACCTCGGCGGCGGGCAGCGACCCCTTCCAGCCGGCGTAGGTGTCGACCAGGACGAGAGTCGCGACCAGCTCGGGCCGACGGCGGTAGAGCTCGAGCGCCACGGTGCCGCCCCAGGACCGGCCGGCGACGTGCGCGGGTCCGAGCCCCATCGCCTCGATCAGCGCGGCGAGCCCGTCCGCGAAGCCGGCCAGCCCGAAGCCCTCGGGCAGGTCGGACGATCGCCCGGCGCCCGGCTCGTCCCACGCCACGACCGTCAGCTCGTCGGCCAGGCCGGCGAGCTGGGGCCGCCAGATGCGGCAGTCCTCGGCGGCGCCGTGCACGAGGACCAGGGGCGGCCCCTGGCCGGCCCGCTCGTAAGCGATCCGAAGCCCGCCCACCCGGATGAAGCCCACCCCTGGACCGTACGTGCGCCAGGGCGGGCGTGCAGGGGCGCCGGCGGGCGTCGCCGGGCGTTCACGTCGTCGTCGCCCTCCTGACGGCGCGTCGCCACGACCCGGCCACGGGACCTGTCCAGGCTCAGCCGTATGAGGACCACCCCACGCGGCGTCGTCGCCGCCCGCACCGCCGCAGCCCTCGCCGTGACCCTCGCGGGCACGCTGGCACTGGGCGCCGCACCGGCGTCCGCCCTGAGCGCCACGGACGACGGCGCCAAGGCCGCCGCCGCGGATGCCGCCGGCCGCCCGGCCGGCCACGACCGCACCTTCGACCTCCAGGCCCACCGGGGCGGCATCGCGCTCACCGTCGAGAACACGCTCCCGGCGTTCGACAACGCCCTCGCGCTCGGGGTCAGCACGCTCGAGCTGGACGTGCAGATCACGCAGGACGGGTATGCCGTCGTGACCCATGACCGCGACCCGAGCCCGGCCAAGTGCGTCGACACCGAGCCGGCGTTCCCGGGCGACCCCGAGTTCCCCTACGTGCCGAACAAGACGTACATCAAGGACCTCACGCTCGCGCAGGTCCGCACCCTCGACTGCGGGTCGCTGCGCCAGCCGCAGTTCCCCGGGCAGGAGCTGCACCCGGGCGAGCGGATGCCGCTGCTGTCGGAGGTCCTGGCGCTGGTCAATCGGCACCGGGCGCACCAGGTCAAGCTCAACATCGAGACCAAGGTCGAGGCGGGCGCCCCCGAGCAGACGGCGCCGCGCGAGCAGTTCGTGCAGGTCGTCGCCCGTGAGGTGCGCAAGGCGCGGCTGGTCGACCAGGTGACGATCCAGAGCTTCGACTGGGGCTCGCTGATGCGGATGAGCCAGGTCGAGCCGCGCTTCGGCCTGGTGGCGCTGACCAACGGCCAGCAGTTCCTCCAGGTCGGCGTCGAGGGCGCGTCGCCGTGGCTCGGCGGCCTGGACATCGACGACTTCCCGGGCTCGATCCAGCAGAAGTTCGTCGCGGCCGCCGCCTCGTTCGACGCCGACGCCGTCTCGCCCGTGCACGGCGACCCGCAGGGCGGCAGCGTGTCCGACCCGGGCTACGTCCCGTTCACGACGCCCGAGCTCGTCCGCGCCGCGCACCGCGCCGGCATGGACGTGATCCCGTGGACCGTCGACGACCGCGCCACGATCGAGTCCCTGATGGACATCGGCGTCGACGGCCTCATCACCGACCGGCCGGACCTGCTGCGCACGATCATGGCGGAGCGCCACCTCAAGCTCCCGAAGCGCTACTGACGCGCGCGGGTCAGCCCGCGGCCGTGTCGTGCTCGCCGGTCCCGGCGCGGGGCGCTGCCCGACGGCGTTCGCGGCGTCCGCGGGCCAGCTCCGTCGCCAGGGCGTCGAGCGGCTGGGCAAAGGTGTCCTCGAAGCGCGCGAGCCAGGCCTGGGCAGCGGCGGTCCCGGCGTCGTCCACGGCGTAGAGGCGGCGCGTGCCCTCGGCGCGCACCCGCACGAGCCCCGCCTCGCGGAGCACCCTGAGGTGCTGCGAGACCGCGGGCTGCGTGATGCGCACGCGCGCCTGCAGCGCGGTGACCAGGGCCCCGGCAGGCTGCTCGCCCGCGACGAGCAGCTCCAGCAGCCGACGTCGGACCGGGTCGCCGAGCGCCTCGAACACACCGGCCCGGGCCGCGTCGAGCGCGCCGGGGGGACCGGCGTCCGGTCCACCGTCGTCCGCCGGCGCGGCCGCGGCCGGCACTCAGGCCTCCGGCGTCGGGGGCGGCGTGGTGTAGAAGGCCAGCGTGCGCTCGCCCGCGGCCCGCGCCGCGTCTGCGTCGTCCCCGCCGGCGATCGCGGCGTCGGCCCAGCCGGCGCTGGCGTGCCGGGCGAACTCGACCCCTTCGGGGGAGAGGGCCCACGCCTCGGACTCCTTGGGGTCCATCGTGGCGCCGGTGGCGAGGTGCAGGCCAAGCCCGAGGAGGCCGAGGTCCCAGCCGACGCCGACGGCGCCCGGGCCGTACTGGGTCCAGAAGTCGGGGTCCACGGGGGACTCGTGCACCAGCTCGAGGGTGGTGCCGCCGTCGGCGGGCGTGAGGGAGACCTCCACCCACGAGACGCCGCCGCCGAACTCCCACGTGACGGCGAACGACTCGGGCGCGTCGCAGCGCTCGACGAGCCCGCCGGCGTTGCCCTCGAGCTGGTAGCGGCCGCCGACGCTCAGGTCGCCGCTGACCGGCATGAACCAGCGGGGGATGCGGTCGGGTGACGTGACGGCCTGCCAGAGGTCCGACTGCTCGGCGTCGTAGGTGCGCCGGGCGACGGCGATCTTGGTCGGGGTGCCGTCCCGGCTGCCGTCGCGGACCTCGCGGGAGACGAGGCCGGCGGTGGCGACGGGGTCGATGGTGATGGACATGCTCACTCCTTCAATAAGTAGACACTTATATTAGGTCACAGGTCCGGCCGGGAGGCAAGTGCCGAGGCGCGGGTGCCGTTGCGGTCCAAAAGAGTGTGCCAAGCGGCGACTGTGCGCGAGTGTCGGTGACGCGGAGTAGGTTCCGAGAATGGCCCCTGAGGAGAAGGCCCGCATCGCGGTGGTGCCCGCCACGGCCGACCGGTTCGACGACATCGCCCGCGTCCTCAACCCGACCGGGCGCGAGCAGGCGTGCTGGTGCATGCACTGGCGCGCCCCGGCCAAGGAGGACGTCACCACGCGCGGTGCGCGGCTGCGCGAGCTGACGGAGCAGGAGCCCGTGCCGGGGATGCTCGCCTACCTCGACGGTGACGGCGGTGGCGAGGTCGCCGGCTGGCTCGGCTTCTCGGTGCGATCGGCGGCGCGGTCGCTGCAGCGGTCGCGCGTGCTACCGGTGGGGGAGCCGGAGACCTGGCCCACCACCTGGGTGTTCATGTGCGTGACGGTGCGCGCGGGTCTCCGCAGGCAGGGGGTCGCCCAGGCGCTGCTCGACGCCGGGGTCGACTACGCCGCGGCCCACGGCGCGACGGCGCTGGAAGCCTTCCCCGTCGAGCCCGAGGACGGGCGGCGGGTGCCGGTGAGCGCGGCGTTCGTCGGCACCGTGGCGATGTTCGAGCGAGCGGGCTTCGACCGGCTGGCGCCGACCGACGCCACGAGCGGACGGCTGACCCGCTGGCACATGCGGCGGGAGATCGCCGCGGCCTGAGGGCCCGCGGACCTACTCCTCGACCGGCACGACCACGCACAGCTCGAAGGTGTCCCGGCCCCGCCGCACCAGGTAGCGCGCACGGTAGGCCGCGGCCTCCGAGGCGTTCTCGTCCTTGAGGCTCCAGCGCACGTCGACCCACAGCAGCGCGTCGCCCACCTGCTCGACCGCCTTGATCTCCGGCACGGCGGCGACCAGTCCCTGCTCCCGGTAGGAGCCGAGCATGCCGCCGAGGCCGGCCCGCGCGGCCTCGGCGTCGGGCACCACGACGGAACGGTCGGCCTCGACGATCACCGCCGGTTGGGCGAGGCCGTCGGCCAGGGCGTCCAGGTCGCCCGTCCCGAGCGCGACGCCGTGGCCGACGAGGAACGCGAGCAGGTCGTCGTGGTCGTACGGGGTACTGGTCATGCCCTCACGGTAGCCGGGCGGCGTGCGCGATCGCCTGGTCCAGGTCCGTCCAGAGGTCCTCGACGTCCTCCAGCCCCACGGACAGCCGCACCAGGTCCGGCGAGATGCCCGCCTCCTTGCGGGACACCTCGTCCATGATCCGGTGGGTCAGCGACGCCGGGTGCTGGATCAGGCTGTCCACGCTGCCCAGGCTCACGGCCGGGGTGATCAGCCGTACGGCGGAGACCAGGGCCACCGGGTCGGCGGAGGTCTCGAACGACACCATCGCCCCGCCGATGCTCGGGTAGTGCACCCGGGTCACCCGCGGGTGCTCCCCGAGCCGGCGGGCCAGCTCCGCCGCCGTGGCCGCCGCCCCGCGCACCCGCACCGGCAGCGTCGCCAGCCCGCGGAGCAGCTCGTACCCCGCCATCGGGTGCAGCATGGCGCCGGTGACGAACCGGACCTGGCGCAGCGACCGGGCCAGCTCCTCGTCGCAGGCCACGACGCCACCCATGACGTCGCCGTGCCCGCCCAGGTACTTCGTGGCGCTGTGCAGCACCATCGCCGCCCCCTGCTCCAGCGGTCGCTGCAGCACCGGTGTGGCGAACGTGCTGTCCACCAGCACGGGCACCGGCGCGCAGGCGTCGGTCAGGGCCCGCAGGTCCACCTCGTCGAGCGTGGGGTTCGCCGGGCTCTCCACGACCACGAGCCCGGTCCGGCCCGTGATGGCCGACGCCGCGTCCTCGGGCGCCGCCCACGTCACCGAGGTGCCGAGCAGCCCGGAGTCGAGCAGGTGGTCGGTGGTGCCGTACAGCGGCCGCACCCCGACGACGTGCGGCCGGCCCGCCGCGACCTGGGTCAGCAGGCATGCCGACAGCGCGGCCATGCCGCTCGCGAACGCGACCGCCGCCTCCGCGCCCTCGAGCTCGGCCAGGGCGTTCTCGAAGCGGCGCACCGTCGGGTTGGCGACGCGGCCGTAGACGGGCGGACCGCCGTCGTCGTGCCCCTCGGCGAACTCGTCCAGGCGCGTGGCCTCGCCGACGACGTCGTACGACGGGTAGGTGGTGGACAGGTCGATCGGCGGGGCATGGAGCCCGAGCGCGGCGAGGTCGTCCTTGCCGGCGTGGACGGCGCGCGTGGTCCAGGAATGTATGCTCATGGGTGACTATCGGCATTCCTGCTGTCCGACGACGTCCCGGCGTGCTAGATATTCGGGCCATGACCCAGAACGTGCTCCTGGATTCGGTGGACCGGGCGCTGCTGACCGAGCTGCAGAACGACGGGCGTCTCTCCAACAAGACGCTCGCCCAGCGGGTCGGCGTCGCGCCGTCGACCTGCCTGGCGCGCGTTCAGCGGCTGCAGAACGCTGGAGTGATCCGCGGGTACCACGCCGCGATCGACCCGGCCGCCGTCGGGTGCGGGCTGCAGGCCATGCTCATGGTGCGGCTGACCACGCACTCGCGGCCCCTGCTGGGGCCGTTCGTGGAGTGGGTGCGGCGGCTGCCGCAGACCCGGGCCGTGCACCACGTGTCGGGGCCGGACGACTTCCTGATCAACGTGGCCTGCGCCGACACCGACGAGCTACAGCGCCTGGTGCTCGACCTGACGGCGCGCGGCGAGGTGGGCCGGGTGCAGACCGACCTGGTGTTCTCCTCCTGGACCTGCGGCCCGGTCACCCCGGCGGAGTAGCCCGTGTCAGACGTACGGGTCACCCGGGTGACCCGTACGTCTGACACGGGGCGCTACTGACGCCGCGGCGCGCGGGTGTTCAGAACGCCTGCGCCAGGAGGTCGGCGAAGAGGGCGTCCGGGTCGACGTCCAGCCCGCGGGCGATGAACCAGTCGGACACGGTGCGGCAGTCGCGCAGCAGCACGTCGCTCGAGAACGGGTTGGCCGCCAGGTCCACGACCTGCGGCAGGTCGATGATGACCAGCCGCTCGCCGTGGGCCAGGATGTTGTACGGCGACAGGTCGCCGTGCGCGAACCCGAGCCGGGCCAGCACGGACATGCCGTGCGTGAGCTGGTCCCAGTACGACTCCAGCAGGTCGTCCGACGGGCGCGCCCGGGTCAGGCGCGGCGCGGCGACCGCCTGGGTGCGGCCCAGCTCGTCGGTCTCCTCGGTGCCGATGAACTCCATCAGCACCTCGGTCCCGTCGATCTGCACGGGGTAGGGCACCGGCGCGCCCGCCGACCAGGCCTCGCGCAGGGCGATGAACTCGGCGTCGGCCCACTGGGTGGCCGACACCGCGCGACCCCAGGCGGACTTGCGGTCCTCCATGGCGCGCTGGTCGCGCGTGCGCCGCACGGTGCGGCCCTCGGTGTACTCGGACCCGCGGTGGAACTGCCCGTGCTCCAGGCTGCGGTACCGCTTGGCGACCAGCAGGCAGCGCGTGGCCGCCTGGTCGAGCGCCAGGTCCGGGGCGTCGTCGGACGCCGGGCCGGCGCCCTCCGGAACGGCGCGCTCCACGAGGAACGCGTCGGCCTCCTTCCCGGTCTTGAGGATGCCGAGCTCGGTGTCGAGCGCGGCGTCGCGGGTGACGACCCATTCCGGCAGCGGCTCGGGCCCGCGCTGCCCCTTGGCGACGGAACGCCAGGTGGACCAGCGCTGCCCGGGGCCGGGCTGGGTGGGATCGGTCTGGTCGTGGTCGTGCGCGACGACGCCGGCCGGGTGCCGGTCGGCGCCGTCCTGAACCGTGCCGTCACGCTCGAACGCGTCGGGCTCGTCGGAGCCGAACCCGTCGGCCTCGAACGTGCCTGGGTACGGGCCTTCGAGGTCCTCGCGGCCGACCCGCACGCCGCGGGCGGACCGACGCTCGTCGTCGGCCGGTCGGTCGTCGGACTGCTTGCCGCCCCGGCCGGCTGCGCGGATCAGGACGGACTTCTTCGGTGCTTCGGGAAAACGGGGCAAGTCGGTGCTCCTTGATGCGGGAGCACCGCCGGATCAGTCCCGGGTGCTCCTGGTGACAGTGGCGTCTGCTGCCGCGAGGGCAGCTGCGCGAACGACGTCGTCCATCACTGCCTCCTTCCTGTCCGCACCGTGCCCGAACGCACGTGCCGGAGCCGTTTCCACTACCTGAGCTGGCCGGTCAGCGAGCGCCTCAGGGGTTGGCCCGGTGACCGTGCGAGGAGCATGGCACGCGGCGCCGAGGAAGCGCACCTGTTTTTTCCGGGGCCGGTTCGGCACTTTATCTGAGCGTTCGGCAGTTGGCATCGAGATCGGCACAGGCCTGTGCCGATCTCAGTGCCAACTGCCGAGTCGAAAAGGCAAACTGCCGCGGTCAGGACGGCGGTAGCAGGGGGTTGACGCGCGCCCGCTGGAGCACGTGGGGTGGCAGGTGGGCTGTGAGACGGGCGAGCATCGAGGGGACGTCTCTGCGGTCGGACGCCGTGACGCGTTCCACGGCGACACCCGTCCGGCGGATCGCCTCGGCGCGCCCCTTCTCGCTCATGAACTCGCGCGCGGGGTCGTGACCGGTGCCGACGCCGTCCGGTCGGTACTTGATCAGGCCGTCGAACTCGACGCCCAGGTTCCACTGCTCATAGCCGAGGTCGGTGTGGAACAGGCCGCTGTCGGTCGGCACGGCCATCTGGGTGACCGGCCTGGGAAGGCCGGATCGCAGCATCTCGTAGCGCACCCAGGTCTCCCAGGGTGAGTGCGAGCCGCCGTCCGCCAGCTCGAGGACCAGCCGGGCGCGCCGGACGCCGCGCCGCTCGGCCCGGGCGCCGAGCTCCACCAGGAGCTCGGCGCGATCGATGTCGTGGCTCAGCGCGAAGTCCGCGATGACGAGGGCCTCCAGCGGGTGCAGCGCCAGCGCGCAGTCCACGACGGTACGCACGAGCGACGTCACCGGAAGACCGTGCACGGTGGTGACGGCGTAGGCCGGGACGGTGCCCACGTGTCGGGCGATGTCCTTCGCCGCGCGGCTCGAGGGGCGGTAGCGCTGGTAGACGTGTGTGCGGTCAGGCACGGTCCAGACGGGGCACCCCAGAAGGAGCGCCGCCGTCGTGTGGCTGAACACCACGTTCGAGCGGAGCTGCCGGTGTAGCGCCCGGGCGCGGGCGAGCTCCCGGTTCCGCTTTTCGCGCGGAGCCGATGCGGGACCGTCCGCCCGGATGTCGTCCGGGTCGCAATAGGCACCCCGCCGGATGCGGGTCAACGAGCCCTGGCGGCTGGCGAGTGCCAGCTGATTCTTGTCCTGCTCGCGCGCCAGGAGCACTTCGGGGACGGCGACGCCGTCCTGGGTAAAGGTCACTTTCATGGACACGAGCGTGGCGGGCGCGCGCCGCTCAGGTGTCGCCGTGCCGGACGCCCTGTGCACCAGGTGGCTTCGACCCTGCCTGTGGTCGCACTCGAAGCGTTGCGCCTCGGTGCCCAGGGACGTCTGGGCGGCGTTCGCGATCCGGCCCCGCTACGCGACGAACGACGAGAACGGCACTTCGCGCCGGGGACCGGGGACCAGGTACTGGGCGCCGGGTACTGGGCGCTTTGCGCCGGGCACCGGTCGCGGGATCGCCCCCTGCGACAGAGCCCAGCAGCCCGCACGTTCGGCACTTCGCTGAGCGCTCGGCAGTTGGCATCGAGATCGGCACAGGCCTGTGCCGATCTCGATGCCAACTGCCGAGCCTGCGGGGCAAACTGCCGACTTCCGAGCCCG